>DATAYY010000032.1:0-20924 GCA_036272325.1 Caldimonas sp. | reverse complement strand
CCCTTGGCTTCCGCATTGCTCCGAAACAGGCCCACAACGGATCTGGCCAGCAGATTGAGAGAAGCCGGATCGCTCGCGAGCACAAGCTTGCCCGCTTCGATCTTGGAGTGATCCAGAACATCGTTCAGAATCTCCATGAGTGAAGTTCCCGAAGACGCCGCCGTGCGAACCAGTCGTCGCTGATCGGCGTCCAAGGACGAATGGCGCAATAAGTCCAGCGCCCCGAGCACCCCATTCATCGGAGTGCGTATCTCGTGACTCATGGTCGCGAGAAACTGCGACTTCGCCAGGTTGGCAGCTTCAGCAGCTTCCTTTGCGACCTTGAGGGATGCACTGGCCGCATCCGCTTCGAGGCCATGCCGGATGGCACGCGTCGTCGTGCTCCGGAATTCGAGCGAGGCCCGGTACATCGTGAGACCGAACAGGCCCGTGAGGATCGCAAGCGGAATTGACCGCACCGGACCGTTCAGCAGACTCACTGAGATCAGGGCGCCGAGTTGGAAGAGACAGAGGATCAGAAACGATCGCCCCACCAACGACATGAAAAACGCGGCGATCGCGATGGAGCCACAGATCGTGACGACGAAAACCGTCGCAGCCGTGCTACTGAGAAGCGGATAGATCCAAATGGTGCTGATCGCCCACATTCCCCCAGCCAAGGTTGCGTTTCCCTCGAGTTCTCTCTGCAGCCGCAGGAGATCGGTGGGGCTGCAACTGGGGACGTCGGAGTAACGAGTCGAAAGTGAATATCGCCACGCAGCGACACCGATACCGATGGCACCTACCAACGTAGCGATGAAAGGCAACTCGACTTCGAAGGCAAGAGCGACAAAAAAAGTTACCGCTACGAGCTGAAGAGGCACGCTTCGGCTTGAATTGTGCAGAGCCATGCGCAGGGTCTCCCTTTGCACGGCCGCATCGATCGAAGACGGATCTCGTACCACTTAGGGGAGCATACCGGCAGGCGATCCGCATGAACTGAGGATTCCTTACGGAATCGGTGTCCGGCGCCACCGCGAAACAGGCTTGCGTCATCCGATTCCTGGCATCCGCTGGACTCAGAAGAGAATGGCGCACCACCCGAGGAGCTCCCGTGCCCGACCCCAGCGCCCCCAGCCACCGCCTCGCCGCCCGGATCGATGCCGCCGTTGCCGCCGCCGTTCCCAAGTTGGTCGCTTGGCGGCGTGACCTGCACCAGCATCCCGAGCTCGGCAACCGCGAGGTCCGCACGGCCGCGATCGTCGCCTCCCACCTGCGCGCGCTCGAGCTCGACGAGGTGCGCACCGAGGTCGGCGTCACCGGCGTCGTCGGATTGCTCCGCGGCGCCCTGCCGGGGCCGGTCGTCGCGCTGCGCGCCGACATGGACGGCCTGCCGGTCGAGGAGCGCGCCGACGTTCCGTTCGCATCGAAGGAGCGGACGACGTGGAACGGCGAGCAGGTCGGCGTCATGCACGCCTGCGGTCACGACGCCCACGTCGCGATCCTGATGACCGTCGCATCGGTCCTTGCCGGCCTGCGCGGCGAGCTCGCCGGCTCGGTCAAGTTCATCTTCCAGCCGGCCGAGGAGATGCCGCCTGCTGGCGAGGAAGGCGGCGCGCGCCTGATGATCAAGGAAGGCGCGCTCGAGAATCCGGTGCCCGGGGCCATCTTCGGCCTCCATGTCACGTCGATCCTGCAGAGCGGCGTCATCGGCTGCCGCTCGGGCGCGGCGATGGCGAGTTCCGACAGCTTCCGCATCACCGTGCGAGGCCGCCAGACGCACGGTGCGATGCCGTGGCGCGGCGTCGACCCGGTCGTCACCGCGGCACAGGTCGTGCTCGGCCTGCAGACGATTGTCAGCCGCCAGGTCGACCTCACGCAGGAGGCCGCCGTCATCACCGTCGGCGCCATCAAGGGCGGCAACCGCGAGAACATCATCCCCGACACGGTCGAAATGCGCGGCACGATCCGCAGCTTCGACGAGGCGATGCGCGACGACATCCACGGTCGCGTCACGGACACCGCCGAGCACATCGCCCGCGCAGCGCGCGCCGGCTGCGACGTCTGCATCGTCAAGAACTACCCCGTCACGGTCAACGACGCCGAGCTGACCGAGGCGATGTGGCCGACGCTCGAGCGCGTCGCCGGCGCCGAGCACGTCATCCGCATGCACAAGGTCGCGGGCTCGGAGGACTTCTCCTTCTACCAGCATGTCGTTCCCGGGCTTTTCTTCTTCGTCGGCGTCACGCCGCCTGCGCAGGATCCCAAGACGGCGGCGCCGAACCATTCGCCGCTCTTCTTCATCGACGAGGCGGGCTTGCCGCTCGGCGTGCGAGCGCTCGCGCATGCCGCCGTCGACTGGTTGGACGGCAACGCCGGTTGAGCCGGGACGACAAGCAGTGAGCCCGTCGCCCGGGCCGGCGGCAATCGCCCGCCGATGCGCGTTCGCCGCCATCACGGCCGCGGTCGCGGCGTCGTGGTCGGCGCTTGCCGTTGCCGCCGATGGCGACGGCGGAGCCACCGAGATCGCGTTGGCGCACGCGCGGCTCACATTCGAGAAGGTCAAGTTCCCAGGCGACGAGAGCGTCGGCCTGCTCGGCACGAGTTATCTCATCGACGTCTCGCGCGCGCATGGAATCTCGCTCGGGCCGGCGGTGTACGGTGCGATCACCGGCGGCCGCGGCGGCTTCTTCACGATCGGCGGCGAGGCGGCATGGCGGCAGCGCGTCGTCGGCCCGTTCGGCGTCGAGGTCGGCATGTATGCGGGCGGCGGCGGCGGCGCGGCGGCGCCGCAGGGCGGCGGCCTGATGCTGCGCCCGCACCTCGACCTGCTCGCCGAGTTCGGTGCGACCGCGTTCGGTGTGTCGCTGTCGCACGTCAAGTTTCCGAACGGCCAGATCTCGAGCACGCAGTGGGGACTCGTCTTCAACCTCAGCGACGAGTTCAGGTCGACCCGCGCCGATCGCCTCGACACTCCGGTGCGTGCCGGCGGCCGCAGCGGCGCCGGCTTCGACCGCATCCAGATCGTTGCCGGCGCATACCGCACCCGCTCCGGGTCGACACTGCTCGACGGCCGCGCCGAGCCGCCGACGATCGGCTTGATCGGCGTCCGCGGTGAGCAGGCGATCGGCAGCAACGGCTATTGGGGCGTCGAGGCCAACGGTGCGACGCAGAGTGCCGTCGCCGGCTACGCCGAATTCCTCGGCACCCTCGGCGCCGAAACCGAAGTCATCCACAACGGCCTGACCCTCGGCGGCCGGGTCGCCGCGGGCATGGGCGGCGGCGGCGGCGTGCCGACCGGCGGCGGCCTGCTCGTCAAGGGCGCGCTGTACGGGGTGATCCGGTTGACGTCCGACCTCGGCGTCTCGCTCGAAGGCGGCCTGACGAGCGCGCCGCGCGGCGAGTTGCGCGCGGTGCACGCCGCCGCCGGGCTGGTGTGGGCGCTCGACGGTCCCGCCGCCGCCGGCGCTCCGGCGCGCCCGGTCCGCACCGAGTTCGGCGGCGGCGTCGAGCAGTACGACGCTGCCCGTCACAGCGGGGAAACGCGCTCGATGTCGCTGGTGGTGCTGAGGCTCGACCGTTTCGTGACGCCGAATCTCTACCTGAGCGGGCAGGCGCACTCTGCCTTCGCCGGTGGCGCGGGCGGCTTCACTTCGGCCTTCCTCGGCGCCGGCTGGTCGCAACCGCTCTCGCCGCGCTGGCTCGTCGGTGGCGAGCTGCTCGGCGGCGCCGCCGGCGGCGGCGGCGTCGACAGCCGCGGCGCCGTCGGCCAGGCAATGCTTTATGCCGGCGCGCAGCTCACGCCGTCGGTCGGCCTGCGCATCGGCGCCGGTCGGATCGAATCGCTGCGCGGCGCGCTCGGTGCAACGGTGGTCGGCGCGACGCTCGTCTTCACCTACGGCGTCACCGCCGGCGATTGACCGCGCGCGTTCGCACGCGCCCTGCCGATCCTCTACAGTGCGCGAGACCGAGGAGAAGACATGACCGACAGCAGCAGTTCCGGCAAGGCCTCCAAGCCGCTTCCATCGCGCACCAGGCCGACCGGTCAGAAGCGCAGCCTCGCGCGCGGCAAGGCGACCCGCAAGAAGAATCCCGGCAAGCGCGCCCACAAGGGCGGCAGCTAAGGCGACTCTCAGGAGCGCGGCCGAAACGGCGCGCGATAGAGCCAGACGCGACGGCCGTCGGCGCCATCGAGAACGCGCTCGGGAGCGAGCGTCGCGATCTCGAACTCGAGGCTTGCCAGCCAGGCACCCGGACGCAGCTCGTGAGCGGCCTTGGCCAATGCGCGCGGCATGCTCTCGGGGCGTTGAAACAGGTAGACGAGCGCGAACGGCGTCCAGTCGACGCTCCAGAAATCGCCGCGCCGGACGTGGGCGAAACGACAGCGCAGGGCGCCGACGAGCCAGAGCGGCCAGCTCCATTCGATGCCGGTGAGACTTGCCTGAGGATATTCGCGCCGCAGCTCGATCAGCGCCGCGCCCGATCCCGAGCCGGCATCGAGGATCGCCGCGCCGGGGGCGAGCTCGACGTCGCGCGCGAGGCCCTGCAACGTGCCGCGCCAGGTCGGAAACAGAGGCGCATCGGACCACGCGCGCAGCGGGTAGACGAGCATCAGCAGCGCCACCGCGGCGAGCCAGGTCCAGGCCGGCAGCGGGCCAGCGACGTCCGACGCCGCGAGCGAGAGCGGAAAGCCGGCAGCGATCAGAACGCGCCGCCACGCCGTCGCACCGAGCCACGCCAGCGAGAGCGAGAGCAGCAGCGCGCACGCCAGCGCAGCCTGGTCGCCGGCGCCGAGCCGGCCGAGCACCGTGAACAGCAGCCAGCTGGCCGCCCACGCGCCGACGGCCGGCAAGGGCCACATCATCGACGGCCTAGTAGTCGCGCAGCTTGACGCGCAGGCGCGCGATCGACTGGCTGTGCAGCTGGCAGACACGCGACTCGGTGACCTTCAGCACCGCCGCAATCTCCTTCAGGTTCATGTCGTGCTCGTAGTACATGCTCATCACGTACTGCTCGCGCTCGGGCAGGACCTTGATCGCCTCGACCAGCGCGGAGCGCATGCGTTCATCCTGCAGCTGCGCGAGCGGATTGGCCTCGCTGTCGGCGACGTGGCGGTCGAGGAAGTCGCTGTCGCCGTCGGCGCCGGCCATGTCCTCGAGATAGACGAGCTGCGTGCCGCGTACCTTGCTGAGCAGCTCCTGATATTCGGCGAGCGTGATTCCCATCTCCTTGGCGATCTCGCTTTCCTGCGGCGCGCGGCCGAGCTGCTGCTCGAGCCTGGACACCGCCGACTCGATCGATCGTTGGTGCTTGCGCGTGCCGCGCGAGAGGTAGTCGTTGCCGCGCAGCTCGTCGAGCATCGCGCCGCGGATGCGCTGCGTCGCGAAAGTCTCGAACTGCACGCCCTGGGCGGCGTCGAAGCGGCTCAGCGCATCGGTCAGGCCGATCATGCCGACCTGGATCAGGTCGTCGATCTCGACGTTGGCCGGCAGCTTGGCGATCATCTGGTGCGCCAGGCGACGAACCAGCCCGCTGTACTGCTTCAGCGTCGAGTTCAGGTCCAGCTGGCCTTTGGCGGTGTACATGGTCGCTCCGGAGATCATGGGGCCACCGCTCGGGCGGCGCGGCGCTCGGCCGTCTGCGAAAAGAGGCGAAGCGCGGCGTCCTGCTCGAAGCGCGACGCTGCCATCCGGCGCAGGTCGTCGTCCGGTGGCTCGCACGGGTCGCCCGCCGGGTCGACCCAGGCCCAGTCGCGCACTACGCCGGCAAAGAAATGGTCGGCACACGACGCCAGCTTGGCGGCGATGCGCTCGGCGCGCGGCGAGCGCGGCGAAGCGCCGAGCATGAGCTCGGTGACGGCGAAGCCGGCGCGCTCGGCGAGCAGCTTCATCGCGGCGTAGGCGTGCGTCACGCTCGCCGGCCGATCCTCGGCGAAGACGATCGGACACGGCGCTTCGTCGCCGAGAAAAGCGACATCGCTGCGGCGACCATGGCCGAACGTGCGGCAGAGTTCGCTCGCCGGTGCATGGACGACGATCACGTCCGACCCCGGCGCAGCGTCGCCGAGGCGGTCGAGAAAGCGCCGCGTCGAGCCGGCGGCGTCGACGAAGCGGAGCGCGAGGCCGCGCGCGGCGAGATACGAGACCTGCGGCGACAACCGTTCGATGCACTGGCCGAGATCGACCAGCGCCATCTCGCCGGCGATGCCGGCGCGGTCGCCGGCGTCGACGACGAGGACGCGGGCGCCGCGCTCGACGAGCGCCGTGCTGAGCCGCTCGAGGAGAACGCCGCCGCAGGCGAGGTGGGGATTGGCCGCGACCGGAACGAAACAGGCGGTTGCGCCGGTGAACATCCGGCGCAGGCCCGCAGCCTGGTCGTGATGCGTGGCAAGGGCGATCGACATGGCGTCCTGTTCGAAAGCGCGCGTGTTCAACCGTGCGCCGGCATCGCCGCCGAAGCCGACGCGGCAAAGACCAGGTTGACTTCGCCGCCTTCGAGACGCCACGCCGAGCTGCCGCCGCTGCGCATGGCGCGCTGCACCAGCGCGTTGGCCGACAGCCGATGCCAGTCTTCGGGAACCCGCTGGCCGTTGGCGACGCCGACGACGGTCAGGCGATGGCGGATCGCCGCATCGAGCGCAGGGCCGAGCTTGATCGCCTCGTCGATCTTGCTCAGCACCATGCCGGCGCAGGCGCCGGCGCGGTAGGCGACGAGCACGTCCTCGATCGTCTCGCCCTGCGACGCCGCGTTGACGACGAGGAGGCGCTGGACGCTGCGGTGGGAGAGCATGTCGAGCAGCTCGCGCGTGCGCGTGTCGCGCTGCGCCATCCCTGCGGTGTCGATCAGGATCATCTTCTTGCCGGCGAGCAGCTCGAGCAGGTCGTCGAGCGAGGCGCGGTCGTGCGCGGTGTGGACCGGCACGCCGAGGATCCGGCCATAGGCACGCAGCTGCTCGTGGGCGCCGACGCGATAGGCGTCGAGCGTGATCAGGCCGAGCTGGCCGGCGCCGTGGCGGGCGGCGAACGCCGCGGCGATCTTGGCCGTCGTCGTCGTCTTGCCGACGCCGGTCGCGCCGATCAGGGCGAACACGCCGCCGCGGTTCTCGATCGCCTCGTCGGCGCTCGCGGCACGCAGGTTCCGCTCGAGGATCTGCGCTGCCCACTCGGTCTCGTCGCCGGCGTCGGCCTTGAAGCCTTCGGCCATCTTGCGCACCAGCATCGGCGAGAAGCCGCAGTCGAGCAGCTTTTGCGCGAGGCGTGCCTCGGCCGGCCGGCGCTGCAGCTTTTCCATGAAGGCGAGGGCGCCGAAGCGTTCCTCGATCAGCTCCTTGACCGCGCGCAGCTCGCCGAGGAGCGCGTGCTCGCGCTCCATCGCGGCGCCGATATCGGCGCGCGACGCCGGCGCGAGCATGACTGCCGGCGTCGGCTCAGCGACGAGCTCTGCGATCCCGGCGTCGACAGTGATCTCGTCCACCGGCGCGTCGAGACGCGGCGCGGCTACGACGTTCATCCTCTGCGCCGGTGGTGGTGTCGGCGCCGGCGGCGCCGCAGCGGCGACGGGAGCTGCAACCGGTGCCGCGGCCGCGTCGAGCGACGCCCGGCGCCGTCGCAGCATGCGGGTGCGGACGTAGTCCTGGAACGAGAGCGTGCTCATCGAGAGCCGCTCGGCATCCTGCGCCGCGCTCGTCACGGCGAGCGCGACCGTCGGCTCGGGCCGGGACTCGGCCGGCGCGATTTGCGCGGTCGACATCGCCTCGAGGTGGCCGATGCTCTCGGGCGGCATCGCGACGACCTCGACGCCGCCCGCGCTCGGCCGGGTCGAGACGACGACCGCATCGTCGCCGAGCGCCTCGCGCACGAGACGAAGGGCTTCGCGCGAGTTGCGCGCAGTGAAGCGTTTGACGTTCAAGATGCTGCTCCGATGATCGAACCGATGCGGATGGAATGCGTTTCAGGGATCTCGCTGTGCGACAGCACCTTCAGGCGCGGCGCGGCGCGTTTGAGCAGGCGCGCCATCGGCGCGCGGATGAGGTCGGGAACGAGCAGGCATGCCGGGTGGCCGAGGTCCTCCTGCCGGCGTGCCGATTCGGCCGCGCTCTTGGCGAGGACGTCGGCGACGCCGGGGTCGAGCGCCGCGCCGTGCGGCGAGTTGAGCGCCTGCGTGACCATGCGCTCGAGCTCGGGCTCGAGGGCGATCACCTCGAGCTCCTTGGTCGGGCCGTAGATCTGCTGGACGATCGACGGCGCGAGGTGGACCCGGATCCGCCGCGCCAGCTCGGCCGGATCGGTGATGGTGGCGGCGTACTCGGCGAGGCACTCGACGATCGAGCGCATGTCGCGGATGTGCACGCCCTCCTCGAGCAGCAGCTGCAGCACCTTCTGCAACGCAGCGATGCCGACCATCTTGGGGATCACGTCTTCCATCAGTTTGGGCGCCAGCTTGGTCACGTGCTCGACCAGCTGCTGCGTCTCGACGCGACCGAGCAGCCTGGCGGCATGAACCTGCATCAAGTGTGAGAGGTGGGTCGCGATGACGGTCGAGCAATCAACGACCGTGAACCCCGCCATCTGCGCGGCTTCGCGCTGGCGCTCCTCGATCCAGGTCGCGGGCAGGCCGAACGCCGGATCGGTCGTCGCGGTGCCGATCAGTGGCGTCGTCGCGCCGCCGGGGTTGATCGCGAGCCACATGCCCGGATAGGCCTCGCCCTGGCCGACGACTGCGCCACGCAGCGTCAGCCGGTACGAGCTCGGCTTCAGCTCGAGGTTGTCGCGGATGTGCACCGGCGGCGGCAGGAAGCCGACGTCCTGCGCGAACTTGCGGCGCACGCCCTTGATGCGCGCGAGCAGGTCGCCCTGGCGCGCCTTGTCGACGAGCGCGATCAGCCGGTAGCCGACCTCGAGGCCGAGCGTGTCGACCGGCTGCAGGTCGTCCCAGGTCGCCTCGGCGTTGGCCTCGAGCGGCGCCGGCGCCGGCTTCGGCGCGTTCCGGACCGCCTGCTGGTGCTGGCGCAGCATCCACGAGCCCCAGCCGAGCGCCGCGGCGATGAGCAAGAAGACGACGTTCGGCATGCCCGGGATCGAGCCGATCACGGCGAGCACGCCGGCGACGACCGCGAGCGAGCGCGGCGACGAGAACACCTGCTTCGTGATCTGGCTGCCGACGTCGGCCTCCTTGCCGACCCGCGAGACGACCATCGCCGCGGCGACAGAGATCAGGAGTGCCGGAATCTGTGCCACCAGCGCGTCGCCGACGGCGAGCAGGATGTAGCTGTCGGCCGCCTGCGACGCCGTCAGGCCGTGCTGGGCGACGCCGATGATGAAGCCGCCGATGATGTTGATGAACAGGATGAGCAGGCCCGCCATCGCGTCGCCGCGGACGTATTTCGACGCGCCGTCCATCGAGCCGAAGAATTCGGCCTCGTCGCCGACCTCGGCGCGCCGGCGCTTGGCTTCCTTTTCGTCGATCAGGCCGGCGTTCATGTCGGCGTCGATCGCCATCTGCTTGCCCGGCATGGCGTCGAGCGTGAAGCGGGCGCCGACCTCGGCGATCCGCTCGGCGCCCTTGGTGACGACGACGAAGTTGATGACGACCAGGATCGCGAACACGATCAGGCCGACCGCGAAATTGCCGCCGATCAGGAAGTGGCCGAACGACTCGATCACCTTGCCCGCTGCCGCCGCGCCGGTGTGGCCGTCGAGCAGCACGATCCGCGTCGAGGCGACGTTGAGCGACAGGCGGAGGAGCGTGGTCAGCAGGATCACGGCCGGGAACGCGGCGAAGTCGAGCGGCCGCACCATGTAGGCCGCGACCATCATCACCATCAGTGCCATCGCGATGTTGAAGGTGAACAGCAGGTCGAGCACGAACGGCGGCAGCGGCAGCACCATCATCGCCAGGATCATGACGACGACGAGCGGGGCCATCAGGGCCCGGATCGCCTTCGCGTTCGGGCCGAGCCATTGCTGCAGTTGTTGCATCAATGGATTCATGTCTCGTCGTCCTGACGGAAGTGAGGTCTGTTGTCCCTGCGGGACCGCGCCGGTGCATTCGCCTTTCGTGTCGGACGCGCAGCGTCACGAGCTGGACCGGACGTCGCCGGCCGAACTCTGTTGCCGAAGCACTGCGGCCAAATCGTCTTGGGCCCTTTGCTCTGGTGACCTTCATTTGGGCCGGCCAATGAAAGTGACCCGCCCTGCCCGGGCGGGACCGGGCGGGCTCTCACGCAGCGAGAAGAAGCAAGGACAGCGCTCATGCGAAATGAGGATCGAGCCCGACCGGAACGTCGACGACAGGCAGCTCGCCCGGCATCGGCACCTGCCCCCGCAGCGCCGCCCGCAGCTGATAGACGTACGCCAGCACTTGCGCCACCGCAGCAAACAAAGCCGCCGGGATCTCGCGATCGAGCTCGGCATGGGCGTACAGCGCACGCGCGAGCACCGGAGTCTCGAGGACCGGAACACTCGCCTCCTCGGCGAGCTCGCGGATGCGCAGTGCCAGCAGGTCGGCACCCTTGGCGACCACGCGGGGCGCGCCCATCGTCTTGTCGTCGTACTTGAGCGCGACCGCATAGTGGGTCGGGTTCATGACGACCAGATCGGCCTTCGGCACCGCGGCCATCATTCGCCGCCGCGTCATCTCGCGCATGCGCGCGCGGACCTTGCCCTTGACCTCGGCGTTGCCGTCGAGCTCCTTCTGCTCCTGCCTGAGCTCCTGGTGGCTCATCTTCATCCGCTCGGCGAAAAGGCGCTTCTGCAGCGGCACGTCGACGCCGGCGAAGGCGGCGAGCGCGAGCAGGATGAAACCCATTCCTGCCGCCAGCATGGCACTCGCGGCGGCGATGGCGGCGGGCAGCGGCAGCGCCTGCACGCCGACGAGCTCGCGCGTGTGGCCGGCGAGCCAGACCGCGCCGATCGAGCCAAGGACGAGCGCGAGCACGCTCGCCTTGATCGCGTCGACGACCTGCTGGCGCGAGAAGACGCGGCCGATGCCGGCGAGCGGATCGAGCGCGCCGAAGCGCGGTCCGAGCGGCTTGAACGTCCACGCCCAGCCGCCGGTCGCGAGCGCGGCGACGACCGCAAGCAACACCATCACGAGGCCGAACGGCAGCACTGCCCAGGCGAGCGTCGTCGTCCAGCCGAGCAGCTGCGTCGCCATCGCGTCGTCGGCGAGCGCCTGGGTGCCGTCGAAGCGAAGCGAGCGGGCGAGCGCGTCCTTCAGCCAGCCGGTGGTGCTCGGCGCGGCAAGCGCGAGCGTCGCGCCGCCGCCGGCGATGGCGGCGAAGTGGCCGAGGTCGCGCGAGCGGACGACCTGGCCGTCCTCGCGCGCCTTCTCGAGCTTGCGCGCCGACGCCGGAAGAGTCCTGTCCTGGGCGGAGCTTGCGGCCATCGGGGAATTGTTCCGGGGCCGGTGGCAAACTTGAGCGCGATAAGGGGCTCGATTGCTGGCCTATTCGAACGCCCGCGCCGCTCGTCGGCGGGGCGTGCATCCGTCACGGCACGGCACGCGTAGAAGCAGGGACCCGATGGCCGTGGCGATTTCCGTCGTGCGTCGGATCCGATTCACCCACCCGAAGGAAGACAGGCAATGAAAACCACACGCTTGGCCGCCATCGCTCTCGCGGCGCTCGTCTCAGCCATCGCTACTCCCGCGCTGGCGCAGGTCATGGTCGGCGGCGCGCCGATGTACTCGAGCAAGGACATCATCGACAACGCCGTCAACTCGAAGGACCACACGACCCTCGTCGCTGCCGTCAAGGCGGCGGGCCTGGTGAAGACGCTGAAAGGCCCGGGGCCGTTCACGGTGTTTGCGCCGACCAACGCCGCCTTTGCCGAGCTGCCCGCGGGCACGGTCGACAACCTGCTCAAGCCCGAGAACAAGGCCGCGCTGACCAAGGTCCTGACGTATCACGTCGTCGCCGGCAAGTTGGAAAGCGCAGCCCTCGCCAAGGCGATCGACGCCGGCGGCGGCAAGGCGACGCTGACCACGGTCTCGGGCGGCACGCTGACCGCGACCCGAAGCGGCAGCCTGATCATGCTGAGCGACGAATCGGGCGGCATGGCGCACGTCACGATTCCCGACGTCGTCCAGTCGAACGGCGTCATTCAGGTCGTCGACAAGGTCCTGCTGCCGAAGTAACGCCCCGTGGCACGCCAAGGCGTGCCCTCTCCTCCTATTGCGCCGTGTTCGCGAACAGCGCCGGAGCGGCGAGGCGGAGCTTTTCCTCGAGCGCCGCACGCGTGAACGGCTTGACCAGATAGGCGGTCGCTCCGGCCTGGGTGCAGCGCACGATCTCGTCCTTCCTCGCCTCGGCAGTGACCATCAGCACCGGCAGATGACGCAGTCGCGTGTCGCGCTTGATGGCCGAGAGCAGCTCGAAGCCACCCAGCAGCGGCATCTCGATGTCGGTGACGACGACGTCGAACGCCTCGGCTCGCAAGCGCTCGAGCGCGCTCGCGCCGTTCGCCTCCTCGGCGATGTCGCTCTCGGCCAGGCCGATCTCGCGCAGGAAGCTGCGCACGACGCGGCGCATCGTCACGAAGTCGTCGACGACGAGGCAGCGCATGGCGGTGACGTGGGCGCTCAGCGCGGCGCCGCCGCGGTGCTCGTGCCCGGATCGCCGGGCCCGGTCGTCGCCTCGCCCTCGCCCTGGTTCGGCAGCAGCTGCAGCAGGCGATCCTCTGCGTCGCGGTTCATGACGATGATGCTGATCCGCCGGTTCATCGGATTGGTCGGATCCGAGGCGATGAAGAGGTTGCTCGACGCCAGCCCCTGGACGAGCAGCATGCGGTCCTCGGGCAGCCCGCCGGCGACGATCTCGCGCCGCGACGCGTTGGCGCGATCGCTCGAGAGTTCCCAGTTGCTATAGCCGCGTTCGCCGCCGCTGAACGGCTGCGCGTCGGTGTGGCCCTCGAGCGTGATCCGGTTCGGCACGTCCGAGAGGACGTGGCCGATCTCGCGCAGGAGCTCGCGCATATACGGCTTCACGACCGCGCTGCCGCTGTCGAACATCGGCCGGTTCTGCTCGTCGACGATCTGGATTCGCAGGCCGTCGCGCGTCATGTCGAGGCGGATCTGCGACTTCATCGCCGCGAGCTTCGGGCTCGCATTGAGCGCATCCTCGACCTTCTTCTTCAGCGCCTCGAGGCGGGCGACCTCGGCCCGCTTCTGCTCGGCCTCGAGCGACTTGATGTTGAGGAGCTTGCGCTTGGAGGGGACATCGCCTTCCTTGACCTGGCCGGTCGTTCGCGACAGGTCCTGGCCACCGCCGCGGACGACGTGCGACGAGTCGCCGGCGCCGCTGCCGCCGAGGAGCGCGACCTTGAGCGGCGCGTTGAAGAAGTCGGCGATGCCCTTCTTGTCGCCCTCGGTCGTCGAGCCGAGCAGCCACATCAGGAGGAAGAACGCCATCATCGCGGTGACGAAGTCGGCGTAGGCGATCTTCCACGCGCCGCCATGCTTGTTGTGGCCGCCCTTGCGAACCCGCTTGATGATGATCGGCTGGAGCTTCTTCGCGTCGCCCGCCATCGCTCAGCTCCTTTGGCCGCCAGGCCCTAGGCCTTCTTGCCCTTGACGTGACCTTCGAGCTCCGAAAACGTCGGTCGGTCCTTCGAGTACAGCACCTTGCGACCGAATTCGACCGCGACCTGCGGCGCGTAGCCCTGCATGCTCGCGAGCAGCGTCGTCTTGATGCACTGCAGCTCCTTCGAGCCCTCGTCGACTTTCTGCTCGATCAGCCCGCCGAGCGGCTCGACGACGGCGTAGGCGAGCAGGATGCCGAGGAAGGTGCCGACGAGCGCGGCGCCGATCATGCCGCCGAGGACAGCCGGCGGCTGGCCGACCGAGCCCATGGTGTTCACGACGCCGAGCACCGCCGCGATGATCCCGAACGCCGGCAACGCGCCGGCCAGGCGCGCGAGCGCATTCACCGGCGCGTGCGCCTCGTTGTGATGCGTCTCGATCTCGCTGTCCATCAGGCTTTCGATCTCGTGCGCGTTGAGGTTGCCGGAGACCATCATGCGCAGGTAGTCGGTGATGAACTCGACGACGTGGTGATCGCTGCCGACGACCGCGTACTTCTGGAACAGCGACGAGCCGGCCGGATCGTCGACATCCTTCTCGATCGCCATCAGGCCTTCCTTCCTCGCCTTCTGGAGGATGTCGTAGAGGAGCGCCATCAGCTCCATGTAGCGCGTCTTCGAGTATTTCGAGCCCTTGAGGACGCCCGGCAGCGCAGTGAGCGTCGCCCTCAGCACCTTCGGCTGGTTGTTGACCGCGAAGGCGCCGAGCGAGCCGCCGAGGATCGCCATCAGCTCGGTCGGCAACGCGTGCAGGATGACGCCGATGTTGCCGCCATGGATGATGTAGGCGCCGAAGATGCAGCCGAAGGCGACGCCGTAACCGATCAGAACGACCATGGTGCTTCGAGGAATCCCGTCTCGGCCAGATGCCGGTGCGCCGGGCCGTGCCAGTTATCGGCGGACCGGTGGGCCTCTTGAGTTTGCCGGGCAGGCGTCGCGCGCGGTCGCGGCAACTGGGCCGGAATCACCGGCGAATAAAAAAGCGGGTCCCGAGGGACCCGCATTCAAAGCACAGGGTTGTGCTGGAGGAGACAAGCAAGAACATGAACGGAGAGCCCTCTCTTTCGGCGTCCCTTCGGGGGACTTGAGCGGGCTGCCGCCTGAATCGGTACTAGTGCATGCGGATCGCGCCGGCCGCCTTGCCTTTGCCGGCGCGGGCCGGCGGGTTGCACAGGGCGCACGCGTAGTGTCGGGCGATCTCGTGCGGATGGGTGACGAACTGGCCACCGCACTTCGAGCACTTCGTCATGGTCAGCATGCCGTTGTCGACGAACTTGACCAGCCGCCAAGCGCGGGTGACCGAGAGCAGCGGCTCCAGGCCCTGCGCCGAGGTCTCCTCGAGGTAGAGCTGGTAGCCCTTGATGACGGCGTCGATCTCGTCGAGCTCGGACGACTTGTTGAGGTACTCGTGGATGTTCAGGAACAGCGACGCATGGATGTTCGGCTGCCAGGTCATGAACCAGTCGGTCGAGAACGGCAGCTGGCCCTTGCTCGGCGACTTGCCGGCGACTTCCTTGTAGAGGCGCAACAGCCGCTCGTACGAGAGGTCGGTCTCCGACTCGAGAACCTGCAGCCGCGCCCCGAGGCCGATCAGCGCGACCGCGCGGCTGATCTGCTTGGCCTCGGTCAGGATGCTCTTGGCGCCCATCTCAGGCCGCCTCTTGATGGCGGCCGGCGAGCAGGATCGAGGCGTGCAGGCGCGATGTCGCGTCGTTGGCGGCGCTCTTGCCGTGGTTCAGCAGCAGGCCCCAGACCAGGTCGTCCTCGTCCATGCGGAAGCGGCAGAGCAGCGTGTTGCCCGAGGCGATCTTCATCATCTGCGCCGGCGTCAACAGGGCGATGAGAGACGCGCTCTCCTCGCTGATGCCGAGGCGGTAGAGCGCCTGCTCGCGGTCGCTGCGGATGAGGCTCTGGGCGAGCATCAGGTAGGAGAGGTTCGCTTCGCGAATCTCGGTGAGGATCTGGTC
The DNA here is from genome assembly GCA_036272325.1 of Caldimonas sp. GTDB lineage: Bacteria > Pseudomonadota > Gammaproteobacteria > Burkholderiales > Burkholderiaceae_C > Schlegelella_A. Next base: position 5,401 of record DATAYY010000032.1, on the reverse strand, counting down.
TGCGTTCATGGGTTGCTCCGTTCGTCCTGTCCTGCTCCGCAAGGTCCTGGCCTTGCGATGGAAGGAATTCTGAAGAGACGAACAGGCGGCGACCATCAGCCCATCTCGGTCGCTGAAGTCCAGCTTCTTCCGTGCCCGGCGTCAGGCAAGTTCCTACAGGACCCCGACGCCACGGCGGATTTGCGGCCCGGAATGCGACCTTATCCACGCTTGGCGCTTCACCGCCCTGGCCAGAATGAGCGCCAGAAGGCTTCCGGCGCCGCGCCCATGACACATTCCGACACCCGACCGCTGGTCAGTTTCTGCATCCCGACCTTCAACCGGGCGCGCTATCTGACCTCGCTGCTCGAAAGCTTGCTGGTGCAGCTAGACGGCTTTGCCTATCCCTACGAGCTCGTCATCGCCGACAACGCCTCGACCGACGCGACCGGCGAAGTGGCGCGCGAGTTCGCCGGGCGGCTGCCGATCCGCTACCTGCGCCAGGCCGAGAACATCGGCTGCTTCGCCAACGTCCAGTACGTGATGATGCAGGCGGCCGGCCGCTACGTGGTCTACCTGGCCGACGACGACTGCATCCTCGGCGGCGCGGTCGCCGAGACGATCGCGCGGATGGAGGCCGACCCCGGGCTTGCCGTCGTCTACGCGCCGTGGCAGCTGTTCGACCTCGTCGCCCAGCATGACCATGGTCAGTTCTACGAGGTGCCGCACGACCTCAGGATCGAGCGCAACGCGCACGCCGAGCTGCTCGACCACGTCCTGCGCCACCACATCTTCCCCGAGATCCACATCGCCCGGCGTGACGCGCTGCAACGGCTGATGCCGCGCATCAACGAGCATGCCTTCTTCGCCTTCGTGCACGCCGCCGACTACCTGAGCCTGGGTGCGGTGCTGATCCAGAAGGCGCCGTTCTACGTCTCGATCACGCGCTACTTCGCCGACGACGACCGCACCCAGGCCGGCAGCGACGAGGTCGAGGTCGCGTGGGACCGCTATCGCGGCGGCCTCGAATACATGCTCGCGCGCGCCGAGCGCGTCAGCGACGAGGAGCGCGCCGGCTTTCACCTGCGGATCCAGAAGATGATCGCGACGCGGATGTCGGTCGCCGTGCGCATGCGCCGCGACAGGAAACGCGATCCGCTCGACACCTACTACATCGCGACCCGCCTGAAGGGCATGGGCTACGAACGGCTGCTGCCGGTGCCGCTCGCGACGCTCGCCTCCGAGGCGATGCTCGAGTTCCTGCTCAAGGACCCGGTCATCAACCGGGGCGTCAAGCGGCTGCTCACGATCGGACCGTTCGAGCCGGCGGCGCGCGAATACCTGCGCCGCCACGCCGCGCACCCGGTCAGCTTCGCCGACGCGCTGCCGGCGCCGGCGAGCCTCGACGACACCCTCGTCTTCGTCAGCGATCGCAGCGAGGACGCCGACCGGACCGACGCCGCGTTCGCGGCCGGCCGGTTGAACATCGTCCGCGAGCGCGACTTGGCGGCGCGCTTCAGCCTGTAGCACCGGGCGGAGTCGCCGCCCCCTGTCGGTCGCCGACTCAGGGGCGAACCAGCGCCGGCAGGTGCTCCGCTGGCTTCCCTTCGACGGCACGCTCCCACATCCGCTCGAACAGCGCTTCGATGTCGCGCGCGAACGCGGCGCCGTCGAAGAGCGCGCTGGTCGTGCGCTGGCCGACGAGCCGGTCGCGCAACGCCGAGCGCCGCGCCGGATCGCTCGCCAGCGTCAGGGCGAGATCGCGATACGCGTCGACGTCGGCAGCGACGAGCTCGTCGAGCCCGGCCACGTGCAGCACGCTCGCCGCGACGCGCTGAGCAAAGGTGCGGCCTTTCAACGTCAGCACCGGAACGCCGCACCAGAGCGCCTCGCTCGCGGTCGTGTGCGCATTGCACGGCCAGGCGTCGAGATAGAGGTCGGCGCAGGCAAGGCGGCTGAGGTGCGCCTGCAGCGGCAGGACCGGCGAGAAGACGAGCCGCTCCGGCGAAACGCCGCGCTCGGCCGCGGCCGAGGTGAGCCGTGTCTGCACGGCAGCGTTCCACCGCAGCAGCCAGAGCACGGCGTCGGGCAGCTCGCGCAACAAGTCGCACCAGGTGTCGAACACCGCCGCCGAGATCTTGTACGACTGGTGGAACGCGCACAGCACCAGGGCGTCTTCGGCGACTCCCCACTGCGCGCGGCTCGACTCCTGGGGCAGCGCCCGATGCGCGTCGTTGGGCTGATAGCAATGTGGCAGCTGGGCGATCTTCTCGCTGAAGTGCGCAGCATCGGCGAGCGGCGTCGTCACCGGGTCGCCGACGAAGTAGTCGATGAACGGCGCTCCGGTCGTGCCGGGAAAGCCCAGCCAACTGACCTGCAGCGGCGCCGGCCGCTGCGCCAGCACCGGCATCAGCGTGTCGTAGGTCGCGCCCTTGAGGTCGACGAGGATGTCGATGCCGAGCTCGCGAACGCGCGCTGCCATCAACGTAAAACTCTGACCGCGGAGGTCCTCGAAATGCTCGCTGCCGTCGCGCAGCCGCTGGCGCAGCGCGCTGTGATCGTCGGCGCCGGTCGAAAGCAACCTCACCTCGAAGCGATCGCGGTCGTGGCAGGCGAGCATCTGCGCCATCAGCTGGCTGGTCGGATGCTGGTGAAAGTCGGCCGACAGATAGCCGATGCGCAGCCGCCCGTCGTGCCGGCGTGCGGCCCGTCGCGGCAAGGGCGCATAGCCCCGGGCGACATGCAGGGCATAGTGCCGTGCAGCCTTCAGCTGCTCGGACGGATCATTGACGAGAACAGCATAGGAGAATGCGCTGACCTCGACCGCAGCGTCGGCCGGCAGGCGCGCGACCGCGGGACGAAGGGTCGCCATCACTTCGTCGGCGGCGGCCCATTGGCACGCCTCACGCTCAAGGAAAGCGAGCTGCCCGCGAGCAGAGAGGTCGCTGCTGCCGAGACCGAGGACGATCGCCGTGCGGACGCATTCGGCGGCCTCGGCCTTCATGCCCATCTCCTTGAACGACATGCCGAGCCGGAAATGCGTGATCGCCTCGTCGAGCTTCAACGCCAGGGCGTCCAGGAACGAGCGGATCGCCTCCTCGTGGCGCCGGCAGGATTGCAGCGCAACTGCGAGCGACACGTGGTGGTTGCTGTCGCGAGGCACGTCGGCCGGCATCGCTTGCAGACAGGCGACGGCTTCCTCGGCACGATCAAGGCCGAGCAGAGCATGCGATTCGAGCGCGTAAGCGACGGCCGTGCGCGGTTGGGCAGCGCGGATCGCACGCGCCCGCCGCGCGGCGCGGTCGCTCTGCCCTGCCTTGATCAGGGCATGGGCCGCCGCGAGGCCGTACGCCGGGTCGCCGTGCAGCCCCGCCGCCTCTTCGAACCAGCGCGCGGCGATCGGCCATTGTTCGCGCTCGGCGTGGCGCTGGCCGGTTTGCCAGCGCTTGTAGGCACGGCTATGGGCGGGCAACATGCCGGGCGACGCCGGCTGGGGCAGTTGGAGAGCCATCGTGGGCGGCCGCGCACGCCTCGGCGGCGTCGGTTCGGAGTCAGGCTGAAAGCGTAGGCGGCGGCGGCGGCGGCGAAACGCCGAAATGCACCTGCTGCACCGGCCAGTTCGGCACTCGCGCCGCCGCTGCGGTGCGCAGGGCTACGGCGCGCTCGCGCCACTCGGCGGCACGGGCCTCGTTGCCGAAGCTGGCGTGCAGCGCCGCGAGGTTGTGGGCGGCAAGAAAGCTGCCCCTGCCGTGGACGGTGTCCTGCAGCTGCGGCTGCTCGCCGATCTCCAGCGCCTGCAGCCAGCTCGCCTCGATCATCGGCAGCAGCTCGGCGGCGCGCTCGGGGCGCGCCAGGGCGGTTTCGAGGAGCAGGTCGCCGAGCGTGAAGTAGAAGTCGGGCGAGTCTCGCCAGCTCGCCATCTCGGCCTCGGCGAACGCGATCGCGGCTTCGAAATGGCCGAGCTTCTTGCTCGTGAAGATCGTCCGCAGCACGAGGTCGTGACGCCAGGAGTCGCTCGCCGACGTCGCTGCCAGGGCGAGCTCGTACTGGCGAGCGGCGGCGTCGAATCGGGCATGGACCTCGAGGTCCTTGCCGAGCTGGTAGCGAAGGTAGCCGTCGTCGGGGGCTTCGGCCAGGGCGAGCTCGAGCAAGGCTTCGTTGCGGCCCGCCTTGGCGCTCCTCTGGGCATCGAGATAGCCGTCGTGGGCGACGACCAGCGGCAGCCGCTTTCGCGGCAGCGCCGATTGCGGCTGCTCGTGGATCCGCCCGGCATAGACGACGCCGCGCGGCAGCACGCGCGAGATCCAGCTCGGCGCCGAGCCGACGCCTCCGCCTGCTTCGTTGAACAGGCTGGCGACGCTGATCTGGCCGAGAAACTCGGGACCTGCGCTGCGCAGCGCGGCGAGCGCTTCGCCGCCCGAAGTGAGCCATTCGTCGGCATCGAGCACGATCCGCCACGGGGCATCGGTCAACTCGAGGGCGGCGTTGCGCGCGGCGGCGAAGTCGTTCGTCCAGGCGAAGGATGCGAGCCGCGCGCCACAGCGTCGCGCAATCGCCGCCGTCGCATCGAGCGAACCGGTGTCGAGGACGACCGCCTCGTCGACCCACGGCATGGCGCTCGCGAGGCAGCGCTCGAGACTGCGCTCTTCGTCACGAACGATCATCACGAGCGCGATTCGATGCATCTTGTTGCCGATGGAAGCGAGGAGCACGGAGCTCGACCAGCGTCGGCGATGAAAGCATTGCCGCGCGCTGCCGATCTCCCGATCAACGCGGCGAAGCCGCCTGTTTTCGACCGAGCGGGTGCGCTCCTCGATCGGGCGATATTGCACACAGCGCCGGGTTTCCCCTCAAGTTCGCGAGACGTCGCTCGATAACCCAGCCAACGTACCTGGAGTCTCGGGTTCGTGGTCCGGTCAACCGGCCGGGTCCGGCAGCTTCACCGCTGCAGGACACGGTCGATCGACGCGGGCGGTGCCGGCGCAACGAGCGAATGCGCTCCGAACGGCGGCATGCAACGGCGGCACGAAGGTTCGCTTTCGTGCAACCGCATGTAACGCCGGCTCGGCCGGGCTCAACCAACCTTGGAGTATTCATGTCACTGTCGATCAACACCAACCTGCTGTCGCTGAACGCGCAGCTCAACCTCAGCACGTCGCAGATGTCGCTCGCGACGTCGATGCAGCGCCTGTCGTCGGGCCTGCGCATCAATTCGGCCAAGGACGACGCCGCCGGCCTGGCGATCGCCACCCGCATGGATTCCCAGATCCGCGGCATCAACGTCGCGGTCCGCAACGCCAACGACGGCATCTCGCTCGCGCAGACCGCTGAAGGCGCGCTGTCGACGGTGACCGACGCGCTGCAGCGCATGCGCGAGCTCGCCGTCCAGGCGCAAAACGGCTCGAACGGCACCAGCGACCGC
>DATAYY010000031.1:0-15752 GCA_036272325.1 Caldimonas sp. | reverse complement strand
GGCCCGTAGCCCGGCGCTCCGCGCTGGAACCGGCGCGCGTCCGCGAGGCCACCCGCCACGACGGGCTCGAAGCCGGCGTCGCGCACCAGCATCGCTGCGACCTGCAAGGCCTCCGCGTCATCGCCGGCAATCGGGATCGGCAGCTTCGGATCGGCGCGGCCCGATTCGTTGGCGAGGATCGTGTAGCCGATCGTGTTGAAGGCGCGAACGATGCGCGCCCCCGGCAGGTACTTCTGCGTCGTCAGGCCGATGCCTTCGCGGTCGGCCTCGGCGGCGATCGCGCCGTCGCGGCCGGCCACGGCGTTGCCGGCATCAAGCACGATCTTGCCTCGCAGCGCCGCAGCGTAGTCGCGGCCGATCTCGGGCATCGCGCCATACGGCACCGCGAGGAAGACGACGTCGCCGAAGGCAATCGCTTCGGCGACGCTGCCGGCGCTGGCGAGCGGGCCGAGCCGGTCGGCGAGCGTCTTCGCTTCCTGCAGATCCTTCGCCGAGAACATCACCGGGTGGCCGGCCTTGATCCAGAGGCCGCCCACCGTGCCGCCGATGCGGCCGGCACCGATCGTGCCGATGCGAAGCTTCCCCGCAGTCGTCTGTCCGAAGAGGCGACGGGGCCGCAACATTGCCGCGATGCCCAGCGCTCCGCTGGCGATGAGTACGGCACGGCGTGTGCTGGGGTGCGGGCTCGACGGCATCGTGGCTCCTCGGCCCGCGGTGCGGACCGACACCATCATCGTTCCGCCGTCGCGCGCGTGCAACCGCGGTCCGGCTTCTCCTCGAGAGCGTATCCCCGGATGACAGCCAGCGCCGGGCTGCCGCAACATCGTGCGCACCCGCGGCTCCTGCGCCGCGTCCGGGAGTCCCGATGGATTTCAACGCCCTGACTGTCGGCGAAGCCGCGGCGGCGCTGCGCCGTGGCGACATGCGCGCTGTCGACTACGCCGAGGCGCTGCTCGCGCAGGCCGCGCGCGGCGCCTCGCTCAACGCCTTCATCCACCACGATCCGGGCGCGGTGCGTGCCGGCGCCGCGGCCGCCGACGCGAGGCGTGCCCGCGGCGAAGCGCTCGGCGCGCTGCACGGCGTGCCGCTCGCGCTGAAGGACAACCTCGATACCGCCGACATGCCGACCACCGGCGGCACGCCCGGGCTGCGGGGCCACCGCCCGAAGCACAACGCCCAGGTCGTGCAGAAGCTGCTCGACGCCGGCGCACTCGTCTTCGGCAAGACCAACCTGCACGAGCTCGCGTACGGCATCACCAACCACAACGCCGCCTTCGGTGCCGCGCGCAACCCGTATGACCCGAGCCGCATTCCGGGCGGCTCGAGCGGCGGCGTCGGCGTTGCCGTGGCTGCGCGCATGGCGCCCGGCGGCATCGGTTCGGACACCGGCGGGTCGGTGCGCGTACCCGCGGCCCTGTGCGGCATCGTCGGCTTCCGGCCGACGATCGGCCGCTGGTCGCAGCAGGGCATCGTGCCGATCTCGCACACCCGCGACACCGCCGGGCCGATGGCGCGCAGCGTCGCCGATTGCGCGCTGCTCGACGCCGTCGTCACCGGACGCCGACCCGGACCCGCGGTCAGCCTCAAGGGCGTGCGTCTCGGCGTGCCTCGCGGCCATTTCTGGCAAGGCCTCGACGCGGAGACGGCGCGCTTGCTCGAAGCGGTGCTGGCGAGGCTGAAGGACGTGGGCGCGGTGCTGGTCGAAGACGACGTGCCCGACGTCGCCCGCCTCGACAACGAGGCGGGCTTTCCGATCGCGCTCTACGAGACTGTCGTCGATCTCGACGCCTATCTCGAAAGCCACGGCTCGTCGATGCGCTACCGCGAACTGGTGGCGCAATGCGCGAGCCCCGACGTCGCCGGACTGCTGCAGACCCTGCACGGCGAAGGCGCCGTGCCCGAAGCCGGCTATCGCCACGCGCTCGCGGTGCTGCGGCCGCAGCTGCAGGCTGCGTTTGGTGACCACTTCGCGCGCCACGACGTCGCTGCCATCGTCTTTCCGACGACACCACTTCCGGCGGCAGCGATCGGCGACGACGAGACGGTGCTGCTGAACGGCGAGCCGGTGCCGACCTTTTTCACCTTCATTCGCAACACCAGTCCGGGCAGCGTCGCCGGCATTCCCGGCATCAGCGTGCCGGCGGCGATGACCGCCGCAGGCCTGCCGCTCGGCCTCGAGCTCGACGGCCCGGTGGGCAGCGATGCCCGCCTGCTCGCCATCGCCGCCGCGATGGAAGAGGTGCTGCCGAAATTGCCCGCGCCGCGGCTTTGACGAGCACCGTCTGCGTCGCCCCGATGCCGTTTCCGCCCGCTCCGGTCGCGTTCCGCGCGCCGGTCATCCACGACAAGATCCAAGGACCACCTCGATGAATCGATCCCTCAATCCCTCACGTCGCCGCGTCATCGTCGCCGCCGGCAGCGCTGCGCTCGGCGCGGGCGTGTTCCGGCCTGCGTTCGCGCAGGCGAACGACTTCAAGATCGGGTTCTTCATCGCGCTGAGCGGGCCGGCGGCGCTGTTCGGGCCGACGCAGCGCGCCTGCGCCGACCTCGCGGCCGAGCGCATCAACGAGGCCGGCGGCATCCTCGGCCGGCAGCTGCGGTTGATCTTCACCGACGCCGGCGGCCCGCCGGCCGAGACCGCCAAGTCGGCGGTGCGGCTGATGCTCGAGGACAAGGTCGACCTCTTCATCGGCTCGCACGACAGCGCCACGCGCGAGGCCAACATCGCGACCATCAAGGGACGGACGCCCTACATCTACTCGCCGGTGTACGAGGGCGGCGAGTGCTCGCCGAACGTCTTCTGCCTCGTCGAGACGCCGCCGCAGCAGGCGCAGCCGGCGATCGAGTTCCTCGCCAAAGAGAAGGGCGCCAAGACGTTCCACCTGATCGGCGACGACTACGTCTGGCCGCGCAAGGTGAACGAGCAGGTGAAGAAGTTCGTCGCCGCTTCCGGCGGCAAGGTCGTCGGCGAGGAGTACGTGCCCTTCGGCGCGCCCAACAAGTTCGAGGAGGCGGTCACCCGCATCAAGGGCGCGAAGCCCGACGCCGTCGTCGCGACGCTGGTCGGCGCCGACAACGTCAACTTCAACCGCACCTTCGCCGGCTTCGGTCTCGACAAGAGCATCGCCCGCGTCTCGCTGCTGCTCGAGGAGAACACGCTGCTCGGCGTCGGCGCCGAGAGCAGCGGCAACCTGTACTCGTGCATGGGCTACTTCGCGAACAGCCCGTCCGAGGGCGCGAAGGCGTTCAAGGCGGCGTACCTGGCGAAGTACGGCGACAAGGCGCCGCAGCTAGCGACCATCGGCGCCGACTGCTACTCGGCGCTCAACCTCGCCAAGGCGATGTTCGACAAGGCCGGCGGTGCCGACGCCAGGAAGCTCGCCGCCGCGTCCGAAGGTCTGCCGTTCGACAGCGCCTCGGGCCGCGTCACGATGCACGGCCGCCAGGTCGACAAGGACATGTACCTCGCGACCTGCAAAGGCACGCAGTTCGAGGTCATCAAGACGATCAAGGGCGTCAAGAGCGGCACTGCATGCCGCGCCTGAGCGCGCCGTGACGGCGCGGTGGCGATGGAGCCGGCACTCGCCTCGTTCGTCGCCCCGGCGCTGAACGCGCTCTTCGGGATCGCCTCGCTGGCGATCCTCGCCCTCGGCCTCGCCGTCGTGCTCGGCCTCCTGGGCGTGCTCAACCTCGCCCACGGCGAACTGGTGATGGTCGGCGCGTACTGCGCCTATGTCGTGCAGGCGCGGGGCCTGCCTTATCTCGCCGCAGTGCCGCTCGCGGTTGCGATCTGCGTGATCCTCGGCTGGGCGATCGAGCGCTGGCTCGTCCGGCCGCTCTACCAGCGGCCGTTCGACACCCTGGTCGTGACCTGGGGCCTGAGCCTGCTGCTGCGCAAGAGCGCCGAGGCGATCTTCGGCCTCGGCTACAAGAGCCTGAGCGAGCCGATCGGCGGCACCGTCGAGGTGCTGGGAGCGAGCTATCCGCGTTACCGCCTGCTCCTCATCGTCGTCGCCGTCGCCGTGCTCGGAGCGCTCTTCGTCTGGTATCGACGCAGCCGCACCGGAACACGGATCCAGGCGATGGTCGGCAACCCCGATCTCGCCCGCGCGCTCGGCATCCCGGTGCGGCGCTACGCGTCGGTCACGTTCATCGTCGGCACCTGTCTCGCCGGACTCGCCGGCGTGCTGATCGCGCCGCTCGTGCCGGTGCAGCCGTTCATGGGGCTCGACTACATCCTGATGTCGTTCTTCGTCCTCGTCGTCGGCGGGCTCGGGTCGGTGGCCGGGCTCGTCAGCGGGTCGACGCTGATCGGCGGCGTCAACAGCGTCGTCTCGGCGCTGAGCGACAGCACCGGCGGCTATCTGAGCGTGCTCGTCATCGCGATCCTCTTTCTCTGGCTGCGGCCGCGCGGAATCCATGCGCGCTGAGCGCGCGGCGTTGGTGGCGCGGATCGGCGCGGCCGTGGTCGCGCTCGCGGCGATGCCGTTCGTCGTCGGCGACTTCTGGGCGTACCAGCTCGGCCTCTTCTACCTGTACGCGATCGCCGCGCTGGGGCTCGGAGTCTGCTGGGGACGCGCCGGCTTCCTGCCGCTCGGCCAAGGGCTCTTCTTCGGCCTGTCCGCGTATCTGTCGGGGCTCGCGCTGATCGCCTTCGAACAGAGTCCCGTCTGGCTGCTGCTGCTGTTGCCGCTCGCGGTCTGCGCCTCGGGGCTGCTCGCCTTCGCCATCGGCGTGCTCGTCTTTCGCCGCCGCGGCGAGAGCGGCCCGTACTTCTCGATGATCACGCTCGCGCTCGCTTTGCTCGCCTACCAGCTCGCCAACAACTTGGAGTCGGTGACCGGCGGCTTCAACGGCCTGAAGGGAATTCCCGGCCTGCCCGGCCTCGACAGCTACACGGCCGCCTATGCCGTCGCCGCGACGGCGCTCGTCGCCGCGGCGCTGTTCGTCGGCTGGCTCTATCGCGCACCGCTCGGCGTTCTCTGGGCCGCGCTGGCGCAGAACGAGCGACGCGTCGTCATGTTTGGCTTCGACACCAATCGACTGAAGGCGGTCGCGTTCGGCGCGAGCGGGTTGCTCGCCGGACTCGGCGGCGCGATCTACGCGCCGCAGCAAGGGCTGGTGACGCCGCAGCTTGTCGGCTTTGCGCTCTCGGCTGACCTCGTCATCTGGGCCGCGGTTGGCGGCCGCGCGCGACTGCTCGGGCCCGCGCTCGGCGCGATCGCCATCGGCGTGCTCGCGAGCGAGCTGCGCGATCGCTTCCCGTACTGGGAGATCGCGCTCGCGATTGTCTTCATCGTCGTCGTGCTGTTCTTTCCCGAGGGGCTGGCCGGAGCGTTCGCGCCGCTCGCGCGGCGCTGGCGACGTGTGCCGGTCGGCGGCCCGGCGATCGCTGCACCGGCGCGAGCCGAGCACGACGCCGCCGCGCGCCTCGAGATCGAGAACGTCGAGGTGCGCGTCGGCGAGGTCACGATCCTCGATCGTCTCGCGCTCGTGCTCGACGAGCCGGCGATCTACTGCGTCATCGGGCCGAATGGCGCCGGCAAGACCTCGACCTTCGACGTGCTCACCGGCGAGCTGCCGGTGCAGGCCGGCGTTGTCCGCTTCGACGGCCTTGCGATCGAGCGCCTGCCGGCGCACCAGGTCGTTCGCCTCGGCATCGGCCGCAAGTTCCAGATCCCGTCGGTGTTCCCGCAGCTCAGGATCGCCGACAACCTCGCCATCGCCCTCTGGAGCGCGCGCGCGCGAAGGCTCGACCTGCTGCGCCCGCGCCTCAGGCGCTGGTCGAGCCCGCTGCTCGACACCTTGCGGGCCCGCTATCCGTTCCTCGCCGACACCTCGCGCACGGCAGCGGCGCTTTCGCACGGCGAGCGCCAGATCCTCGAGCTGTCGATGGCGCTGCTCGGCGAGCCGCGTCTGCTGCTGCTCGACGAGCCGTGCGCGGGCCTTTCGCCAGAAGAGACCGCGGCGGTGATCGACGTCATCCGCTCGGCGCGCAGCCAGCGCCGCGCGACGATCGTCGTCATCGAGCACGACATGGCGCTCGTGCGCACGCTCGCCGACCATGTCTTCGTGCTCCACAACGGTAGCCTCCTCGCCGAAGGCAGCGTCGCCGCGATCCAGGCCGACGCCGCGGTCCAGGCGATCTACGTCGGCGCCTCGAAATGAGCGCCGTTCCGCGTCTCGTCTTCGAGGGTGTCGCCGGCGGCTACGGCGATGTCGACGTCGTGCGAGGCATCTCGGGGCGGGTCGAGGCGGGCGAGGCGCTCTGCGTCATCGGCCGCAACGGCGTCGGCAAGAGCACGCTCCTGAAGCTGCTGTTCGGCGAGCTGCCTTGCCGCGCCGGCAGCGTGCGCCTGGAAGGTCGCGACGTGCATGCGCTCGAGGCGACGGCACGGCGCGCGCTCGGCATCAGCTACTGCCCGCAGGAGCGGCCTGTGTTCGCCAACCTGAGCGTGCGCGACAACCTGACGTTGATGCGCAGCGACCGGCGCGTCGACGTGTTCGAGCCGCTCTTCCGACGCTTCCCGGTGCTCGGCCGCCGCCTCTCGCAGCATGCGGGGACGCTCTCGGGCGGCGAGAAGAAGATGCTCTCGTTCGCGCGCGGCTACGCAGAGGCGCAGCCGTTGCTGCTCATCGACGAGCCGAGCGAGGGCGTGCAGTGGGAGAACATCGTGCAGATGGCGACGCTCGTCGACGAGGCGAAGGCGGCCGGGCGGGCGCTCGTGGTGGTCGAGCAGAACCTGGCGTTCGCCGAGCGCATCGCCGATCGCTATCTCGTCGTCGACCAGGGGCGCGTCGTGCTGGAAGGACGTGCCGGCGAGATCGGACGTGAGCGGTTGCTTGCACATCTTCACGTCTGATCGGGCGGTCTCGTTTGCGAAGGCCTACCATCGGCGACGTCCCGGAGTTTTTCTCGATGCCCTCGACGCGCCGCCGCTTCCTGCACGCCACTGCGCTCGGGCTCCCTGCGCTCGCTGTCGCGCCCCGCATCGTGTCGGCGGCCGACGGCGCGAGCGCTCCTGCTTCGCCGCCGCGGCTGCGCATCCTGATCCTCGGCGGCACCGGGTTCACCGGGCCGCACCAGGTGCGCTACGCGCTCGCGCGCGGCCATCACGTGACGCTCTTCAACCGCGGCCGGCAGCCGCACGCGTGGCCGGGCGAAGTCGTCGAGCTCGTCGGCGATCGCAACACCGGCGACCTGAAGGCGCTCGAGGGCGGCAAATGGGACGTGTGCATCGACAACCCGACGACGCTGCCGTTCTGGGTCCGCGACGCCGGCCGTGTGCTGCACGATCGCGTCAAGCAGTACGTCTTCATCTCGACGATCTCGGTCTACGCGAGCAACGACAAGGCCGCCGACGAATCGGCGCCAGTGGTGGCCTACGCGGGTGCCGATCCGATGGCCGAGACGCAAGAGACCATCCGCGGCCACCTCGCTTCGCTGTACGGCCCGCTGAAGGCCGTTAGCGAGCAGGAAGCGCAGCGCCAGTTCGGCGATCGCACGACCGTGATCCGGCCCGGGCTGATCGTCGGCCCCGGCGACGACACCGACCGCTTCACGTACTGGCCGGTGCGCCTGGCGCGTGGCGGCGACGTGCTCGCGCCGGGCGACGGCTCCGATCCGGTCCAGTTCATCGACGCCCGCGATCTCGCCGAGTGGACGATCCGCATGGCCGAGACGCGAACGACGGGGACGTTCAACGCGACCGGCCCGGCGCCGCCGCTCGCGATGCGGGAGATGCTCGCCGGCGTCGGCGCTGCGGTGCGCTCGGACGCGCACCTGGTCTGGGTTCCGGCCGGGTTCCTGGAGGCCGAGAAGGTGTCGCCGTGGAGCGATCTTCCGGTCTGGGTGCCGGGGCAGGGCGAGAGCGCCGGCTTCGCCCGCCGCGACATCGGCCGCGCGCTCGCCGCAGGGCTCACCTTTCGTCCGCTCGCGACGACGGCGGCCCAGACGCTGGCGTGGTTTCGCGAGCAACCCGCCGAGCGCCAGGCCAAGTTGCGGGCCGGTCTCGATCCCGCCCGCGAGGCGGCGGTGCTGGAGCGCTGGAAGGCGGCAGCGAAAGAGCGGCGCTGACGCCGCGATCAGGCGCGCTTCGGTCAGCGCTTGCGCGCGAGGGTCACGCCATCGCTGAACGGCAGCAGCACCATGTCGACGCGAGAATCCTGGTGGATCTTCACGTTCAACGCCTGCAAGGCGAGCGTGTCCGCGTTCGTCGATGGCTTGGCGACCGCGCCGCCCCAGAGCGTGTTGTCGATCACCGCGAGACCGCCCCTGCGCAGGAGCGCCAGGGCGAGCTCGTAGTAGGTGTCGTAGCTGGTCTTGTCGGCATCGATGAAGACGAAGTCGAAGCTTTCCTGCTCGCCGCGGGCGAGGCAGGCACGCAGCGTCTCGGCCGCGGGTGCGATGCGCAGCTCGATCTTGTCTGCGACGCCGGCGCGCTGCCAGTGCGGGATGCCGATCTTGACGTTCTCGTCGCTGATGTCGCAAGCGACGAGGCGGCCGTCGTCGGGGAGTGCAAGGGCGACGCTGAGCGCGCTGTAGCCGGTGAACACGCCGATCTCGATCGCCCGCCGCGCGCCGATCAGCTTCACGAGCATCGCCATCAGCTGGCCCTGCTCGGGCGCGATCTGCATCATGGCGTGCGGGTGGGTCGCGGTCGCCGCGCGCAGCGCGACCTGCTCGGGATGCTCGCGCAGCGAGTGCGCGAGAGCGTAGTCGTAGAGCGCCGGATCGGCGAGCAGGGTGCGTGACATGGTCGTGACCTCGTTGTCGGCGTCAAAAGGGGGCTAGGCGCGCGAACGCAACTCGCGCACACCGCGGCCGAGTCGCCGCCGCAGGAGCGTGCGCAGCGTCACGCCGTCGGCGTAGCCGATCTGCGCTGCGATGCGGTCGACGCTGTCGGTGCCAGTGCGCAGCAGATGCAATGCGCGCTCGACGCGCAGGTCCTGGAAGTACGACAGCGGCGTCTTGCCGAGCACCGTGCGCATTCGCCGCGCCAGCGTTCGCTCGCTGGCGCCGACCGAGCGCGCAGCGTCGGCGAGCGAGAAGCCGTGCCCGAGCTGCCGCCGCGCCCAGCGCTCGAAGCGCTCGACCACCGGATCGGCGTGCGCGAGGTGGTCGGGGATGACGAACTCGGCCTGCGAACCGCGTGCCTCGACGAGCAGGTAGCGCGCCGCCAGCGCTGCCATCGCCGGGCTGCGGCCGCGCACCACGCTGAGCGCGAGGTCGAGATGCGCCATCGCCGCGCCGGCGGTCGTCATTCCCGCCGAATGGACGAGCATGCGCGACTCGTCGAGCGCGACGCGCGGGTAGCGGCGGCGAAACAGCGGCGCCAGCCACCATGACGTCGTCGCGGCGTGGCCGTCGAGGAGCGCGCTCTCCGCGAGCATGAACGTGCCGGTGCACGCGGCGCCGACGGTCGCGCCGGCACTCGACCAGCGCTGCAGCGCGGCGACCGCATCGGCGACGTCCGGCAGGGCGAGCCGGGCGACGAGCACATCGGGCATCTTCGCGCCGAGCGCGGGAACCAACACTGCATCGGGGCGCGGGGCGCCGGCTGCCGGAACGACCGGCACGCGCAGGCCTTGCGCAGTCGCTACGCGCCGGCGCACGCCGACCAGGCTGAGTTCGATCGGCGGCGGCGCATCGGCGAGCGTCGCGGCGAGTTCGTTGGCCGTGGTCAGCGTATCAGTCAGCGCGGCAAGGCCGAGATCGAACACGCCGTCGAGAACGAGCAGATGCAGGCGCATGGCGGGAATGATATCAATGTTGTCGCTTTCGCCACTGGCTCGGCAGGCGTCTGAAACTCAGACTGCAGGTCCGCTCTCCCGTTCGATCCAGTCCCCGAAAGGAACACCGCCATGGTCAAGCTCGCCCTGTTCGTCCGCCTCGAAGCCAAGCCCGGCAAGGAGGCGGCGGTCGCCGACTTTCTCGCCGGTGCGCTCCCGCTCGCCAACGCGGAGGCGCGTACGACGGCCTGGTTCGCCCTCAAGTTCGGACCGTCGACGTTCGGCGTCTTCGACGCCTTCGCCGACGAAGACGGGCGCCAGGCGCATCTGCAAGGTCCGATCGCCGCCGCGTTGATGGCCAACGCAGCGTCGCTGCTCTCTGAGCCGCCGAAGATCGAGAAGATCGATCTGCTTGCGGCCAAGCTGCCGGGCTGAGCGGTTGACGGGCCGGCGCGGCGCGCCGGCCGCTGTGCCGACGAATCGCGCGCGCGTCGCCGAGGCGATGCCGAAGGGGCCGCTCAGCCGCCGCCGGCCTTGCGAGCGTAGAACGCCGCGACTTCGTCGATTTCCTTCGCCGTCATCGCGCGCACCATGTTGCGCATCTGCGCTTCGGCGTCGTTGCGGCGCTCGCCCGACTTGAACGCCGTCAGCTGCGCGGCCAGATAGCCCTTCGGCATCCCTTCGATCCACGGCGCGCCGAGCTTCTGGTCGACGCCGCCATGGCACGAGATGCAGGGCGCGATGTTGCGCAGCGGGTCGCCGACGCGGACGAGCGCCGGCAGCGGCTCGTCGTACGTCGTCGGCGCCGTGCGCGCCTTCGGCAGCGACGCGTAGTAGGCGCCGAGATCGTCGAAGTCGCGCGGGCTCATGCTTTGCGCGAGCCCCTCCATGATCGAGCTGTGGCGCTTGCCGCTCCGGTAGTCACGCAGCTGCTTGATGACGACCTCGGGATACTGGCCGGCGAGGTTCGGCGCGTCGGAGGCGCTCATGCCCTGCGCGCCGTGGCACATCGTGCAGTTCAGCGCCAGCGTCGCACCGCGGCCGACGGCGTCGCTCGCTCCGGCACGCGCCATCGAGCGCTCGAGGACGACGTCGGTCGCTGGCGATCCCGCCTTGATGTCGCCGCCGCCCGACCAGCTCGTCGGCACGCCGGCGGCGCGGCAGATGCTCGCCCAGAGGCCGTCGGCGCGGAAGTCGCCGTGCACCGACGGCAGCCAGACGAAGCCGATCAGGATCGAGAGCACGGTCAGGACGACGAGCCAGATCACGCTGCGCCGCACCCATGGGTTGCGCCAGGAGACCGCGTCGTCGTTGCGCTCTGCCATCACCGGCTCCCGATCGGAACGACCGGAACGTACGCGTCCTTGAGCGACGCGAGCTGGACGATCGGCACGCCGTAATTGACGACCGTGAGCGCGATCATCATCGCGATCCAGAGGCGAAAGCCGTTCAGCGCCGCCGGCGTCGCGCCGCCCGGGTGCGCGGCACGGCTGAAGGTGAAGCGCGGCACCTCGGCATCGAGGCGCCGGCGCGCCGTCGCGAGGATGTAGACGAGGAGCGCACCCGAAACGAGCAGCACCAGGCCGCCGAACGTCGACACGGTCACCGTCCACGCCTGCGACTGCAGCTCGGGATGGCTGTAGTCGTAGTAGGCCATGCGGCGCGGCATGCCGAGCAGGCCGACCAGGTGCCACGGCATCGAGAGCACGAGCATGCCGACGAACCAGAGCCAGAGCTGGAGCTTGACCAGCCCTGCGCGCAGCGGCGCGCAGCCGGTGAGCTGCGGCCACAGCTCGTAGGCGATCATGAAGTACATGATGACGATCGCGCCGCCGAAGATGAGGTGGAAGTGCCCGGTGACCCACTGCGTGTTGTGCACCGACTCGTTGAGCTGGTAGCTCATGTTGATCAGCCCGCCGGCACCACCGAAGCCGAGCATGACGAACGAGAACGTCACCGCGAGCATCATCGGGTTGTCCCACGGCAACGCCTTGACCCAGCCGAACAGCCCCGTTCCGCCGCGCAGCCGCCCGGCGATCTCGACCGAAGCGAGGATCGTGAACACGGTGAGCAGGGTCGGCACCGACACCATCGCCGTCATCGCCGCGTGGACGAACTTGAATCCCGCGCCGACCTCGGGGTCGGCGAACAGGTGGTGGATGCCGATCGGCATCGAGAAGACGAGGAACAGGACGAAGGCGACGCGGGCCATCGTGTCGCTGTAGAGACGGCCGCCGATCGCGCGCGGCACCAGCGTGTAGAAGGCGATGTAGGCCGGCATCAGCCAGAAATAGACGATCGCGTGCAACGTCCAGGAAAAGAGGACGCGTGCGAGGCCGGCGTTGATCGTGTCGGTGAGGCCGAGCGAGGCCGGCAGGATGAGCACCAGCACCTCGACCGCCGCGCCGACCGACGTCCACGCCCACAGATAGGCGCCGGCGAGGTTGCCGAACATCGCCAGCGGAATCGCCGTGCCGGGGTTCTCTTTCCGCCACGCCCGCAGGTTGATCGCCATCAGCGCGACCCAGATCCACGAGCCGACGACGACCAGCACGACGCCGAGGTAGTAGAACGGGCTGGCGAGCATCGGCGGGTAGAACGTGTAGAGCACCGATGCCTTGCCGACGGCCATCGTCACGGCGGCGACCACCGTGCCCGCGACGACCAGCCAGAAGCTTGCCCACGCCCACTTCAGGCCGACCAGCGGGCGCTTGAGGGCGAGCTCGCAGAGCGCGTAGCCGAAGCCCATCGCGAGCAGCGTCGGCATCACGTAGGCCATCACCGTGCCGTGCGCGGTGACCGAGCGGTAGTAGTGCTCCGGGTTGTTGATCCAGCTCGAGAGGGGACTCCTGATGTACATCTGCCAGGCGCCCAGCACGAGCGCACCCAGGAAGCCGATGAGGGCGACCCAGAAGTGGGCCAGGACGAGCTTTCTAGCGAGCAACACAGCTCAGCCTTTCACCGTTGCGCGCGCGCGCCAGGAAGTCGTCGCGCGGCAGCACCTGGACCCGGGCCCACATCGCCTCGTGCCCGGTGCCGCAGTATTCGTGGCACGGCATGAGTTGCTCGCCCGCCTTCGGGAAGGTGGTCGTGAACGTCGCGACGAAGCCGGGCACGAGCATCGTGTTGGCGTTGGTCCTGCCGACGACGAAGCCGTGCAGGGTGTCGGTCGCGGTGCCGCGAAACGTCACCGGCATTCCTTCGGGGACGACGATGCACTGCGGCACGAACGAGTATTGCTGGGCGACCAGCCGCACCGTCACCTTGCCGTCGGGCGCGAGCGTCGTGCCGAGGTTGCTCTCGACGAACTCGCCGCGCAGGTGAAGCGTCTTGACGTCGACCGTCTCGACGCGCGACGGCGGCATCGCTGCCCAGTGCAGGCCGGTGACGATCATCATCACGACGAGCAGCGCGATGACGAGGGCGACCACGATCGCCCAGCGCCGTTCGGCGGCGACCGCGACCGATTCGGATGCGTGCAGCGGCGCCGCCGCGGCGCTCGACGGTGCGCTCATTGCACGGCGCCGCGCGGCAGGTACACCACGAAGTAGAAGACGACGTAGATCACGACGACGATCGCCGTCGCGATTCCGGCGACAGCGAAGGCGCCGGTCGGGCCGCGGCCGACGATCTCGTCGACCGCGTCGTCGTCGGCCTGGTGCTCGCGATCTGCATCGGCGGCCATCGCGTCTCCTATTCGGGCAGCAGCTTGCGCAGCTCGTTGGCCTGCGAAGGCAGTACCGGGGTGCCGCTGTTCTCCCACGCGACACGGATGTAGGTGACGACCGCCGCCACCTCGTCGTCGCTCAGGATGAGGCTGAACGGCGGCATGCCGTGCGGCCGCGGGTTCTTGCGCGTTCCCGGCGGGTAGCCGCCGTTGAGGACCATCCGGATCGAGTTCACCGGCGAGGCCATCGTGATCGACTGGTTGCCGGCCAGCGGCGGGTACGCCGGCGGCTGCCCCTTGCCTTCGTTGCCGTGGCAGACGGCACACTGCTTCTCGTAGACCTTGCGGCCGGTCTCCATGACCGCCGGATCGACCAGGCGCGCCTGGCTCGTCGGCGGCGCCTCGGCGTCGCGCTTCGGCAGCGCCTTCAGGTAGACCGCCATCGCCGCCACGTCGGCATCGCTCAGGTACTGCAGGCTGTTGTAGACCACCTCGGCCATCGGCCCGTAGACGGTGGCGCGATCGGACACGCCGACCTGGAGCAGATCGCTGATGTGCTTGATGTCCCAATTGCCGAGACCGGCCTCGCGGTTCGACGTCAGCGACGGCGCATACCAATTCTGGTTCGGGATCATCCCGCCCTCGAACTCCTTCGACTCCTTCGAGCCGCCGAGCGCGTTGATCGCGGTGTGGCACATCGAGCAATGGCCGAGCCCTTCGACCAGGTACGCACCACGGTTCCACTGCTCCGACTGCTTCGGGTCGGCGGCGAACTCGCCTTCGTTGAAGAACAGCGTCCGCCAGCCGAGGAGCAGCTCGCGCTTGTTGAACGGGAACTTCAGATCGTGCGGACGGTTCTTCTGCGGCACCGGCTGGACCGACATCAGGTACGCGTAGATGGCGTCCGAGTCGGCGCGAGTCACCTTGGTGTAGGCGGCGAACGGCATCACCGGATAGAGCAGCGCACCGTCGCGCGAGACGCCGCTGTGCATCATTCGATAGAACTCGTCGGCGGTCCACGCGCCGATGCCGGTCTCGTCGTCGGGAGTGATGTTGGGAGAGTAGAAGGCGCCGAACGGCGTCGGCATCGGGCGGCCGCCGGCGAACGGCTTGCCTTCGGGATTGGTGTGGCAGGCGATGCAGTCGCCGACGCGGGCGAGGTATTCGCCTTTCTCGATCAGCTGCGTCGCCGCTTTGGGCGCACCGGTCAACGCCGTTGCCGTGTCGGCCGTGCCGACTTGCTGAGGCTTCGCGGGCAGTGCTCCCGGCAGCATCCAGTAGACGACCGCGATTGCCAGCACGACCACCACGGCAAGACCGATGGCGATGCGGGTGACGAGGCGCATTGCCCTCACCGCTGGCTGCCGCAAGCGAACGGCATGCGGACCAGATTCGCCGACTCCGGCGACGGGTCCTTCGGCGGCTCCTGGCGGCCGAGCCAGGCCGAGACCGCGGCGATGTCGCCGTCGGACATCCGGCTCGCGGTCCGCTTCATGCAATCGGGCTCTGCGGCGCGCCGCTCACCGACTTTCCAGCTTGTGAGCTGGCCGGTGATGTAGTTGGGCCGCAGTCCGACCAGGCCGGGGATTCCGGGCTGCATTCCGGTCAAGCCGGCGCCGTGGCAGGCCGCGCAGGCGGGGATGCCTTTGCCGGCATCGCCGGTCGTCACGAGCAACTGCCCGCGCGCGAGCAGCGCCGGATCGACGTTGCCCTCCGCGCGGGCGGTGAACGGCGGCCGCAGCTTGGCGTAATGTTCGGCCATTTCGCGCAGGTAGGCGTCGGGCAGGTACGCGACGAGGTAGTTCATCGGCGCGTAGTTGCGGGTGCCGTCGCGAAACGCGACCAGCTGGTTGTAGAGATAGCCGGCGGGCTTGCCCGCAATGCGCGGGTAGTAGCCGCTGTTCGTTCCCTGGCCGCTCTGGCCATGGCAGGTGACGCAGCCCTGGACGCGGGCCTCCATCGAATCGAGCTGCTTGAAGGCGGGAAGCGCCGCGTCCTGCGCCAGCGCATGCAGCGGCAGGGCCGACAGCAACGCCAACGCGCAATGCGACAACAGAAGCGAGCGACGGCGCGAACGTCCGAGGTGCATTGGGCGGATCGCGGGCATCGCAGGCAGCGTAGCACCGTTCGCCGCGCCGGGCCAGCGCGGCGTCGTGACGGTGGCGGGTTCGTCGACGCCGTCGAGCGTCGCATCCCGGCGTCAGCGGACGACGCTCGCGACCGCAAGCCAGAGCGGAATGCCGACCATGCCGAGCAGGGTCGACATCGTCACGATGCCGGCGACGAAGCTGCCGTCGCCGCCCATCCGCGCCGCGAGGACGTACGCCGCCGCCGACGTCGGCAGCGCAGCGAA
>DATAYY010000030.1:0-7046 GCA_036272325.1 Caldimonas sp. | reverse complement strand
AGCTCGCGGGCGGCGCTCAGCGTCGCCGCGACGGGCCTCATGCGCCCGCCTCGCGCGCCCCGGCCATGATGCGATCGAGCAGACCTGCGCCTTCGTCGCGCAGGAACTCCTTGAACGCCTGCGCCACCGGCGGCAGCCGCTTCTGGCGCCGGTGGACGACGTACCAGCGCTGGACCCGCGGCAGGCCGCGGACGTCGAGTACGACGAGGCTCCTCGCCCGCAATTCCTGGGCGACGGTGTGCGCCGAGAGATAGCCGATCCCGAGCCCGGCGATGACGGCCTGCTTGAGCGTTTCGGTGCTCGTGATCTCGAGCGCGACGCGCAGCTGGGCGAGGTGCGGCCCGAACGCTTCCTGCATGCTCTGCCACGTGTCCGACCCCTTCTCGCGGACGACGAACGGCTCGCGGACGAGCCGCCGCATCTCGATCTTCGTTTTGCCGGCGAGCGGGTGAGAGGGCGGCGCGATGACGACGAACGGATGCGGCGCGAACGGCTCGCAGACCATCTCCTCGTCCGCCGGCGGCCTGGCCATGATCGCGAGATCGGTCAGGTTGGCGGCGAGATGGGTGAGCAGGCCCTCGCGGTTATGGACGGTGAAGTTGAGCGTCACGCCTTTGTGACGGCCGATGAACTCGACCAGGAGGCGCGGCAGGAAGTAGTCGCCGGCGCTGATCGCGGCGACGTTGAGACGGCCGCCGGAGACGCCCTTGTGCTGCGTCATCGCGTGCTCGGCGACTTCGAACTGCTCGATGATCGAGCGCACGATGCCGAGCAGGTCGGCGCCGGCGGCGGTGAGGTGCGTCTTCTTGCCGACCTGCTCGAACAGCGCCACGCCGGCGTGCTCCTCGAGCTTTCGGATCTGGCCCGAGACGGCCGGCTGCGTCAGGTGCAGCTCCTCGGCGGCGCGGGCGAAGCTCAGGTGGCGCGCGACCGCCGCGAACACCTTCAGCTGGCGCAGCGTCGCGTGCTTCACCCAGGCGCCGCCGCGCCGCCGCTCACAGGCGGCCGCGGACGGAGTCGATCGCTTCGGCGAGAAAGCCGCTGTCGTAGGCTTGGAGCAGGTGCGGGTGATTGGCCTCGATGTAGGCCTGGACGCAGTTGCGGTCGCCGGCGCATGCCTTGAGCTCGCGATAGGTGCTGGCGTCCCAGTACCACTCGAGGCCGAGCTCGCTGAAGGCCCGGTTGTAGGCGCCGCGTTCGACCTCGGAACGGGTGTCGAGGCCGTGCGGATCGGTGCTGACTTGCATGCGAGTCTCCTGGCCGGTCGGGTTGCGACGAACCATTTTTGCTCGCTTGCTCCATCAGCGCCAGTCAGAAGTTTCTTGGCTGACCATCAGCGATCGCTGATGGCCGGCCAGGAGCGAGCTACAGCAGACCGGCGCCGCGTGCCCACTGGTACTTGGCACCGAGGACGGCGACCGGGATCTCGGTCGAGTAGGCGTACGCCGGGATGCCGTGCTCGTAGAGGTACTGCGCGGCTTCCTCGACCTCGACGTCGCCGGCGAGCGATGCCACGATCGGCTTGACGATGCCCTTGGCGCGCATCTCGTCGACCACCTGCACCATGTTTCGCGCGAACACCATCGGCGGCGTCACGATCGTGTGCCAGTAGCCGAGGATGAGCGCGTGGATGCGTGCGTCTTCCAGACCCAGGCGCACCGTGTTCATGTAGGTGATCGGCGGCTCGCCGCCGGTGATGTCGACCGGATTGCCGGCGGCGCCGAAGGGCGGAATGAACTTTCGGAAGGCGGCGTCGAGGTCCGCGGGCATGGGCTTGAGCAGCTTCAGGCCGTTCTCGACACAGGCGTCCGAGAGCAGCACCCCCGAGCCCCCGGCGCCAGTGATGATGACGACGTTCTCGCCCTTGGGCGTGGGCAGGATCGGCACGCCGCGCGCGAAGTCGAGCAGGTCGCGCAGCGACTTGGCGCGGATCACGCCCGACTGGCGCAAGACGTCGTCGTAGATCTTGTCGTTGCCTGCGAGCGCGCCGGTGTGCGAGCTGGCCGCCGCCGCGCCCGCCGAGGTGCGGCCGGCCTTGAGCACGATCACGGGCTTCTTCTTGGAGACGCGCTTGGCCACCTCGGCGAACGCGCGGCCGTCCTTGAGGTCCTCGCAGTGCTGGGCGATCACCTTGGTGTTGTCGTCCTGCTCGAAGAAGAGCAGCAGGTCGTCCTCGTCGATGTCGCTCTTGTTGCCGAGGCCGACGATCGCCGAGACGCCCATCTTGGCCGAGCGCGAGAAGCCGATGATCGCCATGCCGATGCCGCCCGACTGCGACGACAGCGCCGTCGAGCCCTTGACGTCGTAGGCGGTGCAGAACGTCGCGCAGAGGTTGGCCGGCGTGTAGTAGAAGCCGTAGATGTTCGGCCCCATCAGCCGGATGTTGTACTTGCGGCCGATTTCGACCAGCTCGGCCTGCCCTTCGTGGTTGCCGGTCTCGGCGAAGCCCGACGGAATGAGCACGGCGCCGGCGATCTTTTTCTCGCCGCATTCGGTGAGCGCGCCGGCGACGAGCTTGGCGGGTATCGCGAACACCGCCGTGTCGATCTCGCCGGGGACGTCCTTGACGCTCTTGTAGGCCTTGTGGCCCATGATCTCGGCCGCCTTCGGGTGGATCGGATAGATCTGCCCCTTGTAGCCGCCGTTGATCAGGTTCTTCATCACCGAGTTGCCGATCTTGCCGGTCTCGTCGGAGGCGCCGATCACCGCGACCGCCTTCGGCTGCATGACGCGCTTCATCGAGGTGACGACGTCGGCTTCGGCCGGGCGAAAGCGTGCCGGCTTCTGGTGGAAGTCGACGACGATGCGAACGTCGGCGGCGACCGCGCCTTCCTTGGTCGCGAAGACCGGGTTCAGGTCCATCTCCGAGATCTCGGGAAAGTCGCTGACCAGCTCGCTGACACCGACGATGAGCGCGGCGAGCGCGTCGCGGTTCACCGCCTCGCCGCCGCGAACGCCCTTCAGCATCTCGGCCGCCTGAATGCCGTCGAGCATCGAGAGCGCGTCGGCCTTGGTCGCCGGTGCAAGGCGGAAGGTGACGTCCTTCAGCACCTCGACGAGGACGCCGCCGAGGCCGAACGCGACGAGCTTGCCGAAGCTGCCGTCGCTGACCGCGCCGACGATCACCTCCTGGCCACCCTTCAGCATCTGCTGCACCTGGACGCCGTCGATCCTGGCGTCGGCCTTGTACTTCCTGGCGTTGGTGAGGATGGTGTCGTACGCCTTCGTCGCTTCGTCCGCGCTCTTCAGGCCGACGACGACGCCGCCGGCCTCGGTCTTGTGGAGGATGTCGGGCGAAACGATCTTCATCACGACCGGAAAGCCCATCGTCGACGCGAGCTTGGCCGCCTCGGCAGCGCTCGCCGCGACGCCCTCGCCTGGGACCGCGATGCCATACGCGTCGCAGACCTGCTTGCCCTCGGGCGCGGTGAGCGAGGAACGCCCCGAAGCGCGCACCGCGTCGAGCAGTTGGCGAACCTTGGCCTTGTCTCTGTTCATGGTGTTGTCTCGTGATGCTGGAACGGGGAGCGAACGCGGCCGCGTCAGATGATCTTCGCCTCGCGCAGCGCGCCCAGGTCGCTCGCCGAGTAGCCGAGCTCGGCCAGCACTTCGTCGGTGTGCTCGCCGAGAAGGGGCGAGCGCTTGACTTCGGTCGCGCTGTCCGAGAGCTTGATCGGGTTGCCGACGGTGAGGTATTTGCCGCGCTTGGGATGGTCGACCTCGACCACGGTTCCGGTCGCGCGCAGCGACGGCTCCTCGGCGATCTCCTTCATCGACAGGATCGGCCCGCACGGGATGTCGAACTTGTTGAGGAGGTCCATCGCCTCGAACTTGGTCTTCGTCATCGTCCATTCCTCGATCCGCGAGAAGATCGATTTCAGGTGCGGCAACCGCGCCTTCGGCGTCGCGTAGTTCGGATCGGTGATCCAGCCCTCTTCGCCGATCACCTTGCAGATCGCGCTCCAGACCGGCGCCTGGGTGATGAAGTAGATGTACGCGTTGGGGTCGTTCTGCCAGCCCTTGCACTTCAGGATCCAGCCCGGCTGGCCGCCGCCCGAGGCGTTGCCGGCGCGCGGCACCGCCTCGCCGAAGGCGACGTCGGGGAACTGGGGGTACTCGCTCAGCTCGCCGGTGCGGTCGAGCCGTTGCTGGTCGCGCAGCTTGACACGGCACAGGTTCAACACACCGTCCTGCATCGCCGCGAGCACCTTCTGGCCCTTGCCGGTGGTGTTGCGCTGGTAGAGCGCGGCGACGATGCCGAGCGCGAGGTGCAATCCGGTTCCCGAGTCGCCGATCTGCGCCCCGGTGACGAGCGGCGGCCCGTCGTCGAAGCCGGTCGTCGAGGCAGCGCCGCCGGCGCACTGGGCGACGTTCTCGTAGACCTTGCAGTCCTCGTAGGGCCCGGGGCCGAAGCCCTTCACCGAGGCGACGATCATGCGCGGGTTGAGCTTGTGGACGTGCTCCCACGTGAAGCCCATGCGGTCGAGCGCGCCGGGGGCGAAGTTCTCGACCAGCACGTCGCACGACTTGATCAGCCGGTCGACCACTTCCTTGCCCTTGGGATCCTTGGTGTTGACCGTGATCGAGCGCTTGTTGTGGTTGAGCATCGTGAAGTAGAGGCTGTCGACATCCGGGATGTCGCGCAGCTGGCCGCGCGTGGCGTCGCCCTCGCCCGCCTTTTCCACCTTGATCACGTCGGCGCCCAGCCACGCCAGCAGCTGGGTGCAGGTCGGCCCCGACTGGACGTGCGTGAAGTCGAGGATGCGAACCCCGTCAAGTGCTTTGCTCATCTGTTGTTCCTGCTGGATCGTTCGGGGAGTCGCGTCACTTCTTCTTCGCGACGGTCGGGTTGAGGCTCGTGATGCGCCCGCTCTCGGTGCCCGCGGTCTCGTCGATGACGGCGTTGATGAGGGTCGGCTTGCCCGACGCGAGCGCGTCATTCAGGCCCTTCCTCAGCGCGTCGGGCGTCGTCGCATAGACGCCGACGCCGCCGAACGCTTCCATCATCATCTCGTAGCGCGCGTCCTTGACGAACACCGTCGGCGCGACGTCGCCGCCGCGCGGGTTGGCGTCGGTGCCCTTGTAGACGCCGTTGTTGTTGAAGACGACGACGCACACCGGCAAGCCGTAGCGACAGATCGTCTCGACTTCCATGCCCGAGAAGCCGAACGCGCTGTCGCCTTCGATCGCGATCACGGGCTTGCCGGTCGTCACCGCCGCGGCGACCGCGAAGCCCATGCCGATGCCCATGATTCCCCAGGTGCCGACGTCGAGGCGCTTCCTCGGCTCGTACATGTCGACGATCGAGCGCGCGAAGTCGAGCGTGTTGGCGCCTTCGTTGACGACTGTCACCTCGGGGTTCGCCTTGACGACGTCGCGGAGGACGTTGAGCGCGCTCTGGAAGCTCATCGGCGCGGGATTCTTCGCCAGCGTCTCGGCCATCTTGGCGAGGTTCTTGTCCTTGCGCTCGAGGATTGCGTCGGTCCATTCCGCCGGAGGCTTGGCCCACTTCGTGCCGATGCCATTCACGAGCGCCTCGACGCACGAGCCGATGTCGCCGACCAGCGGCGCGGCGATCGGAACGTTGCTGTCCATCTCGGTCGGCGAGATGTCGATCTGGATGAACTTGCGCTCGAACGCGTTCGCGCCGCCCCAGGTCTTGCCCTTGCCGTGCGAGAGCAGCCAGTTGAGGCGCGCCCCGATCAACATCACGACGTCGGCTTCGGCAAGCACGTACGAGCGCGTCGCCGACGCCGATTGCGCATGCGTGTCGGGCAGCAGGCCCTTGGCCATCGACATCGGCAGGTACGGGATGCCGGTCTTCTCGATCAGGGCGCGGATCTCGCTGTCGGCGCGAGCGTACGCGGCGCCCTTGCCGAGAATGATGAGCGGGCGCTTGGCGCTCTTCAGCAGATCGAGTGCGCGCTCGACCGCATCGGGCGCGGGCAGCTGGCGCGGCGCCGGATCGACGACCTTCACCAGCGAGCGCCGGCCGGCGGCGGCGTCGATCGCCTGCGCGAACAGCTTGGCGGGGAAGTCGAGGTAGACGCCGCCGGGGCGCCCCGAAACGGCCGAGCGGATCGCGCGCGCGATGCCGATGCCGATGTCTTCCGCGTGCAGCACCCGGTAGGCGGCCTTGCACAGGGGCCGAGCGATCGCGAGCTGGTCCATCTCCTCGTAGTCGCCCTGCTGCAGGTCGACGATCTCGCGCTCGCTCGAGCCGCTGATCAGGATCATCGGGAAGCAGTTCGTGGTCGCGTTCGCGAGCGCGGTCAGGCCGTTGAGGAAGCCCGGCGCCGACACGGTCAGGCAGATGCCGGGCGTTCCGGTCAGAAAGCCCGCCGCGGCGGCGGCGTTGCCGGCGTGCTGCTCGTGCCGGAACGAGATGACGCGCAGCCCCTCGGTCTGCATCTTTCTGGTCAGGTCGGTGATCGGAATCCCGGGCAGGCCGAAGACGGTGTCGATGCCGTTCAGCTTCAGCGCCTCGATGACGAGGTGAAAGCCGTCGATCGTCTGTTCGGCCTGCACGTCGGCTCCGCCGCTGCTCGGCGTTTCATCGGTCGAGGCGGCGCCCGGCTTGAGGACTGCGGACATGCATGTCTCCTAGGAGAAAACGTGAGCCGTTGCGGGCAGAACTGGTTCGCGCGCCGGCAGGACCCCCGGAGGTGCGCCTCCGGGAGGCGGCCGGGCCGGGACTTATGATAGGAAATTCGCCCTTCCGGCACCGTTGACCCGGGTCAACTTTTCCAGTTTGAGCGCACGGCGTCGTCGTGCGTTACCGCCCACCGCATGCCAGCGATCCCCCTCGAAAGCCATCCTGAGCGCAGCGTCATCCGCGCCCAGCTATTGCACAACATCGTCCTGAAGGAGATGCTTGACGACGAGCGCGCCGAGCTCGAGCCGCATCTGAAGGTGGTCGACTGCGCAAAGGGCGAGACCCTGCTCGAGCAGGGCGTGCACGAGATGCAGCAGTACTTCGTGCTCGACGGCATCCTGAAGCGCGTCGTCGCCAACGCCGACGCGCGCGAGATGATCCTGCGCTTCGC
>DATAYY010000029.1:0-55590 GCA_036272325.1 Caldimonas sp. | reverse complement strand
CGCCGCGAAGATCGGCGTCAGATGGGCGACGGTGGCCGGCTCGCCGCCGATCATCAGGCAATAGCCTCGCTCCTGGCCGGCGACGCCGCCGCTGGTGCCGACGTCGACGTAGCGCAGTCCTGCGCCGCCGAGCTGCCCGGCGCGGCGGATGTCGTCGCGGTAGTACGAGTTGCCGCCGTCGATGACGATGTCGCCGGCGGCCAGGTGCGGCACGAGCTGCTCGAGCTCGCGGTCGACCACCGCTGCCGGAACCATCATCCAGATGGCGCGCGGCGGCGCCATCGCGGCGACCAGCTCGGCGAGCGACGACGAGCCGGTCGCGCCGTCGCGGACGAGCGCATCGACGGCGTCGGCGTGCAGGTCGTACACGCAGCATTCGTGTCCGCTCTTCATCAGGCGGCGGACCATGTTGGCGCCCATCCTGCCCAATCCGATCATTCCGATCTGCATGTGTCGTTCTCCTGGATCGTCGTCAGGGCGCGATGCGCGTCGCCGATGCGCCTCGCTCGACCGCGAGCACCGCCTGATGCGCGGCGCCGTCGTCGACGAGCTCGATCTTGAGCCCGGCCCAGGGTACGCCGTCGACCGTCAGCGTCGATGGCTCGCCTGGAGCCGCCGCCCGCACGGCGATGTCGAACACGGTCGATCCGAATCGATACCGCAGCTCGAAGCCGTCCCAGTCGTCCGGCAGCAGCGGCCGCATCGCCAATTGCGTTGCCTCGCGCTTCAGGCCGAGCAGGCCTTCGACGATCAGCTGGTACATCCAGCCCGCCGAGCCGGTATACCAGGTCCAGCCTCCGCGGCCGGCAAGCCGGCCGATGGCGTAGACGTCTCCGGCCGTCACGTAGGGCTCGGTCTTGTAGATGGCGATGCGCTCGGCGCTGTCGCCGTGACGCACCGGATCGAGGAGGTCGAACAACTGCCATGCGCGCCGCCGATCTCCCAACGTTGCGAACGCCAGCGCGGCCCAGACCGCGCCGTGCGTGTACTGGCCGCCATTCTCGCGAACGCCCGGGACGTAGCCCTGGATGTAGCCGGGCCAGGGCTCGGAGACGTCGAACGGCGGATCGAGCAGCTGGACGACGCGCGCGTCGGGGCGGACGAGGTGTCGGTGCAGCGACTCCATCGCGGCGGCAGCGCGCCCGGCCGATGCCGCTCCCGACAGCACCGCCCAGCTCTGCGCGATGGCGTCGATCCGGCATTCGCGGTTGGCCGCTGCGCCGACCGGAGTGCCGTCGTCGAACCAGGCGCGCAGGTACCAGTCGCCGTCCCAGGCGCTCGCCTCGACGGCGTGGCGCAGCGCCGCGGCATCGGCGTTGCACGACGCGGCAACGTCGGCATCGCCGCGCCGCAGCGCGAGCGCTGCGAACCGCTCCAGCACCACGATCAGGAAGAACGCCAGCCAGACGCTCTCGCCGCGGCCACCGATGCCGATCAGGTTCATGCCGTCGTTCCAGTCCCCCGACCCCATCAGCGGCAGGCCGTGCGCGCCGCGCGGCCGCGAATGCACGATGGCGCGCCGGCAATGCTCGTAGAGGGTCGCCGTGGCGGGCAAGATCGACGGCTGCTCGTAGTTCGAGGCCTCGCCGTCCTTCAAGGCGCGGCCCTGGAGAAAATGACTGGACTCATCGAGTACGCCGACGTCCCCCGTGACTTCGACATAGCGGCAGGCCACGAGCGGCAGCCAGAGGTAGTCGTCGGAACAGCGCGTGCGAATGCCCTTGCCCGACGGCGGATGCCACCAGTGCTGGACGTCGCCGTCCTCGAACTGTCGCGCCGCCGCGCGCAGCAGATGCTCGCGTGCGAGCGCCGGTCGCGCATGGACGAGCGCCATCACGTCCTGGAGCTGGTCGCGAAATCCGTACGCCCCGCTCGATTGGTAGAACGCGGTCCGGCCCCAGAGGCGCGAGCCGATCACCTGGTAGAGCAGCCAGCCGTTGGCGAGCGCGTTCAGGCCGGCGTCGGGAGTCCGGACCTGGACCGCGCCGAGGGCGCTGCTCCACTCGGCATGGGCCGCGCTCAGCGTCTCGTCCGTGCGGCCTGCGCTCGAAGCGACGAGGGCGCGCGCTTCGGCGTCCGAGCCGGCGGCGAGGAGTCGGAACACGACCTCGCAGCGGTCGCCGGGCGCGAGCACCACCGGCACCCTGAGCGCCGCGCACGGATCGAGCGCAGCACCGACTCGGCCCGACCAGCCTCGGGCCGCCAGTGCCGCAGGCGCGCGCCGCCCGGAGTTGCCGAAGAATTCGCCGCGGTCGGCGCAGACGTCGAGGCGGTCGTTGCCGGCGATCGGGTCGACTGCGAACCCGGCGGTCCGGCCGGCGAAGTCGGTGTTGTAGCCGTTGCTGGCGAAGACGGCACGCCGTTCGGGATCGAACTCGGTGACGACGTGGAGAAGCGTCTTCGCGCGCTCGTCGCCGAGCACCCATTCGACGTAGCCGGTGACCGCGAGGCGCCGCGGCCGCGACGAGCGGTTGTGCAGCGCGAGGGTCGAGTACTTCACCGGCAGGTCGATCGCGACGTGGATCCGCAGCGTCGTCGCGATCTCGTGCTCGGTGTGCTCGAACGTGCTGTAGCCGAAGCCGTGGCGGACCAGGGTCGGCGTTGCCGAGCGCGTCGGCAGCACCGTGGGCGACCACAAGTCGCCGCTGTCCTCGTCGCGAATGTAGATCGCCTCGCCGCTCGGGTCGCTCACCGGATCGTTCGACCACGGCGTGAGCCGGAACTCGTGCGAGTTCTCGCTCCAGGTCGAGCTGCTGCCGCTTTCGGAGACGATGGTGCCGAAGCCCGGATTGGCGATCACGTTGGTCCACGGCAGGGGCGTCATCCACGAGCGCGCCGTCGTGATCACGTATTCACGACCGTCGATGCCAAAGCCGCCGTGGCCATTGTCGGCGGCGAGCGCGACCCCGGTCCTCGGCGGTTGGGCGGTCGGCCCGATCGACTCCTCCTTCGTGGTCACGACCGCCGACGGCCATCGCAACTCGGCGGCGGCGAGGGCAGCCGGGCTGCGATCGCCGCCGTCGGCGACGATGCGGGCGACGCTGTGCAGCAGGAGGCGATCGGCGTCGTCGGTGTGGGCACGGTCGTGCAGGAAGACGCCGCCGGGCCGAGCGACGTCGGCCGTCGCCCCGATGGCGTCGATCTCGGCGTGGATCCGATCGAGGAGCGCCGGGTCGGCCGCGTCGGCGCGACCGTGCAGCACGAGCAGCTCGGTGTTCAGGCCGTGGCCACGCCAGAACGCGTGCGCCCGCAGCCACTGGCGCACGGGCGCGATCGCGGCCGCGCTTTCGGCTTCGACGACGACGATCGGAAGGTCGCCCGAGAGACCGAATGCCCAGAGCGACGACTGGCCGCGCCGATTGCGGGCGGTCTCGCTCGACGGCGCCCGCGTCTGCGCGTCGGCAACGAGGATCGAGCCGGCGAGTCGCTCGAACAGTGCCGCGTCGTCGTCGCTCGCGCCGAGCCGCTGCAGCGTCTGCGCCCGGAAGTCGCGACCGCCGGCGAGGATGCGATCGCCCGCGCCGGCGTCGCGGCAGCGTTTGGCCATGGCGATGCATTCGTCGCGCGACGACGCGGCGCCGGTGGTCCAGTCGACGATGCCGCTCCCACCCGGCGGCAGGCGTAGCGACAGCCGCAGCGCGACGATCGGATCGAGCACCGAACCGACGTGGCCGGCGAGCGGCGCGCCGGTCTGCAGCGCCTCGCTGCTTGCGACCTCGCGACCGCGGCCGATGAACTGCATCCGGTCGGTCTCGAACGACGTCTCGCCGCGCGCGCAGTCGGCGACCGCCTGGTGAAACACCCAGGGCGTGGCATCGCCCGGCGCCGTCCGGCGATGCGTCGCCAAGATCGTCGCCGACGCTGGATCGACCTCGGTGACGACGAAGAGCTTGTTGAACGCGGGGTGCGCCGAATCGGTGGCGGCGGCGGCGAGCGCGAGCTCGAGGTAGCTCGTCACGACGGCGTCGCGGTCGCGTCGCGTGGCGTTGCTCAGTCGAAGCCGGCGCAACTCGACGTCGTCGTCGCGGGCGACCGCGACCTCGACCTGCGTCCGCAGCGATCGCCCGGTCGCATCGTCGCCGTCGGTCGCCGCCCAGGTCGAGCCGTCCTCGTCGCGCACGAACAGGGCGGCGCCGCCGCAACCGAGCGCCGCGTCCTCGCGCCAGCGCGTGATCGCGACGTCGTTCCATCGGCTGCGCCCGCTTCCCGACGGTGCAAGCACGACGTGGTACTTGCCGTTGGAGAGCAACTGGAGTCGCGGCATGGCAGCAGACAACCTTAGTCCCGCGCCGGCGGCAGGCGCAGCGGTGAAGCGAGGAATGCCTCGTAGGAGGCGTCCGACGTATCAGGCCTCGCGCGGCCGGGCGTGCTCGCGCAGACGAGCGATCGCGGCCTTGTAGTCAGCGCTTCCGAATACGGCGGTGCCGGCAACGAGCGCGTCGGCGCCGGCGTCGACCGCGCGCCACGCGTTCTCGCCGTTCTGGCCGCCATCGACCTCGATCCAGGGGTCGAGCCCGCGCTCGGCGCAAAGCCGGCGCAGCGCCTGGATCTTCGGCAGCACCTCGGGCAGGAAGGCCTGGCCGGCGAAGCCCGGATCGACGCTCATCACGAGGACGATGTCGCATAGGTGCAGCACGTGCTCGACCAGCACGACCGGGCTGGCCGGGTTGAGGACGACGCCGGCCTTCTTGCCCAGCTCGCGGACGCGCGACAGTACGCGGTGCAGGTGGATCGTCGACGACGGCTCGGCCTGGATCAGCAGGTGGTCGGCGCCCGCCCGCACGAAGTCGTCGAGCAGCCGCTCCGGCTCGACCACCATCAGGTGGACGTTGAGCGGCTTGGCGGTCGCGCGCCGGATCGCTTCGACGACCACCGGGCCGAGGGTGAGGTTGGGAACGAAACGACCGTCCATGACATCGACGTGGATCCAGTCGGCGCCGGCGAGATCGACCGCGCGCACTTCGTCGGCCAGACGGCCGAAGTCGGCCGACAGGATCGAGGGCGCAATGACGAGCGGCTTCATGGCGACCTTGTAGCACGCAGCGTCGGGCGCCGTCATCGCCCTGCGCGCGAACGAGCTCCGGTCGGCTCGCAGCCGCTCTTCCTACAGGCGGCCGCGCTCACACAGGGCAGAATCGTCGTCGCGATGAGCACCGCCAAATCCGATCGGCCGGCGCCGAGCGCCAACGCGGAGATCTTTCGCCGGCTGGTGGAGGGCGTTCGCGACTACGCGATCTTCATGCTCACGCCCGAGGGGGTCATCGCGTCGTGGAACAGCGGCGCGCAGGCGATCAAGCAATACAGCGACGCCGAGGCGATCGGCAAGCACTTCTCGATCTTCTACGAGCCCGCCGCAGTCGCATCCGGATGGCCCGAGGAGGAATTGCGCCGGTCGCTCCGCGACGGTCGCTTCGAGGACGAGGGCTGGCGGATCCGCAAGGACGGCACGCGCTTCTGGGCGAATGTCGTCATCGCGCCGCTGTTCGACGCGTCGAAGACCCTGGTGGGCTTTTCCAAGGTCACGCGTGACCTGACCGAGCGGCGGCGGCACGAGGAGCAGCTGCGCGAGCGCGAGGAGCGGCTTCGCCTGATCGTCGACGGCGTCAAGGACCACGCGATGCTGCTGCTCGACGCGCAGGGCGTGATCGTTTCGTGGAACCCGGCCGCGCAGAACATCCTCGGATATGCGCCGGAAGAGGCCGTCGGCCGGGACGTCGCGATCCTCTACCCCGCGCAGGAGCGCAGCTCCGGCCGGCCGCAGGCGGAGATGGCGGCCGCCGCCCATGCCGGCGCCCTCCATTCGCACGCCTGGAAAGTGCGATCGGACGGCACGCTGGTCTGGACCGACGCCTCGGTCAACGTCGTCCGCGACCGCGACGGCCGCATGAACGGCTTCGTCTACATCCTGCGCGACCTGGCCGAGAAGCAACGGATCGAGGAGCTCGAAGCGGAGGGGCGGCGCATCCTCGAATTCATCGCGATGCTTTCGCACGAGCTGCGCAATCCGCTGGCGCCGATCAAGAACGCGGTCAGCATCCTCAAGCTGCCGCAGGGCCAGGAGCACGCCGCCAAGTACGCCGACATGATCGCGCGCCAGCTCGCGCACCTGACTCGCCTCGTCGACGACCTGATGGACGTGAGCCGAATCACGACCGGCAAGATCGAGCTCGTTCGCGCGCCGCTCGAGGTCAACGCGCTGGTGCAGGCGGCGGTCGAATCGACGCGCGGCACGATCGAGGGCTACGGCCACGCGGTCGCCGTCAGGCCGGCGCCCGAGCCTGTCTTCGTCGACGGCGATTCCGTCCGCCTGACGCAGGTCGTCGTCAACCTGCTCAACAACGCCGCCAAGTACACGACGCCGAACGGCCGCATCGAGGTCGTCGTCTCGCGCCTGCGGGCGGCGGTTCAGCTCGAGGTCGTCGACAACGGCATCGGCATGTCGGAGGGGCTGATCCAGCGTGCCTTCGATCCGTTCGTCCAGGGCGAGCGCGCGCTCGACCGCTCCCAGGGCGGGCTCGGGATCGGCCTGACGCTCGTCAAGCGGATCGTCGACCTGCACGGTGGCTCGGTCGTCGCGTCGAGCGCCGGCACCGGGCAGGGAACCAAGTTCACGATCACGATTCCGCTCGCGACGACCGACGCGGCGGCTCGCGCCGCGGTCGACTCCGGACCGAGCGCGAAGTCAGCGCGCATCCTTGTCGTCGACGACAACCACGACGTCGCCGAGAGCCTCGTCGAGCTGCTGCAGGCGAGCGGCTGCGACGTGCACGCGGCGTACTCCGGTCGCCAGGCGCTCGACATCGCCGCCGCGACGCCGCTC
Source organism: Caldimonas sp. (assembly GCA_036272325.1). Taxonomy (GTDB): domain Bacteria; phylum Pseudomonadota; class Gammaproteobacteria; order Burkholderiales; family Burkholderiaceae_C; genus Schlegelella_A. Next base: position 48,770 of record DATAYY010000029.1, on the reverse strand, counting down.
ACCGCCGTCCTGCTCGACATCGGCCTGCCCGACATGTCGGGCTACGACGTCGCGCGCCGGCTGCGCGAGCTACCCTCGATGAAGGGCACGCGGATCATCGCGACGACGGGATACGGCCTGCAGAGCGATCGCGACGCCTCGGTCAGCGCCGGCTTCGACGCCCATCTGGTCAAGCCGGTCGATCACGAAGAGGTCCTGCGCCTGATCGCCTAGCGCCGCGCCCGCGGGGAACAGGCGAGGACCCGGACAACGGCGGCCGTGAAGACGACGACGCACGGCGTCCTGATCTTCGCGCCCTCGGCCGAGCTGCTGCTCTGCCACGCGACCGGCACCCGCTTCTGGGACATTCCGAAGGGAGCCGCCGGTGACGGCGAGGGCAGCGTCGCCGCCGCCGTGCGCGAGGCGCGCGAAGAGTGCGGCCTCGTGCTCGACCCGCGCGCGCTGCAGTCGGTCGGTCACTTCGCCTACCGGCCGGGGAAGGATCTCGCGCTCTACGCGGTCCTGAGCGAGCGGATCGATGTCGGGCGGCTCGTCTGCGCCAGCACGTTCATCGACCGCTTCGGCCGCGTTCGCCCGGAGATGGACGCCTTTCGCTGGACGCCGCTCACCGAGGTCGGCGCGAGCTGCGCGAAGAGCATGGCGCTCGTGCTGACGACGCGGGTGTCGCTGCCGGCGCTGCTCGAACGGCTGCTCGACTACGCGCCGTAGGCGGGCGCGCCGCGGTCGCGGAACATGCGGTCGACGCACTCGCCGAACCGGCGGGCGTCGAACGGCTTGCGCAGGAACGCGTTGTAGCCGTCGAAGCCGCTGCGGACGTCGGCCTCTTCGAGGCTCGTGTGCATCGCGATCATCGACGCCTGCGTGCGCGGATCGCGGCGCAGCGCGCGGCCGACCGCCATGCCGTCCATGCCGGGCATGTCGACATCGAGGATGAACGCGTCGAACGCCTCGCGCGCCGCCGCGATGAGCGCTGCGTCACCGCTGGCGACGGTCTCGACCTGATAGCCCGCTGCTTCGAGCGAGGCCGTGACGAGCTCGCGCATGACGACCGAATCGTCGACCGCCAGCACGCGCCCGCGTGGCGAAATCGGAGCAGTCGTGACGGGCATGGCGGCGAAGGATATCGAGCCAAACGCGATCCGAACAGCCGCCATGCGACCGCCGGTGCCCCGGCCGGACGACTGCCACAAACGGCGGCAATCCGCCTCCGGCGCTCGCCGATGGAGCAAGAGGCGAACTTGAGCGCAGGTTATTCACAGAGTTGTTCACGGCAGTGGTTGGAAATTATTTTTTTGCAACAACCGCAGGCGTGCGCGGAATCGGCGTTTCCTGCGCCAGCGCGCGCGGTCGACGCGCGGCGCGGCGTTGTCCCGTGCCTTCGGCCACTGAGGACGAGAATGACGCCATGGGCACGGCGTTTCAGCGGGTCGCGGTCGTCGGCGCGGGCGCGGTCGGCAGCTTCTTCGGTGCGATGCTGGCTCGCGCCGGGCACTCGGTCGTCCTCATCGGCCGACCCGCCCACGCCGATGCGATCGGGCGCGGCGGCCTTCGGCTCGCGATGGCGGGCCGGACCGAGACGATCGCGCTCGAGGCCAGCAGCGCGATCACTGCCGCGCGCGGTGCCGATCTCGTTCTCTTCAGCGTCAAGTCGACCGATACCGAAACGGTCGCGCGCGAGCTCGCCGGCGTGCTCGACCCGGGCGCGATCGTCGTCAGTTTGCAGAACGGCGTCGAGAACGCCGCCGTGATCGCGCGCCACGTCGCCGCGACCGTCGTTCCCGCCGTCGTCTACGTCGCGACCTCGATGCCGGAGCCCGGGCTCGTCAGCCACCACGGCCGCGGCGATCTCGTCATCGGCCCGTTGTCGCGAGACTTCGACGCGGCACTGGGTGAACGCCTCGACGCGCTCGCCGCCTTCTTCACCGGCGCCGGCGTCCCGGTCCGCGTCTCGCCCGACGTCATGGCCGAGCTGTGGTCGAAGCTGATGGTCAACTGCGCCTACAACGCGATCTCGGGTCTTGCGCAGGCGAGCTATGGCGAGCTCGTCGCGCTGGCGCCGGTCCGCGAGCTGCAGCTCGCGGTCGTCGCCGAGGTCGTCGCCCTCGCGGCTGCGGAAGGCGTCGCATTGCCGCTCGCGCAGGCGATCGAGTCGATGGCGCGGATCGCCCCCGCGATGCCGGCGCAGCTGTCGTCGACGGCGCAGGACATGGCGCGCGGCAAGCCGAGCGAAATCGACCACCTGAACGGCTTCGTCGCCCGCCGCGGTCGCGAGCTCGGCGTTCCGACGCCGACCAACCAGGCCCTCTACGCGCTCGTCAAGCTGGTCGAATCTCGGCAGCGCAAGGGCGACGCTTGAGCCACGACGCGATGGCGGCGTCCTCCGCCGACGCGATGCCGGCCAACGCCGAGGGCCGCGAGCTGCCGCCCGACTTCGCCGTCGCGCTCGGCGAGCTCGGCCTCGCGGGCTCGGCGGCGCTCCGCGGCGAGCCGCTCGCCGGCGGCGTCTCGTCGGATATCTGGCGCGTCGACACCGACAACGGGCCGGTGTGCGTGAAGCGGGCGCTCCCCACGCTGCGCGTCGCGGCCGACTGGCAGGCGCCGATCGAGCGCAACGTGTACGAGGCACGCTGGCTGCGGGTCGCGAACGCTGCCGTTCCCGGTGCCGCAGCGGAAGTCCTCGGCCAGCATGAGCGCCTCGGCGTCCTCGTGATGCGCTACCTGTCGCCGCGCGACCACCGGCTCTGGAAGAACGACCTGCGCGAGGGCGTTGCCGACGTCGAGGTGGCCGCCTCTGTCGGCGCGACGCTGGCGCGGATCCATGCCTTCACCGCAGCGCGAAGTGAGCTCGCCGCACAGTTCGCGACCGACGCGATCTTCTTTGCCATCCGCCTCGATCCGTATCTCCTCGCGACCGGCCGCCGCCACCCGGCACTCGCGCCGGCGCTCGCTGCGCTCGTCGAGCGGACGCGCACGCACAAGGTCGCGCTGGTGCACGGCGACGTCAGCCCGAAGAACATCGTCATCGGCCCGAACGGCCCGGTCTTCCTCGACGCCGAGTGCGCTTGGTGGGGCGACCCGGCGTTCGATCTCGCCTTCTGCCTCAATCACCTGCTGCTCAAGTGCCTCTGGACGCCGGCCGCGCGCGACCGCTTTCTGGCCTGCTTCGAGGCGCTCGCCACGAGCTATCTGGGTGCCGTCGACTGGGAGCCGCCCGCAGCACTTGAGCGGCGCGCGGCGACGCTTCTGCCAGGCCTCCTGCTCGCCCGCGTCGACGGCAAGTCGCCGGTCGAGTACCTGCGCGACGACGGCGAACGAGAGACGGTGCGTCGCATCGCGCGTCGCTTCCTGCTCGCACCGGCCGAGCGACTGCAGTCGCTTGGTGCCGGATGGCGCGAGCAGCTCGCGCGATGAGCGGAACGCGCATCGCCACGGTCCACGGCCGCCGCGTCTGGGACAGCCGGGGCCGGCCGACGGTCGAAGCCGAAGTGACGCTCGACGACGGCGCGCTCGGGCGCGCGATCTGCCCGGCCGGCGCTTCGAAGGGATCGCGCGAAGCGATCGAGCTGCGCGATGGCGGCGAGGCGTTCGGCGGCTTCGACGTCGCGCGCGCGGTCGCCCATGTCGGCGGCGAGATCGCCGCCGCGCTGCGCGGCACGGTCGCCGACGACCAGGCGGCGCTCGATCGGCGCCTGGTCGAGCTCGACGGCACGCCGACCAAGTCGCGCCTCGGCGCCAACGCGACGCTCGCGGTGTCGATGGCGGCCGCGCACGCGGTCGCGGCGTCGCGCGGCGTCGCGCTCCATGCCTCGATCGGCGGCGCCGAGGCGACGCTGCTGCCGATGCCGCAGATCCAGATCTTCGGCGGCGGTGCGCATGCTGCACGTCGCGTCGACGTTCAGGACTTCATGGTCGTCTGTCCCGGCGCCCACGACTTTCGCCAAGCCCTGGAATGGACGGCCGAGGTCTATCGCCATGCCGGCGCGCTGATGCACTCCCGGGGCGTGGCACACGGCGTCGCCGACGAAGGCGGCTGGTGGCCCGACTTCGCGAGCAACGAGGAAGCGCTCGAGACCCTCGTGGCCGCGATCGAGCGTGCCGGCTTCGTCCCCGGCGAACAGGTCGCGATCGCGCTCGACATCGCGGCGTCGGAGCTCGGCAGCGGCGGCCGCTACACGCTCGGCCTCGACCGTCGCAGCCTCGATTCCGACGCCCTGATCGAGCTGCTGCTCGGCTGGATCGACCGCTACCCGATCGTCTCGATCGAGGATCCGCTCGGCGAGGACGACGGCGACGGCTTTGCGCGCTTGACGCGTGCCGTCGGCGCCAGGGTCCAGATCGTCGGCGACGACCTCCTCGTCTCCGACGCCGCGCTCGTTCGCGATGCCGCCGCGCGCGGCGCCGCCAACACCGTGCTGCTGAAGCCGAACCAGCGCGGCACGCTGACCGAGACGCTCGACGCCTGGCGCGCGGCGCAGGCCGCGGGCTACGCCGGCATCGTCTCGGCGCGATCGGGCGAGACCGAGGACACGACGATCGTCCACCTCGCGATCGGCTGGGGCGTGGGCCAGCTCAAGGTCGGCTCGTTCGCGCGCGGCGAGCGCACGGCGAAGTGGAACGAGGCGCTCAGGATCGAGGAGCGGCTCGGCGCGCGTGCCCGCTTCGCCGGCGCGGCCGCGTTCGGCCGCAGCCGCTGACGCTCAGAACTCGGAGATCGTCGTGTCGAGCGGTATCAGCCCGGTCGCCCGCCGCGTCACCGACGGCGCCGGCTCGGCCTCGAGATCGTCCTTGCCGAAGGTGCCGAAGTAGATCGGCGCGCGTGACGGCGAGGTGTCGAGCCACTCGTCGAAGTCTTCCTCGGCGAGCAGCACCGGCGTGCGCTTCTCGGTCGGCTCGCCCTTTTCGGTCAGGCGGCGATCGAAGCGGGCGAGCAGCGGGTGCAGATCGCAGTTGATCGTCAGCATCGCGAAGCTGATCGTCTCGAGGCCCTTGTCGTCGACCCAGCGATCCCAGAGGCCGGCGATGCTGAGCGGCGAGCGGTCGATCCGGCGCACGCGCCAGCGCTCGCCGCGCTTCGATCCTTCCGTGTAATACGGCACGTAGATGCACTGCGCCGGGACGATGCACCACTGGCGGTTCGCGTACGCGTGCTTGAACGTCGACCGTGACGCCGCCGTTTCCGAGCGCGCATTGACCGACGACGCGGGGGCGCGCGCCGACTTCGCCGTCGCCGGGATCAAGCCGAAGCGTGCGAGCACCGCTTCGCGTTGGGCGGCAGCGCCGATGCCGAAGCGGCGCACGATCGGCGCGCGGTCGCCAGCGGCGACGTCGGTCTGCCACTCGTCTTCGAGGACGAGGCCCCAATCGCGTTCGAGCTCGGACGCCGTCGGCGCCAGGAAATTGCTAGACATCGGCGCCACTGTAGCGCCGCTCGTCGCGCCGTGGACGCCGCCCGACGGGGATTTCGAGTGAACTGCGCCACGCTCGGTCGCGCCGATCGCCGGGTCGGCGGCGGCCTAGACGGCGACCGGAGCCTTGATGGCGGGATGGTGCCGGTAGTCGTGGACGACGACGTCGTCGAGCGCGTAGTCGAAGATCGACGGCGGCCGCCGCGCGAGCTCGAGCACCGGGTACGGGAACGGCTCGCGTGCGAGCAGCTGCTCGACCTGCTCGGCGTGGTTGTCGTAGATGTGGCAGTCGCCGCCGGTCCAGATGAAGTCGCCGACGTCGAGATCGCACTGCTGCGCGAGCATGTGCGTCAGCAGCGCGTAGCTCGCGATGTTGAACGGGACGCCGAGGAAGATGTCGGCGCTGCGCTGGTAGAGCTGACAGCTGAGCCGCGGCCGTGCGCTGCCTTCGGCCGGCGCGACGTAGAACTGGAACAGGGCGTGGCACGGCAGCAGCGCCATCTTCGGCAACTCGGCGACGTTCCAGGCGCTGACGAGGATGCGGCGCGAGTCGGGATTGGTCTTCAGCTGCGCGACGACGTTGGCGATCTGGTCGACATGGCCGCCGCCCGGCGTCGGCCAGGAGCGCCACTGGACGCCGTAGACCGGTCCGAGGTCGCCGTCGGGCGCCGCCCATTCGTCCCAGATCGTGACGCCCCGCTCCTGCAGCCAGCGCGCGTTGCCGTCGCCGCGCAGGAACCAGAGCAGCTCGAGCACGATCGAGCGCAGATGAACCTTCTTCGTCGTCACCAGCGGGAAGCCTTCGCGCAGGTCGAAGCGCATCTGGTAGCCGAAGACGCTCTTCGTTCCGGTGCCGGTACGGTCGGCCTTGGCGACGCCATGGTCGCGGACGTGGCGCAGGAACGCCTCGTACTGCGAGCGCACCGGCCGCTCGGTGGCTGCGACAGGCGGAAAGGACGCGGTCTGCATCGCCGGATTATGTGGCGCGCGCCGGCGCCATTCAGCGATCGAACTGCAGCGCCGCGAGCCGCGCGTACAGGCCGCCGGCGCCGACCAGCTCGGCGTGCGTTCCGGTCTCGACGATCTCGCCCGCCTCGAGGACGACGATGCGATCGGCACGCTGCACCGTCGACAGCCGGTGCGCGATGACGATCGTCGTCCGGCCGCGCATCGCCGATTCGAGCGCAGCCTGCACCATCCGCTCGCCTTCGGCGTCGAGCGCGCTCGTCGCCTCGTCGAGCAGCAGCAGCGGCGCGTTCTTCAGCATCGCGCGGGCGATCGCGATCCGCTGCCGCTGGCCGCCCGAGAGGCGAACGCCGCGCTCGCCGAGAAAGGTCTTGTAGCCGTCGGGCAATGCGACGATGAAGTCGTGCGCGAACGCGCCGCGCGCCGCCGCGACGACCTCGTCGTCGTTCGCCTCGGGCCGGCCGTAGCGGATGTTCTCCATCGCATCGGTCGAGAAGATGATGCTGTCCTGGTGGACGATGCCGATCCGGCTTCGAAGCGCTTCGAGCGCGACACGGTCGACGCGCTGGCCGTCGACCTCGACCGCGCCCGCGCCGACGTCGTAGAAGCGCAGGATCAGCTGCAGCACCGTGCTCTTGCCGGCGCCGCTCGGCCCGACCAGCGCGACCGTCTCGCCGGGTGCGACGGCGAAATCGAAGTGGGCGAGCGTCGCGTGCTGCGGCCGCGACGGGTAGCGGAAGGTGACGTCGGCGAAGCGCACCGAGGCGCCGGCTGCGGGCGACGCCAGCGGCTGCGGTGCCGGCGGCGAGACGATCGGCGACTCCATCTCGAGCAACTCGATCAGCCGCTCGGTCGCGCCTGCGGCGCGCAGCAGGTCGCCGTAGACCTCCGACAGGACGGCGACGCTGCTGACGAGGATGATCACGTAGACGACCGTCTGGCCGAGGTGGCCGGCAGTGATGTCGCCGCGGACGACTGCCTGGGTGCCTTGGTAGAGGCCCCAGAGCAGGGCGCCGAAAGTGGCGCTGATGATGAAGGCGACCAGGAACGAGCGCATCCGCGTCCGGCGCACCGCGGTCGCGAACGCGCGCTCGGTCGAGGCACTGAAGCGCGCCGCCTCGCGGCCTTCCTGCTGATAGCTCTGGACAACCGGGATCGCATTCAGCACCTCGGCGGCGATTGCGCTCGAATCGGCGATCCGGTCCTGGCTCGCGCGCGACAGCCCGCGGACGCGGCGGCCGAAGTAGAGCGAGGGCAGGACGACGAGGACGAGGATGGCGAAGACCTGCGTCATCACGACCGGGTTGGTGATGATCAGCATCGCCATCGCGCCGATTCCCATCACCGTGTTGCGCAGCCCCATCGACAGGCTCGAGCCGACGACCGTCTGAACCAGCGTCGTGTCGGTGGTGAGACGCGAGAGGACCTCGCCGGTCTGCGTCGATTCGAAGAACTCGGGGCTCTGGCGAACGACGTGCGCGTAGACCGCGTTGCGGACGTCGGCGGTGACGCGCTCGCCGAGCCAGCTCACCATGTAGAAGCGCGCCGCCGAGAAGACGCCGAGCGCGACGCCGACGCCGAACAGGGCGAAGAAATGGTCGCGCAGCGCCATCACCCTTGCGCCGGGATCTGTGGCGACGAAGCCTTCGTCGATCAGCGACTTGAGCGCGACCGGAAAGACCAGCGTGCTGACCGCGGCGAGGACGAGAAAGAGCGCGGCAAGGGCGATCTGGACCCGGTACGGCCGCACGAAGGGCAGCAGGCCGCCGAGGGCGCGGACGTTCCTCGCCACGGGCGGTGCCGCTGGCCGCGCGGGCGAGGAAAGCGCTGTCGCTGGCACCGGATCAGTGTAGGGGCCCGGTCGCGGCGGCTTCCCGGGCGGCCCTCATGCCAGCCCGGGCAAACAAAGCCTTGACAAAGACTGCCTAGGCATGTATAGTCTGGGACATGTCCCGAATTGCGACTCCCGCGAATTTCTATCAGGCCAACGCCTACTGCGCCGACGACAGCGTCGGCTATCTGATGAAGCGCGTCCTGATGGCGATCACCCTCGAAGCCGATCGGCAGCTCGAGCCCGACGGCCTGACCCACATCCAGTGGGGGCCGCTGTTCATGCTGCGCAGTGCGCGCGCGTCCACGGTGGCCGAGCTCGCTCGCGAGTTGCAGACCGACGCCGGCGCGATGACGCGTCTGCTCGACCGTCTGGAGGCGAAGGGCCTGTGCCGGCGCGAGCGCTCGACCGAGGATCGTCGCGTCGTCCGCATCGCGCTGACACCCGAGGGCGAGAGGGCGGCGGCGCAGGTGCCGGCGGTGCTGTCGCAGATCATGAACCAGATCCTGGCCGGGTTCACGCGCGATGAATGGAGCACGCTGAAGGCGATGCTGCGGCGCATGCTCGAGAACGTCGAGACCCAGCGCGCCCGCAGCGAAGCGGACGCCCCGGCGCTGCGCCCGGCGCGCGCGCGCCGGGCCGACCGGGCGGCGAGGGAGGCGAGATGAGCTGCCCGCGGCACATCAACTTCCTGCGCTCGCCGTCGGCGCGGCAGACGCTGACGACGCTAGTCATCGCGCTCGGTTCGACGATCGTCCTCACGCTCGTCGGCTGCGCGAGTCCGAGCGGCATCGCGCCGAGCGCGAAGCTCGCCTCGCCGGCAACGCTCGGCGCCGACACGACCGCGGTGGTCGCGCCCGTGACTGCCGAGTGGTGGCGCGGCTTCGACGATCCCGTGCTCGACGACCTGATCGCGCGCGCGACCGCGGGCAACCCGAGCCTGCGCGTTGCCGCCGCCCGCAGCGCCCGTGCCGCCGCCAACACCGCCGCTGCCGACGCCAATCGCTCGCCGCAGGTCACGGGCTCGGTCGACGCGGTCCGCCAGCGCTTCAGCGAGAACAGTCTCTACCCGCCGCCGCTCGCCGGATCGGTGCAAAACACCGCGACCGCGCAGCTCAATGGTTCCTGGGAGCTCGACCTGTTCGGCCGCAACCGGGCCCAGCTCGATGCCGCGATCGGCGCCGAGCACGCCGCGATCGCCGACGCCGATGCCGCGCGCGTCCTACTCGCCGTCAACGTCGCGCGCACCTATGTCCAGCTGGCCCGCCTCGACGAGCAGCGCGACGTGCTCGTGCGCGCGCTCGAGCAGCGCGAGGAGATGTACTCGCTGACGAACCAGCGCGTCTCGGCCGGGCTCGACACCGCCGTCGAGCTGCGCCAGAGCGAGGGTCTGCGGCCGGAGACGCGCCAGCAGATCGAGGCGACCGACGAGCAGATCGCGCTCGCCCGCCACGCCCTCGCCGCGTTGCTCGCCGAGCCGCCGCAGACGTTCGACACGCTGGCGCCGAAGATCTCGGCGCTGCGGCCGGTCGCGATCCCCGAGGTCGTTCCCGCCGACCTCGTCGGCCGCCGCGCCGACCTCGTCGCCGCGCGCTGGCGGGTCGAGGCCGCGGCCGGCGACGTCGCCGCGCAGCGCGCGCAGTTCTATCCCAACGTCAACCTGACCGCGTTCATCGGCCTGTCGACGCTCGGCCTCGACCGGCTGCTGCGAGCCAGCAGCGAGCAGTGGGGCGTCGGCCCGGCGATCAGCCTGCCGATCTTCGACGCCGGGCGGCTGCGCGCCGGCCTGAGCGGGCGCACCGCCGATCTCGACGCCGCGGTCGAGACCTACAACGGCACCCTCGTCGATGCGATCCACGACGTCGCCGACCAGATCAGCTCGACCCGAGCGGTCGCTCGCCAGCAACGCGAGGAGGACGCCGCGCTCGCCTCGGCAGAAGCGGCCTACGACCTCGCGACCCAGCGTTACCGCGCCGGCCTTGGCAGCTATCTCACCGTTCTTAACGCCGAGTCGAACGTGATCGCGCAGCGGCGGCTGACGACCGACCTGCGCGCGCGTGCGCTCGACGCGCAGATGCTGCTCGTCCGTGCGCTCGGCGGCGGCTACGTCGCGAGCGACGAAACGCGCGCCCTGGCAAGCGCAGCGTCGCCGCGCTGAGCGCGGCCGCTCGCGTCGCACCGCAACCACCTGCATTCGCGCTTCATCGCAAGAATCGCTTCCGGAGTTCTCATGAGCCTCGCAGAAGAAGAGCAACGGACCTCGGCGCCGGCACCGCTGCCGGCCGCCAAGCCGCCGGCTTCGACAGCCAACAGCGCACGCTCTGTTTCCGCGCCCGCGGCCGAGCCGGCGGCCAACACCGCGGCGCCGGCTGGCAGCGAGGCCGCACCGGCGCCGAAGAGCGAACGCAAGCCCCGCTCCAAGCGCACGGTCGCGCTCGGCCTGGTGGCGACCGCGGTCCTGCTCGCAGGCCTCGGCTATGGCATCTACTACTGGCTCGTCCTTCGCCACTACGAGAGCACCGACAACGCCTACGTCCAGGGCAACGTCGTCCAGCTGACGCCGCAGGTCGCCGGGACGGTGATCGCGATCGAGGCCGACGACACCGACTTCGTCAAGGCCGGGCAGCCGATCGTCAGGCTCGATCCGGCCGACGCGCAAGTCGCGCTCGAGCAGGCCGAGGCGCAGCTCGCGCAGGCGGTCCGCGAGGCACGCACGACGTATGTCAACAACGGCACGCTGCGCGCCCAGATCGCGGCACGTGAAGCCGAGATCGCGCGTGCGCGAAGCGACGTCCAGCGGGCGCAGGACGACGTCGCGCGGCGGGCGCCGCTGGTCAAGACCGGCGCCGTCGGCCAGGAGGAGTTCAACCACGCCACTGCCCAGCTCGACGCCGCAAAGTCGGCCGTTGCCGCCGCCGAATCGGCGGCGCAGGCGGCGCGCGAGCAACTCGCCTCGAACGAGTCGCTGACCGAGAACGTTCCGGTCGAGCAGAATCCGAACGTGCTGCGCGCCGCGGCGCGCGTGCGCGAGGCGTACCTGGCGCTTCACCGCACCGAGCTCGTCGCACCGGTCGACGGCTATGTGGCGCGGCGCAGCGTCCAGCTCGGCCAGCGCGTGCAGGCCGGCGCACCGCTGCTCTCGGTCATCGCGCTGAACGACGTCTGGGTGGACGCCAACTTCAAGGAAGGCCAGTTGCGCAATCTGCGCATCGGCCAGCCGGTCGAGCTCGAGGCCGACGTCTACGGCAAGAAGGTCACCTACCACGGCACGATCGAAGGGCTCGGTGCGGGCACCGGCGCCGCCTTCGCATTGCTGCCGGCGCAGAACGCCACCGGCAACTGGATCAAGGTCGTGCAGCGCGTGCCGGTGCGAATCGCGCTCGATCCGAAGGAAGTGCGCGAGCATCCGCTGCGGGTCGGCCTGTCGATGGACGCCAGGGTCGACGTCGCCGACACCGACGGCGGCGTTCTCGCCGGCGGCAACAAGCGCCCGGCGCGCGCGCAGACGAGCGTCTTCGACCGCGGCAACGCCGAGGCCGACGCCGACGTTCAGAAGATCATCGCCGCCAACCTCGGCCGCCGCGTCGCCGACACCCGACCGGCGACCGCCGCGCGCCCGGCTTCGCCGACCGTTGCGCGCGCCTCAGCGCCTGCCGCCACACGCTGATGGCCACGGCCAGCCTCGCCGGGCCGGCCGAGGCCCCGGCGCCTGCTCCGGCCGCAGCGCCGCAGACCGAGCCGCTGCGCGGCCCCCAGCTCGTCCTCGGCACGATCGCGCTCTCGCTCGCGACCTTCATGAACGTGCTCGATTCGTCGATCGCGAACGTGTCGATCCCGGCGATCGCGGGCGACCTGGGAGTGAGCCCGTCGCAAGGCACGTGGGTCATCACCTCGTTCGCGGTCGCCAATGCGATCTCGGTCCCGCTCACCGGCTGGCTGACGCAGCGCTTCGGCGCGGTGCGCCTGTTCGTCGCCAGCATCCTGCTCTTCGTCGTCGCGTCGTGGCTGTGCGGGCTGGCGCCCAACATCGGCATGCTGATCGCGTTTCGCGTCCTACAGGGCTTCGTCGCCGGGCCGATGATCCCGCTCTCGCAGACGCTGCTGCTCTCGAGCTATCCGCGCGCCAAGGCCGGCAGCGCGATGGCGATGTGGGCGATGACGGTGCTCGTCGCGCCCGTCGCCGGGCCGCTCCTCGGCGGCTGGATCACCGACAACATCTCGTGGCCGTGGATCTTCTACATCAACATCCCGGTCGGCCTGATCGCGGCGGCGGTCACCTGGTCGATCTACCGCAAGCGCGACGCAGGGCCGCGCCGCTCGCCGTTCGACTACGTCGGCCTGGGACTCCTCGTCATCTGGGTCGGCGCGATGCAGATCATGATCGACAAGGGCAAGGAACTCGACTGGTTCGGCTCGACCCAGATCGTCGTCCTGGCGCTGGTCGCGGTGGTCGGCTTCGCGTTCTTCCTCGCCTGGGAGCTGACCGAAGAGCACCCAATCGTCGACCTGCGCCTGTTCGGCGGCCGCAACTTCTCGATGGGAACGCTCGCGCTCTCGGTCGCGTACGCGCTCTTCTTCGGCAACGTCGTGCTGCTGCCGCTCTGGCTGCAGCAGTACATGGGCTACACGGCGACCTGGGCCGGCCTCGCGACAGCGCCGGTCGGCATCCTCGCGATCATCATCTCGCCCTGGGTCGGCAAGAACATCTCCAAGATCGATCCGCGCGTGCTGACGACGGTCGCCTTTCTCGGCTTCGCGTCGGTGCTCATCCTGCGCTCGCACTTCAACGTGCAGGCCGACTTTCGCACCATCCTGATTCCGACCGTGCTGCAGGGCGCGGCGATGGCATTCTTCTTCATCCCGCTGCAGGCGACCATCTTCTCCGGGCTCGGGCCCGAGCGCTTGCCCGCCGCTGCCGGGCTCAGCAACTTCGCGCGCATCACCGCCGGCGCGATCGGGACCTCGCTCTTCACGACGCTGTGGGAAAACCGCGCGGCGCTGCACCACGCCGAGCTGGCCGAGCAGATCAACAACTCCAGCAGTGCCGCCACTGCGGCGATGGCCCAGCTCGGCGCCGCCGGCTACGACCCCGCGCAGGCGCTGGCGACGATCAACCGCATGATTGACCAGCAGGCGTACACGCTCGCCGTCGACGATCTCTTCTTCTTCTCGGCAATGGTGTTCATCCTTCTGCTCGTCCTCGTCTGGGCGAGCAAGCCGGCGACGAACGTCGCCGCCGCTGCTGGCGGCGCGCACTGAATCGCGGCCTCACAGGACCAGCCGCGCCGCGTATCCGGTCATCTCGAGGTAGCCGCGGCCGACGCGGCGGCCGCCGGCGTCGACGAGGAGCGAGAGACCTTCCCAGTAGATCGTTCCGGTGCTGGCGCGGCTGTCGAGCTCCTGGTCGTCGAGCAGCGCGCGCACGCCGAAGCCTCCGACCGGCGTCGCGACCTGCCACTCGACGGGATAGCGCGTGTGCGTCGCCGCGCTCGTCCACGTCCGCCCGGGCGTGAACACGACCTCGCCGGTCGCGAAGGAGCGAACGCTGCCGCCGCGCGGCCGGTGGCTGCCGCCGCTCCAGAGTGTGCTGCCGTCGGCGCGGCGGATGCGAAACGCCATCAGCGCGCCACCGTCGTCGAGGTTCATCCCGATCCAGTCCCAGCCCGTCGCCATTGGGTCGAGGTAGGCGTCGCTCCACTCGTGGTCGAGCCAGGCGCGGCCTTCGACGGCGAACGAGCGACCGTCGATCGCGAGCGTGCCGCGCGCCGCCAGCTGCGGCTCGCTGTAGTAGCGGCTGAACTGCTCGGGTCGCGGCCCCTTGCGCGACCAGCCGGAATCGCCCTGGAGCAGCACCGGCCCGGTCGCGGCGAGAACGAGGTCGACCGCGAAGCCGGCGCTTTCGCTCGCGGCGTGCGTGACGTAGCGGCTCGCGCCGCCGCCGCCTTCGCGACTCAGCCGCCAACCCTCGAGCACGACCGCGGTGTCGGCGGTGCCCGCCTCGGCGATGCCGAAGCCGGCGCGCGCGATGCGCTGGTCATGGCGCAGCCGCGCTCGGGCGAGGTCGCTGACGGCGGCGTGCGCGAACAGCAGCTGCGTCGCCTTGAAGCGGCTCGTCTCGGCGCCGGCGAGCGATGTCGGGACGCGAAAGAAGGTGACCTGAAAGCCCCACGTGCGCGCGCCGGAGTCGAGCGCGCCGGTGACGTACCACCACTCGCTGCGCGCGGTCGGGTGGGCGCCGAAATCGGCGGGGAAGCCGAGCGGCGCGGGCGCGTCGCGAGCAATCGCCGTGCCGCTACGCGATGCGAGCAGCATGGCAAGGAGCGACCGTCGCGAGGGCATCCGCAAGGATGCCACGCAGCTGTGGCGCGGCGTGCTAGCTTCGGACCCGGGCAACGCCGCTTGAAGGCGCGCAACGTTTCCACTAGGCTGGTCCAGTTCGCCCGCGGCACAGCGCTCGCGTCGAGCCGCTTGCAAACCACAAGGATTCCCATGAAGACCTCGACCTTCCGCTCGCCGTTCGTTCACGTCCTGTCGCTCGCCGCCACCGCATCGCTGGTCGCCGCCTGCGCCAACGGCATGATGTCGTCGAGTTCCTCGTCAGCAATGTCGTCGGGCTCGTCGTCGGGCATGACGTTCTTCGTGTCGAGCCGGGGCTCGGGACGCGGCGGCGACCTCGGCGGCCTCGCCGGCGCGGACCAGCTCTGCACGACGCTCGCCAGCGCCGCCGGTGCCGGCAACCACACCTGGCACGCCTACCTCAGCACTCAGGGAGTCGCCGGCGGCCCGACGGTCAACGCGCGCGACCGAATCGGCCCCGGCCCGTGGCGCAACGCCAAGGGCATCGTCGTCGCCAACAACGTGACCGAGCTGCACGGCAACAACAACCTCAACAAGCAGACCGCGCTCACCGAGAAGGGCGAGGTCGTCAACGGCCGCGGCGACACGCCCAACATGCACGACATCCTGACCGGCTCGCAGCCCGACGGCACGGCGATCGCCGGCAATGTCGACACGACCTGCGGCAACTGGACCAAGAGCGGCGAAGGCGCGGCGATGCTCGGCCACTCCGACCGCACCGGCCTCGACGACAGCGTGCCCGCGAAGTCGTGGAACTCGTCGCACCAGTCGCGCGGCTGCAGCATCGACGCGTTGAAGATAACCGGCAGCGACGCGCGCATCTACTGCTTCGCCACCAACTGACGGCGCTGCCGCAATGCCCGTCTTCAGCAGCCTCGGCATCGGTCACGATGCCGACGAGCCGCGGATCGCGCGCCTGCGCCTGAACCGGCCCGAGCGGCTGAACGCGATCGACGCTCACATGCCGGGCGAGATTCGCGCCGCCGTCGAGTGGGCCGAGGCGAACGACGAGATCCACGTCATCGTCGTCGAGGGCGAGGGGCGGGCGTTCTGCGCCGGCTACGACCTGGTTGCCCTTGCCGAGGAGAGCTCGCGCGCCGGCCCGGTCGACCATCCGCTGAAGCAGGAGAGCCAACCCTGGGACTCGATGGTCGACTACGCCGTCATGAAGCGCTACACCGAGGATTTCATGGCGCTCTGGCGCTCGCGGAAGCCGACGATCGCGAAGGTGCACGGCTACGCCGTCGCCGGCGGCAGCGACATCGCGCTCTGCTGCGACCTGCTGGTGATGGCCGAGGACGCGCAGATCGGCTACATGCCGACCCGCGTCTGGGGCTGTCCGACGACGGCGATGTGGACCTTTCGCCTCGGTCCGGCGCGCGCCAAGCAGATGATGTTCACCGGCGATCTCATCAGCGGCGTGACCGCAGCCGAATGGGGCCTCGCCAACATCGCCGTTTCGGCCGCCGATCTTGACGCCGCGACCGACCGGCTCGCACGCCGGATCGCCGGCGTGCCGCGCTCGCACCTCGCGATGCACAAGCTCGTCGTCAACAACGTCATGCTGACCGCAGGCCTCGAGCAGGCGCAGACCCTGGCGACAGTGTTCGACGGCGTCACGCGCCACAACCCGGAGGGGCTCTGGTTTCGCCGCCAGGCGCAGCTCGATGGCTTCAAGTCGGCGGTCGCATGGCGCGACAGCGGCCGGCCGATTCCGGAGGGCGACGAGGCGCGGGCGCTGATCGCCGAGCTCGAGCGTCGCCTCGACGAAACGAAGAAGACGGGCTGAGTCCTGGACCCCGGAGCTGCCGCCACGCGCGACCGCCGCACCTTCTGCGTCGCCGCTGCGCTGCTGCTCGTGGGCTGCGCCGGCACAGCGCGCGACGGCGGCCGCGCCGGGGCGGTCGCCGAGCTCGGCGCGACCGGCAAGCTGCGCGCCGCGATCAATTTCGGCAACCCGATCCTCGCCACGCGCGGGCCCGGCGGCGAGCCGCGCGGCGTCTCGGTCGACCTCGCGCGCGAGGCTGCCGGACGGCTCGGGCTCGACGTCGAGCTGGTCGCGTTCGAGTCGGCCGGCAACGTCGTCGAGGCCGTCAAGGGAGGGCGCGTCGATCTCGCGTTCGTCGCAATCGACCCGGTGCGCGCGGCGGACCTGGAATACACGGCGCCGTACGTGATCATCGAGGGCGCCTACCTCGTCCGCAACGACTCGCCGCTCGAGCGCAACGACGAGGTCGATCGCAGCGGCGTCCGCGTCGCGGTCGGTCGCGGCAGTGCCTACGACCTGTTCCTGACCCGCGAGCTCAAGGCCGCGACGCTGGTGCGGGCGCCGACCTCGCCCGCCGTCACCGACATGTTCCTCGCCGACAGGCTCGACGTTGCCGCCGGCGTCAAGCAGCAGCTGCAGGCCGATGCGAAGCGGGTCGGTGGCGTGCGCCTCCTGCCCGGGCGGTTCATGGTGATCGAGCAGGCGATGGCGGTGCCGAAGGGCAGGCTCGCCGCCCAGGCGTGGCTGAGCGCGTTCATCGAGGAGATGAAGACGAGCGGGTTCGTCGTCGCCGCGCTGCAGCGCCACGCGATCGAGGGCGCCGCGGTTGCGCCGGCGCGCGTGCCTCGCTGACCGGTCGCTGCATCGACCGCTGCCGAATGGCCTACTCGATGTCGCTGCCGACCGCCGAGGCGGCGAGCGAGTACAGCGCCGCGACCGGCTCGGCCGCGCCGCCATGTTCCGCCAGCTGCGCCGGTGACAGCTCGAAGCGGCCGAGCTCTTCCAGCGCCGGCGCCGCATAGCCGCAGGCGACAAGGACCCAGTCGGCGCTGCGGTCGGCGTTGTTGCGGATCTGCTGCTCGCGGGTCGTGCCGATGTTCGGGATCTCGTGACGGAGCAGGTGTGCGCCGACGAGGCCGGGACGCGACGGCAGTGTCGCGACGAGCGAGCCGAGATACGCCTGCAATGCCGCGCTGCGATCGGCCACGGCCGAAAGCCGCACCGACCACGCATGCCTCGCGATGACGCCACCGCGCGAGGCAACGACATGGCACTGGCTGCGCACCATGTTGCGATGGTGCGGCATCAATCGCGTCGACCACGGCGTCGGCGCGTCCAGGCGGGCCAAATACGCGGGCGAGGCGAGCGTGTTGTGGCCCTCGAGCTCGTAGAGGACGAACATGCCTTCGCCGCCCGCCGTGCTGCTCCAGCGCGTGCCGCGGCGAAAGCCCGGGATCGCCAGCCGCTCCGGAAAATGCTCATGCGCGTGCCAATCCTCGAAGTCGGCGCGCAGCTCCGCGGCGATGTCCCACCACATCGCCAGCGCGGCCCGGCCGAGGAGTGCCATGGCGGTCGTCGCGTTGCTCAGCGAGGCTCGAGCTCGACCTCGCCCTCGATCTCGACCGGAATGTTGAACGGCAGCGCGGCCATGCCGACCGCGCTGCGCGCGTGCGCGCCGCGCTCGGGCCCGAAGACGGCGACGATGAGCTCGGTGAAGCCGTTGATCACCGCCGGCTGGCGGTCGAATCCGGGCGCCGAGTTGACCATGCCGAAGACGCGTGTCCAGCGCGCGATGCGGCCGAGCTCGCCGAGCTCGCGTTTCAGGCTGGCGAGGATCGCGAGGCCCGTCAGGCGCGCCGCGTGATACGCCTGTTCCGGCGTGACCTCGGCGCCGACCTTGCCGAGCGGCTCGGCGAGCGAGCCGTCGGCATGGGTCGGGCCGTGGCCGGAGATCAGCGCCCGGTTGCCTGCCACGCGCACCCACGGAAACGGCAACGCGACCCCCGGCGGCAGCCGCAGCGGCTGCGGCAGCACCAGGCCCAGTTCTCGGCAACGTTCTTCGACCGACGACATCGCTCGACTCCTCTCCAAGGTGCGGCCGCGCGCAATCGCGCGCCACGCTGTCACGACTCCTCGATCGCCTCCACCAGATGGGCGCGATTCGCCGGCGCGGCATAGGGCTCCGGCCAGTACTCGACGAGGCGCTCGACCTTGCCGGCCGCGACCGTGAAGAACGAAATCACCTTGGCGCGCTGGACGCCGTCGGTGACGTCGGCCTCCGACACGGCGTGCGTCGCATCGCCGAAGAGGCGAACGATCGTGAACTGCCAGGGCCCGTGGGCGACGTATTCGCGGTTCATGCGCGCGAACCGGTCGGCGCCCCGAGTCCGCTCCTTCGATTGCGGCCACTCGAGCACGAATCCGGGCGCGAGCACGGCTGCGACCGAGTCGAACGCGTTGCTCGCCATCAGGCGCCAGAACTCGCGCGCGACGTCGACGGCAGGGGTGGCTGACATGGTGATGGTGCGCCGACCGTCGAACGGCACCATTGTGAAAGAGATCGCGCCTAGCGGGAACGCTTGACGCTGCCGGCGCGGGTCGACGCCGGCAGCCAGCGTCCGAGCGCCGCGACGGCGTCCGTTTCGTCGATCGCCGCGGCTTGGCGCGCGACGTCGGCCGGCAGCCACTCCGCGAACGGCAACTCGTGGCTGACGTGGCGGCCCGACGCGGTGTGCTCGGTTCGCACCCGGCGGATCTGCTCGGGCGCAAAGCGCGCCGCCAAACGCGCCAGCGCCGGCCACAACCTGCGATGAACGAGCGTGACCTTGCCGCCGACGAGCCGGCAAGCGAGGACATCGTCGGATTCGCTCGCCGCCGCGACCACGCGGTAGATCGCGTTGGCGCGCGGATGCGACCACCAGTTGCCGGCGACGACCTCGCCGGCGATCGCGTCGATCAACCGCGGCGCCGCCCCTCGCGCCGAGACGAGGACGACGCCATGCTCTGCGATGAACGCGAGCGCACGTTCGACGGCGGCGAGCTCAGCAGTCCTTGGCGAAGAAGCAATCGACGCCTGCTGGCCGGATGAATTCATGCCGGTGCGACGCGGCTGCACGCCCCGACTAGAGCGTGCCGTCGACCCGCAACGACTCGAGCCGGAGCGCAATCTTCAGCTGCAGATCGCTCAGCTTGCGACGCAGCTCACCGCGCTCGACCTCCGTCGTGCATGCGGCGAGCGCCTCTACGAGCGCAGCACGTTCGTGCAGCAACTCGACCTCCGCCGGCACGACGCCGGCATTCTTGAGGATCTTGAAGGGCATGCGGAGAGCCTCGGGCGTCGCCTGCCAGCCGGCGTCCTCCGGCAGCGGCTTGCCGAAGCCTTCGGTGCCGGCGAGCTCGCCGGAGGCGAGGGCTTCCCGCAAATGGCGCGCAATTTCTTCGTCCTGCGTCGGCATGTCGTCGACCTGTCGAGCGTTGCGAGGCGGCCGCGTCGTCAGCACGGCGTCATTGCGGCGAACGGCCGTAAGTGATCGACTGGATGCGGCCGCCGCGAAGGCGCACGGTGGCCAGGAGATTGCCGGCGCCCCGCTGGTACAGCCACTCCTCGGTCGCGACGCAGGGAACGGCGATGCCGGCGATCGGCTCCGGAACGAGATAGGGCGAGCCGACGTAGAACACAGGCGGGCAATAGCTGTCGACCGCCAACGGCGCACCGCACTTGTAGGCCAGAGCCAGGCGGGAATCGCCCTCCGCGACGATGCCGTTGTCGCAGCGCAGCGACTCCGCGCTCGCAACGCCGGGCAGCGCTGCCGCGAGCGATCCGAGGACGAGAAGCACGTCTGGGCGCATGACCACTCCGCCGATGCCTGTCGCAAGGATACGCCGCGGAAGTAAACCGCGAGCACGGAGCGACTCCTGCCGGCGTCGGGGCTGCGCCCTCAGGGAGTGAACGGCGGCAGCGCCAGATAGCGCTCCTTCAATCGTTCGCCCGCCGCTGCCGCAACGTTGCGATCTTCCTCGGCCATGCGGGCTCGGAGCGAATTCGCGTGATCCAGAGCCTCCGCCGCGATGGGCTCGTGCCTCGACGCGGTGAGCGACAGCCAGGCGAGTGCCGTCGGGTCGTTTCCGACCGGCGGCGGTGCAGTCGCGTAAAGAATCCCGAGCTGCAATTCGGACCTGCGGTGCCCCGCCTCGGCACCACGCATGAAGTAGTCCTCGGCGGCCGCGAAGTCCCGGCGCGCGGCCGCGAGCATCCCGGAGTTGTAGAAGGCCGGCGGGTAGCCGAGCGCAGCGGCCTGGCCGTAGAGCTGGATCGCCTTCCTGCCGTCGCCGGGCATGCACCGGCCGGTGCTGAGGTAGCGGGCAAGCAGATAGATCGATGCCGCGTCGCCGCGCTCGGCGCCGTCGCGCGCCTGCTCCTGCTTCTGCGCATCGCACGGAGGCGATCCGCGCTCGAGATCCTGCGCAAGGGCGTGCCCTGCGATGGCGCTGAGAAACACGAACACGAATCTTTGCATGCGGCAACGTCAGGGGGAGCGAAAGAATCGACCGAGCACGGCGAGCATGCCGGCGAACAGGACCACGAGGTAGACGGCGACGAGGCCGATCAGGGGAGCCTCGTCGAGGCGCGGCGGCTGCACCGAGTTCGCGCGCGCGACGAACCCGTGCACGGCACAGAGGAGCGCCAGCGTGGCGTAGCTTGCCCAGCCGCCGAAGCTCGCGATCGAGGCGAGGGTCGCCGCCTTGCGCTCGGGCGCGAGCCAGTACTGCTTGTTCGGCAGGTTGACGAACTGCACCGGGAGTCGGCCGGCGAGTCCGCCGGCCAGACGCAGCAGGAGCGGAACGAGGACCATCAGCGCGAGCATGAAGGCAGTGTATTGGCCGCGCGGCATGAAGCCGTCGGCGGCGCCGCCGGCGTTGAAGTGCGACGCGACGACGTCGGGAAGGCCGCCCGAGCTCCACCAGACGAAGATCGCCCCGGCGGCGACGAGCAGAACGAAGATCATGCGGACACCTGGCCGCAACGCGGCAAGCCATCGGCGGCCGTTTGCGCTCGAGCCGGTGTCGCCTTCACAAGGCCGCGCACAGCTCCTCGGCCGACCGCACATTCGCGAACGAGCCGTCGAGCGCAGCAAGATAGGCGAGCTGCACCTTGTCCGCGTCGACAGGCTGGCCCGCGAACCGAAGGGCCCGGGTGGCGCAGCCGTCGTGTGCGAGCGAGCACGCGAAGCCGAGGTCGGCCGCCGCGCGAACCGTGGTGTCGACGCACATGTGGGTCATCATGCCGGCGAAGGTGAGCTTCGCCGCGCCGGCAGCGCGAAGGTCCTCGAGCAGAGTCGTTTGCCGAAAGCTGTTCGGAAAGTGCTTGGTCACGACGCGCTCGCTGACGCCCGGCTGCACGGCGTCGTGAATCTTGGCGCCACGCGTCCCGGGCAGAAAGAACGTGGCGCCCGCTCGCGACGCGAGGTGCTGGACATGGAAGACCAGGCGCCCTTGCTGACGGAAGGCGGCCAGCAGCCGTGCCGCCTGCGCGACGGCGGCCTCGGCGGCGACGAGCTCCATCGTTCCGCCAGGGAAGTAGTCGTTCTGCAGGTCGATCAAGACAAGAGCTTCGGTCATGGCGGCGGCTGGAGTGAAGACTTGGGGACTGGCCGTGATTCTCGATCAAGCGGCAGCGCTTCGACGCCTCCCTTGATCCCCCATCTCCTTGCAGAAGACGCCAAACGACCTCCCTTTGCTGCGCCGGGGCGACGTTCGAAAGATCCGGCGGTCGTGCAGGCGGGACCGTCAGTACGGAGTGCCGTCCTTGCGAACGTATCGCGGCTTGCCGGCGATCTCGACAAGCTGCAGATCGTCATCGGGACGTCACCTGTTCGCCCGCCGTCCGATCGCCGACCTCGAGGTAGAAGACGTCCTCGGTGGTCGTTGTGCAAGTGGTGGCCGTCGCCGGTCCCGGCGCGAAAGCCCGCGCACATGCCGGGCGACAACTCCGTCCGGCCCCGCTCGGTGTGCAAGGTCGGATGGCCCGAGACGATGTAGATGAACTCGTCCTGCTTCGCGTGCGCATGCCGGAGCGACGAGAAGGAGCCGGGGCAAGGCGGGTCAGGTTGATGCCGACGCTTCAGTCCGAAGAACTCGCCCGGCGCTTCTGCCTGCCGGCCATGCGCGAAGCGAACGGCTCGGGATAGAACGAGACCGTCGCGCGCGGCGGCACATCGGCGCTTGGATGGCAACCGGTGGTGGCAAGGCCGACATGCGAGCTCCTAGAACCAGTAGTCCCGAACGCGTTTGCCGTCGCTCGGCAGATCCTCGAGCGTGTCGAGGCCGTCGAAGTGGTCGATGGCGACCTCCGCGATCGGCTCTGGTTCGGTCAGGCGCAGATTGACGGCGATCCGGCGGCGGCCCTCCGCGTCGGTCTCGAGTGCGCGCCAGTAGGCGACGCAGCCGCATTCCGGGCAGAAGTGGAAACCGAGCGCGTCGCCTCGTACGTAGGCCTTGGTCGGACCCGAGACATGGATGCCCTCGCCGTCGAAGTCGTAGGCCCACAGCACTCCATAGCGGCGGCAGGCCGTGCAATTGCACGCGGTCGCCGACTCCGGGATCCGGTCCATCCGCCAACGAACTGCGCCGCAGAGGCAGTTGCCTTCGATCATGGTCGGCTATCTTTTGCCGCCGAGAACGAGCAACAGGCCGCCGACAACCACCGCGCCGATGCCGGTCCAAATCGGCACGTTGACCGTCTGCTTCTCCTTGGCGGAAACCTCGAGCGGGCCGAGCTTCATGACGGTCGTGTCCTTCGTGTAGCTGAAGCCGCCGTAGGCGAGGCCGAGAACGCCGAGGACGATGAGGACGATTGCGATGACCTTGACTGGATTCATGGCGACCTTTGCTGGATGGAGTGGGGGAGACGAAACGAAAGCTGGCGCCAGGACCCGGGCGAGCGGAGGCTGAAGGGGGCGGCGCTGAACGCTCGCGCGACCGACGGCTCAGGCGCCACCGTCGCCCTCACTTGTGCCGCTCCTGGCTCCAATTCGAATCGTCTTGGTGGCGAGGTGCACTTCCCGCACGAAATAGCCCAGACCCACCACGAGCGCGATCGTGGAAGCGGTGAAGAGCAGGCCGAGCAGCCACTTGAACTCCAGGCCGAGCAGGACTTCCAGAAAGAGCGCCGCGATGACCGTGCACACCAGCAGCGCCGACAACGTGCAGGCCACGATCGCCGAGCTGGCGAGGTGCCTTCTTCGCTCGAGGGTGGCAAGCGCCTGTTCGAGAATCGCCGGCGTCGTGCCGATCGTGCGACTCGGATCTTCCGTCAGCTGGCGGCCGCGATCGATGATCCGCGCGAGTCGGCCGGCCATGACGTTCAGCATGCCGGCAATCGCGGTCAGCAGGAAGACCGGAGCCAGCGCGAGCTGAATCGCCTGGCCGATGTCGTTGACGTTGACGTGGAAGCCTTGGCTGAACATCGACTGAAGTTTCCTCCGCGAATGATCGCGATCGAAATGCCTTGAAGCTGCGGCGCTAGAAGAAGCCGCGCGGGTCCGCGGCTGCGTCGGAGATGCCGGCGATCTTGTCCGTGGCCTGGCGATAGAGCTTGAAATCGAGCTCGCTTTCGGGACGACCGTCGTCCCGGTTGCAGTATTGCTTGAGGTCGTTGCGGCCGAGGCGGCGTTTCGCTCGCGCCAGACGTTCGACGGTGATGCTGACACGCGGAGTCTGCGGGACGATTCCGGGCTTCTTCGGAATTGCCCCGGCGGAGCTGGCGACGCCGCTCGCGACCAGGCCCGGGCCGGTTTCGTTTTCGCTCGTGAAGATGAGGATCAGGTCGCTCTTGGCGAGGTGCCGGCCGCCATCCATCGTCTTCTGCTCACCGAAGGCGAACGTCGCCGCTTGCAGATCGACGACTTCGGCCTTGATCGCGAACATTTGGCTTCAAGAAGCTCGGCGCCACGTCGGTTGCGATGTGGCCGGGGCCGAGAACGCGACCATTGCGAGCCTCCGCACGCCGACGGACGCCCATGTTGCGCGTCTCACCATCGAGTCCCTCGCATGACGGTCGCGACCACGGCTCCGATCAGGACGAGCGCCACGCCGATTCCGAGCTGCCACCGAGCGACGCCCGAAGGGTTGCTCCGATCCAGGATCGAATTCTCGGAATTGGCCGGGTCGACGAAGACGCTGAGAGTGGCGCCTTCGGGATACGCTCGCACCAGCTGCTGCGCCTCGTCCTGCTCCATCGCGGCTGTCCCGAAGCGGACGCGGCCGCCGACGTGGCGGACTCCCGAGATCGCGTAGGCGTAGCTGACGCGCGGGAAATAGGAGGCCCCGCCCTTGCTGCCATGGGTGACGACGAGCGAGCTCGACAGCACTTGTGCCGGTACTTCGAGCCAGGACCCGGCCCGGTCGCGTTCCCAGTAGGCCATGCCTCCGGCGGCGGCGAGAACGAGGCCGAGCACGATCGGGACCGCACCCAGCAAAATGCCGCGCAACCTGCCGGCCGACCCGGGCGGGTGGACGACGACGACTTGGCTTACAGGCATGGGCTTGGCAGCGAACCGGCGAACGGTGCCGACGATACTGCCAGACCGGGCGCATTCGCAGCAAGCACGGGTCGCCCTGCACTTCCTCGCCGCCGCTGCGGCGACGGCTCGACGGTCGCCGCGCCTCGCCGGGTCGCCCGTCGCGGGACGCTCAGGTGAGCCAGTGCATCAACGCGAGCGTCAGCGCGGCGAGGAACACCGTCTCGCCGATCATCAGTGCCACCGGCTTGATGCCCACGGTGACGAGCTCCTTCAATTGCGTCTTCATGCCGATGCCGGCGATCGCGGCGACGAGGAGCCAGCGCGACAGGTCGCTGCCGAAGGCGGTGATCGGCTTGGCCAGCCAGCCGGTGCTGTTGATGGCCACCAGCACCGCGAATCCAACCGCGAAGCCGGGCAGCAGTGGCGGCCGCTTGCCGTCGCCCTGAGTGCCGTCGGCAGCGGCGCGGGCGCGCGTGATCATCGCCGCGACCACGATCACCGGCAGCAGCATCGCGACGCGCAGCAGCTTCACCAGCGTCGCCACGTCACCGGTTTCCGGCGACAGGCTGTAGCCCGCGCCGACCACCTGCGCCACGTCGTGGATCGTGCCGCCGAGGAAGACGCCGGCCTGCTGCGGGTTGAGCCCGAGCGCGTGCACGATCATCGGATAAGCGACCATGGCGAAGGTCGACAGCGCCGAGACGCCGATCACGGTGAACAGGGTCGCGCGTTCCTTCAGAGGGTGCGGCGGCAGTGCCGCCGACAACGCCAGCGCGGCCGACGCGCCGCAGATCGCGGTCGCACCACCGGTCAGCAACCCGAACAGGCCCTGAAAGCCGAGCGCGCGTGCGACCAGCATCGACAGCACGATCGTGATCGCGACGCTCGCCACCACCATCACCACCGGACCCCAGCCGAGCGCCGCCACCTGGGCGACGGTGATGCGCAGGCCGAGCAGCGCGACGCCGATCCGCAGCATGTTGCGGGCGCAGAACTCGATCCCGGGCGCACACGGCCCGTCGTTGGACAGGAAGTTCATCGCCATGCCCAGCAGCAGCGCGAACAACAGCACCGGGGCACCATAGTGCTCGCCGAGAAAGGCCGCCGCAGCGGCCACCACCGCGCACGCGATCACGCCCGGAAAGAGCGCCGGCGCACGGGCAAAGCCGAGGTCGATGGCGATCGCCATGGCGTCACGCGCTCGGCAGCTTGTGGTCGGCGAACTGCTCGCGAAGCTTGTTCTTCTGCACCTTGCCGGTCGCGCCGAGCGGGATCGCGTCGACGAACGCGACGTCGTCTGGCGTCCACCACTTGGCGATCTTGCCGTCGTAGAACTGGAGCAGCTGCTCGCGCGTCAGCTCGGCGCCGGGCTTTCTGACCACCACCAGCAGCGGCCGCTCGTCCCACTTCGGATGCCTGGCGGCGATGCACGCAGCGGTCGCGACCGCCGGATGCGCCATCGCGATGTTCTCGAGGTCGATCGAGCCGATCCATTCGCCGCCGCTCTTGATCACGTCCTTGCTGCGGTCGGTGATCTGCATGTAGCCGTCGGCGTCGATCGTGGCGACGTCGCCGGTCGGGAACCAGCCCTCGCGCAGCGGGTCGCCGCCTTCGCTCTTGAAATAGCGCGCGATCACCCATGGTCCCTTGACGAGCAGCTCGCCGCTGACCTTGCCGTCATGGCGCAGCTCGTCGCCGTCGTCGCCGACGATCTTCATGTCGATGCCGAACACCGCGCGGCCTTGCTTGGCCTGTACTGCCAGGCGCTCGTCGGCGCTGGCATCGAGATGCTTGGCCTTGAACGTGCACGCGGTGCCGAGCGGGCTCAGCTCGGTCATGCCCCACGCGTGCAGCACCTGCACGTCGTGGCGGTCCTGGAAGGTGCGCATCATCGCCGGCGGGCACGCCGAGCCGCCGATGATCGTGCGGCGCATCGTCGTGAAACCGAGGTTGTTGGTCTCGACGTGTGCGAGCAGCCCCTGCCAGACGGTGGGAACGCCGGCCGACACGGTGACGCCCTCGTCCTCGAACAGGTCGTGCAGGCTCTTGCCGTCGAGGAACGGGCCCGGGAACACGAGCTTGGCGCCGACCATGCACGCCGCGTACGGCAGGCCCCACGCGTTGACGTGGAACATCGGCACGACGGGCAGGATGGTGTCGCGTGCCGAGCAGTTCAGCGAGTCGGGCAGCGCGGCGGCGTAGGTGTGCAGCATCGTCGAGCGATGCGTGTACAGCGCGCCCTTCGGATTGCCGGTCGTGCCCGACGTGTAGCAGAGCGACGACGGCTCGTTCTCGTCGAACGTCGGCCAGCTGAACTCGGCCGGTGCGTCGGCGATCAGCTCTTCGTAGCACAGCAGCCCGGGCACCTTGCCGGGGGCCGGCATGTGGGCGCGGTCGGTCATGGCGACGAACGCCTTGATCGTCTTGACGCGGCCGGCGATCGCCTCGATCAGCGGCAGGAACGTCAGGTCGAAGAACAGGACCTGGTCTTCGGCGTGGTCGGCGATCCAGACCACCTGGTCGGGGTGCAGCCGCGGGTTGAGCGTGTGCAGCACGGCGCCCGAGCCGCTGACCGCGTAGTACAGCTCCATGTGCCGGTAGCCGTTCCACGCCAGCGTCGCCACGCGGGTGCCGTGCTGGATGCCCATCGCTGCCAGCGCGTTGGCCATGCGGCGCGCGCGCGCCGCCATTTCGCGGTAGGTCGTGCGGTGGATGTCGCCTTCGACGCGGCGCGACACCACCTCGCGCTCGCCGTGATGCCGCTCGGCATGGGTCAGCAGGGAGGAGATCAGCAGCGGCTGCTGCATCATCGATGCGTTCATGGTGTCCTCGGAGGGGAGACGGTTCAGGCGAGCGCGCTGCGTGCCGTCGCGCCGGCCGGCGCAGTCGTGGCCTCCGCAGAGCGGGCCGTGTCGAGCTGGTAGGTGGTCGCGGCGCGAAGGAACGCGGCGACCGCGATCAGGCCGAACAGCGGCGCGAACGTCAGCGCGGCTTCGAGGCCGATCGAATCCGAGATCGCGCCGGTGATGATGGGGCCGAGCGCGAGGCCGAACAGGTTCTGGAACAGCGACAGGATCGAGGCGCCGGTCGACCGGACGCCAGGGTGGGTGACGTCGATCACTGCCGCCGCAGCCGGGCCGACGGTGCACGTCATCAGCAGCCCGCCGAGCAGGATCAGCGCGAACTGGGCGTTGCCCGAAAGCGCAATGCCGAGCCGCGGCGCGCCGAAGGCAAAGCAGATCACGACCAGCGTCGCCAGGCACAGCATGGCGACGGCGCGCAGCTTGGCACCGGGGCCCCGCCTGCCGACGCGGTCGACGACCGCACCCCAGACGACGCTGCCGACGGCGCCGGCGAGCACGACCAGCGAGGCCTTGATTCCGGCTGCCTGCGGCGTCATGCCCTGGGTGCGGACGAGAAAGCTCGGCATCCATGCCCAGACAGAGGAGACGACGATCAGCTGCGCCGGTGCGCCGATGCAGACCCACAGCATCGTGCGTGAGCGGGTCAGCACGCGGACGATGTGGCGCGCGACCGAGCCCGCCGATTGGCGCGCCTGCTCGAGACGAGGCGTCAACTCGACGGTCTTGTAGTCGCGCACGAACAGGTACAGCAGGGCGAGCGCGAGGCCTGGAATCCCGACCACGCCGAACGCGGCCTTCCAACCCCAGCGGTCGGCAATGACGCCGCCGAGGATCACGCCGAGCACCGAGCCGACCGACGCCGACGCGAAGAAGCCGGCCATCAGGGTGCCGCGCATGCGAGCCGGAAAGTGGCTCGCGATCAGGCCAGCGCCGACCGAGCCGTAGCCCGCCTCCCCGAGGCCGACGACGGCGCGCGCGGCGAACAGCGCGCCGTAGCCGGAAGCGAACATGCACGAGATCGTCGCCAGGCTCCAAGCTGCGGCCATGGCGACGATGCTTTTCACGCGGCTGACACGGTCGGCGATCAAGGCAACCGGAATGCCGCCGATCGCGACCGTGATCGACACGATCGACACCAGCGCGCCGAGCTGCTTGTCCGACAGGCCCCACTCGGCCTTCAGATGCGGAAAGAGCGACACGATGACCTGGCGGTCGACGTAGTCGAAGACCATCAGGCCGACCGTCATCGCGAACGCGAACCAGGCGGCGCCGCGGCTGACGAGGTACTTGTCCTCGCTCGGCACGTTCGCGACTGCGTGCAGGTCCATGGCTGCTCCTGCTAGGGGACGAGCACCGTGGCGCCGGTCGTGCGCCGCGATTCGAGCGCGCGGTGCGCCTCGGCGGCGTCGGCGAGCGCGAACTGCTGCCTCGGCTCGCCGGTGATGCGGCCGGCCAGGACGTGCGTGAACAGCTCGTCGGCCATCGCCAGCATCTGCGGACGCGGCGTCGCGTAGTGCATCATCGCCGGCCGCGTGACCCAGATCGAGCCCTTGATCGCCAGCAGCATGGTGTCGATCACCACCGGCCCGGAGGTCGTGCCGTTGCTGACCAGCGAGCCGCGCGGCTGCAGGCTCTCGAGCGAGGCCATCAGGGTGTCCTTGCCGACCGAGTCGTAGACGACCGGCACGCCCTTGCCGCCGGTGATCTCGCGCACCTGCTTCGGAATCTCGCGCGTCAGGTCGTCCCCGGTCATGCCGCCGGTGACGATGGTGTGCGCGCAGCCGTTCGCCTTGGCGACCTGTGCCTTCTCCTGGGTCGAGACGGTGCCGATCATGGTGACGCCGAGCGCGCGCGCCCACTGGCACGCCACCAGGCCGACGCCGCCGGCAGCAGCGTGGTACAGGATCGTTTCGCCGCCGTGGAGCGGATAGACCTGACGGAACAGGTATTGCGCCGTCATGCCCTTCATCATCAACGTCGACGCGGTGCGATCGGAAACGCCGTCGGGCAACGGGATCAGCACGTCGGCGGGCATCACCCGCACGTCGGAGTACGCACCCTGCGGCCCGAGCAGATAGCCGACCCGCTGGCCGACCTTGAGATCGGTTACGCCGGCGCCCACCGCCTCGACGACGCCGACCGCGTCGGAGCCGAGGCCGTTCGGCATCGGCAGCGGATAGCGCCCGGTACGGAAATAGATGTCGATGAAGTTGACGGCGACGTAGGTGTGTCGCACGCGCGCCTGGCCGGGGCCGGGCTCGCCGACCTCGACCGTTTCCAGCTTGAGCACCTCCGGACCACCGATTTCGTAAAGGCGAATGGCGTGGGCCATGGTTGTTTCCTCTGTCTGTTGCAAGCCGCCGGCGCCGCGTTCAGCGGCCGGCGGAGATCTCGTCGACGAATTGCTCGGCACGGCCCCAGCGGCCATAGCCCGAGGCGGGGTTCAGGTGGCCGACGAAGCCAAGATCGACGATCTTTCCGCCCCAGTCGCGCCCCAGCTGTTCGATCCGCTCGAAGCGGCCGAGCGGGTCGTCGCGGCTGACGGCGACGATGCTCGGAAACGGCAGCGGCTCGCGCGGCACCGGCAGCCAGCCGCTGTCGCGAAGCTCGTCGACCGTCGGATAGCCATCGGGCATCGGCTGCTCGAAGTCGGGCGGCGTGGCGAGCAGGGCGCCGAGCACCGGCCGCTCGGTCTGTCGCGCCCAGTGCGCCGCCATCACGCAGCCACCGCTGTGGGCGACGATCACGATCGGGCCGTTGATCGCCTGTGCCGCGTGCTCGATCGCGGCGACGCGGGCCGCGCAGTCGAGGTCAGCGCGGCCCATCGGCGGCACCGTCTTCACCTTGCGCCGCTGCGCTTCGAGATCGAGCGCGAGCAGCGTCTGCCAGTGGACGTCGACGCGCTCGCGAAGTCCCGGGACGATCAGCACCGTCGGCATGGCGAGGTCGCCGGCCATCGTCAGGCGGCCTTGCGCAGATAGCCTTGCTGCCGCCCCTTCGGGTTGGGCGCAAAGCCGTTGGCGGCCAGCGTCTCCTCGATGGTGTCGTAGAAGACGCCGATCTTCAGGATTTCGCGCGCTTCCTTCCCGGTGGCGACCTCGCGGCCGAATTCGCGCGAAATGCGCACCAGCTGCTCGATCTGCTGCACGCTCGTCATCTTGCCTGTGCGCGACTGATTCCAGAGATTGTCCTCAATGCCGCAGCGCACGTGCAGGCCGAGGGCGATGCCGACCATGTTGATGGGCAGCACGTTGAGCATGGAGCTTTCCACCGTCAGCATCGAGCCGTCCGGAATCGCGCGCAGGAAGTTCGCCATGTTGTAGATGTTGGGCGCGTCCATGCCGCCGCCGATCGCCACCCAGTTCATCACCAGCGGGCCCTTGTAGACGCCGCGGCGGATCAGGCGCTCGACGGATTCGTAGCTGTTGATGTTGTAAAACTGGAACGCGCTCTGGATGCCGGCCGCGCTCAGCCGGCGGACATGTTCTTCGATGAAGCCCGGGCCGGAGGGGACGATCATCTCGCGGTAGGCCTCGTAGTTCTCCTCGGCCATGGACGTGCCGGCGAGGTCACGAATGTCCATCTGCTCGACGACGTTCATCTGCGTCGTGTTGACGGTGACCGTGACCTGGTCGGGCTTGGGGTCGAGCTCGGCGAGCATGTGACGCGTGTCGTCCTTCAGCCACTTCGCGGCGGCGCCGTCTTCCGGCGGTGCGAACGAGA
The DNA here is from genome assembly GCA_036272325.1 of Caldimonas sp. Taxonomy (GTDB): domain Bacteria; phylum Pseudomonadota; class Gammaproteobacteria; order Burkholderiales; family Burkholderiaceae_C; genus Schlegelella_A. The sequence continues at coordinate 17,334 of DATAYY010000029.1, read as the reverse complement.
TCGAGCCACCAACCTGAATGACCATGTCGGGCACCGCCTTGCGCACGCCGGCGATCAGCTCGTTGAACTTCGACAGCTTCTTGCTGCCCTTGCCGTCGAGCTCGCGCACGTGCAGATGCAGCACGCTGGCGCCGGCGTTGTAGCAGTCGACCGCCTTTTGCACCTGCGCTTCCATGCTGACCGGGATGTCCTGCGGAAAGTCGGCGGGAATCCACTCGGGGCCGTAAGGCGCGGCGGTGATGACCAGCTTGTCCTGGTTCTCGGGGAACAGCGAGCCGTCGAGGAAGTTCATGTCGGATCCTTAGAGGGGAAGGTTGGAGTCGTGAATCGGAGCGTGGATCAAAAGGTGGCGTCGCCGACGATGCCGGCGCGCTCCATCTTGCGGTGGCACGGTGGATAGTCCATCACCGCGTAGTGCTGCGTCGAGCGGTTGTCCCACATCGCGACGCTGTTGGGCTTCCAGCGGAAGCGAACCTGGTACTCGGGAATGAACGCCTGGCTGATCAGGTAGCGCAGCAGATCCGAACCGCCGTGGGTATGGTCCTGGCCGTAACGCACGTTCTGGGCGGTGTGGAAGTTGGTGAAGTGGGTCGTGAAGGCGTTGACGAACAGGACCTTCTCGCCGGTCTCGGGATGCGTGCGAACGACGGGGTGCTCGGCGTCGGGGAATTGCGCGTGGAGGGCGAGGCGCTTCTCGATCGGCATCGCCGCGCCGAAGCTCGCCTCGATGCTGTGGCGAGCGCGCAGGTTCGCGATCTGCGACTTGACTTGCTCGGGCAGCTTTTCGTAGGCCAGCGCCATGTTCGCCCACATCGTGTCGCCGCCGACCGGCGGGCACTCGACGCAGCGCAGCACGCAGCCGAACGGCGGCTTCTCGCGCCAGGTGGCGTCGGTGTGCCAGGCGTTCTCGTAGCGATCGTTGGCCGAGTCGGGCGACTTGTAGATACGCACCAGGCCCGGGTTGTCGGGGTCGCTGCCGGCGACAGGGTGGTCTTCGAGGTCGCCGAAATGGCGCGCGAACGCGATGTGCTCGGCGCGCGTGATGTCCTGGTCGCGGAAGAAGAGCACCTTGTGCTTGAGCAGCAGCCGGCGGATTTCGGCCACCAGCTCGGGCGAGCGCGAGGCGACGCCCAGGTTGACGTTGCTCAACTCGGCGCCGATGGCGCAGCTCAGTGGCTCGACGCGGATCGAATCACCCAGCGAAGTGCCGCGAACGACCGCGGGGGCGGGTGCGGTGGCTGTTGCCATTTTGTCGTCTCCTTGCTTCACAGGGGCCGGTGCCACCTTGCTTGCAGGCAAGCGTAACGACCCCTCGCGTCCGCGAGCCCCCCATCGTGGAGGGGGCCCCGCCGGGACGGTGACCCCCGGCGCGACCTTCTTCCCGTTACGCCTGAGGCTCCAGCAAGCCCAGGATGCGTGCGCGCTGCACCACTTGCTTGCGGGTACCGGCATCGAGCTTGGCGAATAGGTTCTTCATGTGCCACTTGATGGTCTCTTCGCCGACCTGCATCGCCAGCCCGATCTCCTTGTTCGAGAGGCTGCGCGCCAGCAGCTCCAGCACCTCGCGCTCCTTGGGCGTCAGCGCCATCGTCGGCGTCGTTCGTGTCGCCGGCGGCGGGGCGGGGGGTCTGGCCACCATCGACGCGGCCAGGGGGCCGGGTGCCATGCCAGGCGGCGTGGCCGCGCCGTGCACCGCGCGGCGCACCCACTCGCCCAGCTCCGGATGCGCGTCGTCGAACACCCGAACCAGGCCGTAGGTCGCTGCCAGGCCGACCGCTTCGTGCAGCAGCGGCAGCGACTTCTCGCCGCAGCGGTCGAGCACGTAGGCGCGCAGGCCGAGCAGCTCGAGGTGCAGCCGGCCCTGCTTGATGCCCAGGGCGCGATCGTCGGCCCGCGCCAGCACGTCGGCGGCGCGGCGCCAGTCCTGCGCCGCGATCGCCGCGTGCGCGATCGCGACGTCGCGCAGCACGGCGGCGCTCTGCCGCCAGAGCGGGCCCTGCGGCGTCGCCGGGTCGGCCAGCAGCGCGTCGATGCGTCCGCACAGGTCGCGGCAGGTCTCGAGGCGAAACCGGCGCGCATGCAGCCGCACGAGCTCGACCATGCTGGCGATGCGCAGCCGCGGCAGGTGGCGAGCGACGCCGACCGCATCGAGGGCGCCGAGCAGCTCGATCGCGCGATGCTCGGCGCCTTCGGACGACGCGATTCGAGCCATCGCGCGGTAGGCGAGCAGCACCGGTTCGGGCAGCGCGGTGCGCTCGAGCACGTCGAGCCGGTTGGCGAGCAGGCCGGCGGCGTCCTCGGGTTCGTTGCGTTCCCACTGGGCTGCGGCCAGCAGCGCCGCGACCATGCAGGTGAAGGGGCTCCGCCGGCCGAGGACGGCTTCGGCTTGCGCCAGCGTCGGCCGCAGCAGCTTGGCCGCCAGCAGGACCTGGCCTTCCCACAGATACGTCAGGCCGACGATGAAGTCGCCGCGCCGGTCGAGGTAGCCGCCGTCGGCGTCGCGCTCGCCGCGAGGCGCCTGCTGCTGACGAAGCCGCGCCAATGCCGGCTCGCCGTCGAGCAGGGTGCGAAACGCCGACCGATTGGCGTGCACCTGCAGGAGCAGCGGGTTGGTGAGGGGTGGCTGCTCGGCCCACGGGTCGTGGAGCGTGGCGAAGCGGTCGGGGTCGTCGGCGTAGACGGCGGCGCCGCTCTGGATCAGCGCGCACTCGCAGCGCAACGCATCGTCGACGCCGGGCTGGACCTGGATCCGCTCGACATAGCGGCTGGCCTCTTCGTGGCGCTCGCTCAACGCCAGCGACCAGGCAGCGGCCAGCAGCAGGCGGGGCCGCTTGTCGACTTCGGCGGCTGGCAGCCAGGCCAGCCATTCGAGCACTGCACCCTGGTGGCCGCGCTCCATCAGCGAGTCGTAGAGCGTGCGCTCGGCGAGGTCGTAGGCGACCTCGCGCTGGCCGGCGTCCAGTGCGTGGCGCGCCGCGGCCTCGGCGAAGCCGAGCTCGGCGAGCACGGTCGACGCACGCGCGTGCAGCGCGGCCTGCTCCTCGGCCGGCAACTGCGTGAAACGCCGGCGCAGCTCCTCGCGCGCCAGCGAATGCATGCGCAGCCACTCGCTCGCTTCGCCAACGGCGAATACCGGCGTGTCGCGCGCGAGCCGGGTCAGCCGCTCTGCGGCATCGGGCTGCTCGAGCAGACGACGGCACAGCTCGGCGTGCAAGGGATCGAGGATCGAGATCCGGATCAGGAACGCGACATCGGCGGGATCGAGGTTGGCGAGCAGCAGCTGCACAAACCGGTCGCGCAGCGTGCCGCGATGCGCCGCCATCGACGACACCTCGGCCTCGGGATCGCTGCCCGCGGCCATCACCGACAACGCGAGCTGAAGTCCGAGCGGCCAGCCCTCGGTGAGCTCGTGCAGGCGCGCCGCGGCGTCACGGTCGACCCGGTTGCCGAAGCGTGCACGCGCGAGCTCGATCGTCTCGTCGAGCCGGAAGCGCAGCTGCGCCGGCCCGACGACGGTGCAGCTGCCGTAGGCCACCAGGTCGTCGACGTCGATCGGGTGGTCGGCGCGAGCAGCGATCACGACCCGCAGGTTCGAGGGTGCGTTGCGCAGCAGATAGCCGAGTGCTTCGCGCGCCGGCGCCGGCAACCGATCGGCCTCGTCGACGATCAACACGATGTCGAGCGCCGTCTGCGCCGCCTCGGCCAGCCACGCGGTCACGCCTTCGAGCCCGGCAAGCGGCGCCGTTTCGATCAGCGTGTGCCCGAAGCTCGGTCGACCGGCGCCCGCACGCACCGCCAACGCCAGGCTTTGCACGAAGCGCGACACGTCGTCCTGCGGCTGCGCCGACAGCCACGCCACCACGCTGCCGCGCGCCAGATGCTCGCGCCGCCATTGCGCGAGCAGCGACGTCTTGCCGAAGCCGGCTGAGGCCTGGACGAGGATCACCGGCTGGTCGCGCAGCTGCTCGTTGTCGGACTGCAGGCGCGGCCGCGCGACCTGGTGGCGCGGCACCCGCGGCGGTGTCACGCGCAGCTGCAGATCGTCGGACGCGGCGACGTGGTGACGGGCGAGGTGGCTGGCCACGGGCGTTGGATCGAGAGACTGCGGGCAAGCCGTGTCCCGCCGAGGAGAGGCGGCTGCCGCCTACGCCGGCATGGTAAGCGTCCAGCAACGTCGCGGGTTCGCGGCCCCCCCGCGGCGAGGAGGGTGCGCGTCGAGGCCGGCACCTAGCATCGAGACGACCCATTTCGAGTCTGCCGACTCCTTTCGACCTGCATGTATCGCCATCTCCTGGTTCCGCTCGACGACACCGACCTGTCGGTGGAAGTCGTGGGCAACGCCGTCGCCTTCGCGCGTACGCTCGCCGCGCGCATCACCTTCTTCCACGCCGTCCCTGATGCCGCGGCCGACCTGTTGCTCGGCGACGCCGAGCTGCTGCGCGCCACGGCGCACGACGAGTACGACTACGCCAGCCATGGCAAGGCCGGCGAGCTGCTGGCCAAGGCCGAGGCGGCGGCACGCGCTCTCGGCGTGCCGTGCGGTTCGCGATATGCCGTCTGCGACCGACCGGCGCAGGCGGTGATCGACGCGGCTCACCGGATCGGCTGCGACCTCATCTTCATGGCTTCGCACGGCCATCGCGGCAAGCTCGGCATGGCATTTTCATCGGAGACGCTGTCGGTGCTGATGAACAGCGGCCTGCCGGTGCTGGTGTCGTCCACCGGTGAGCTGCCGCCGCCGGCACGCGCGATCGGCATCATCCGCGACGAGCACCGCTCGCTGGCAGCGGTGATGCACGCGTGGCTGCAGGCGCTTGCGCAGGCACGGCGCGGCGGCACGGCAGCCGACCCGGCGCTGATGCGCTCGATCGTTGAATTGCTGCAGCAGTTCCCGATGCTGACGCAGCATCCGCAGGAACAGGCGCAACTGTTCGCGCGTCTGCGCGAGCGCACGACCAGCTGCCACGCCGAGCTCGACGAGCTCGAGCGCCAGCGCCAACGCGACGGCCAACTCGTTGCCGCGCTGGCGCGGCAGGTCGGCGCGCTCGCCACCGCCGACGAGAGCGCTCAGCCGGCGGCGACCGCCGCGCTGCAGGACGAAGTGTCGCGTTACGCCGGCTTCCTGTGGGATCACCTGGGCCGCAAGGAAGGCGTCATCTTGCCGGCGGCGCAGCGCCATCTGCTGATCGAAGACTGGCTGGCGATCGATGCGGCGTTCGCCCGGCCGCGCGACGCGTCGGCGGGCGCCGACGCAGGCAAGCGATTTCACCAGCAGTTCTCGCGCATCGTCAGCCTGTCGGCGAGCTGACCGCACGACAGGCGCTGCCGGCGTTGGCCGTTCGCGGCCACCGGGCCCCCCTGCCAAGAGGGGGCGAGTGCCGCATGCGGCTGCCCAGAATCCGCCGCGCTGACGCCTGCAGCAGGTGCGCCTGCAGGGCACGCTGCCCACCACCATTCACTCGCGGAGACATCTTGAGCCTTCACCCCCGACAGCCCTCTGCCCGTCCTGGACGCGCCATCGCCCGCACCCCCGTGGCTGCGGCCGCGATCTGCGCGTTGCTTGCCGGCACCGCACACGCCTTCGAGATCAAGAGCGACAACCCCGACGTCTCGATGCGGTGGGACAACACGATTCGCGCGAACCTCGGCATGCGCGTCGAGTCGCGCGACAACAAGATCGGCAACTCGATCCTCGCCGACGAAGGCGACTACAGCTTCAACAACGGCGATCTCGTCGCCGAGCGGCTGGACCTGCTGTCCGAATTCGACATCGTCTACAAGAAGCGCTTCGGCGCACGCGTCAGCGGTGCGGCGTGGTACGACGGCGCCTACAGCGGCCAGAGCCATTCGAATCCGAACCCGCCCCTGGCCAATCTGCCGAGCTACATCAACAACCAGTACAGCGGCACGACCAGGCGGCTGTACGAGGGCCCCAGCGCCGAACTTCTCGACGGCTTCGTGTTCGGCGGCGTCGACCTCGGCGATGTGCCGGTCAACTTCAAGCTCGGCCGCCACACCAACTATTGGGGCGAGTCGCTGTTCCTCGGCGGCAACCTGCACAGCATCTCGTATGCGCAGGCCCCGCTCGACCTGCAAAAGGGCTTCGCCACCCCCGGCACCGAAGCCAAGGAACTGTTTCGCCCCCTGAACCAGTTGTCGGCCCAAGCGCAAGTGACCGACACCCTGTCGCTGGCGGCGTACGCGATGCTCGAGTGGCAAGCTGCGCGCTACCCCGAAGGCGGCACGTATCTCGGCCCGGTGGACTTCGTCTTCAATGGCCCCGATCGCCAGTTCCTGTCGCCCGCCCTCGGCTTCGCGACGCGCGGTGGAGCCTCGGAGCCGGGCCAGACCGGTGAATACGGTCTGTCGGCGCGCTGGAGCCCGGCGTGGCTCGACGGCACGGTCGGCGCGTACTACCGCAACTTCGCCGACAAGCTGCCGCAGGTGTTTCTCACCCACGCGGCCCCCAGCGCCAGCGTCTACAACCTGATCTACGCCGACAGAATCGACCTGTTGGGCCTGAGCCTGGCCAAAAACATCGCCGGCATCAGCTACGGCGCCGAAGTCTCGACCCGGCACAACACGCCGCTGACCTCGCAGGTGCTCGGCGTCACGGCGGGTCTGCCCAATCCGGGCGACACCAGCGGCCCGCGCGGCGACACCTGGCACGCGCTGGTCAACGCGCTCGGCAGCGTGCCGAAGACGCCGCTCTTCGACAGCGCCACCTGGGCCGCCGAGCTGCAGTGGTCGACCTGGACCAAGGTCACGAGCGGCGCCAACCTGTTCAACGCGATCGGCTTCACGCCCTGCAACGCCACCGCCACTGCTCCGGCCAAGAACAAGTGGGACGGCTGCGTGACCAAGGACTACGTCGGCACCAGCGTCGCCTTCACGCCGAATTGGTACCAGGTGTTCCCGGGCGTCGACCTGTCGGCGCCGATCACCTACGCGGTTGGCCTTTCCGGCAACGCGGCCACCACCTTCGGCGGCAACCAGAAACTCGGAAACTACACGATCGGCGTGTCGGCCGACGTGCAGCAGAAATATCGCTTCGACCTCAAGTACGTCGACTTTCTCGGCGCCTACAAGGACAACGGAACCGCGGTCACCTCGGTCAACGGGCTGACCACCTACCTGAAGGATCGCGGCTTCTTGAGCCTGACCTTCAAAACCACCTTCTGACCGGAGACATCATGCACACTCGATTCACCCGGCTCGCCGCCGCGGCCGTGGCCGCGCTGGCCTGCACGGCGCCGACCTTCGCCGCCGTCACCGCCGACGAAGCCAAGGCACTCGGCACCACGCTCACACCGATCGGCGCCGAAGTCGCCGGCAACAAGGACGGCACGATTCCCGCCTATACCGGCGGCCTGACCACCGCACCCGCGGGCTTCAAGGCCGGCGACGGCCTGCGCCCGAACCCGTTCGCAGGCGAGAAGCCGCGCCTGACGATCGACGCCAAGAACATGGCGCAACACAGCGCCCAGCTCACCGAGGGCACGAAAGCGCTGCTGCAGAAGTACCCGAGCTTCCATGTCGACGTCTATCCGACGCACCGCAGCGTCGCGTTCCCCAAGTGGCTGACCGAGAACACGGAGAAGAACGCGACCAAGGCCAAGACGCTCAACGACGGCCGTTCGATCGAGGGCGCGCATGCCGCCTTCCCGTTCCCGATCCCGAAGACCGGCTTCGAGGCGATGTGGAACCACCTGGTGCGCTTCAACGGCGAGGCCTATGAAGCGAAGTACCGCAACCTCAACGTCGACGCCAACGGCCATACCGCGCTGGCGACCGAGGGCCTGAGCAACGAGGAGTTCCCGTACTGGGATCCGAACAAGGCGTCCGACACCTATTGGCGCATCAAGCTCGCGTACACGGGCCCGGCGCGTCGCGCCGGCGAGGCGCTGATGATCATCGACCCGCTCGACATGGGCACCAAGGACCGCCGCGCGTGGACGTATCTGCCCGGGCAGCGCCGTGTCAAGGTGGCGCCTGACCTTGCGTACGACACGCCGAACCCCGGCACCGCCGGCGCGACGACGTTCGACGACGCGTTCATCTTCAACGGCGCGATGGACCGCTACGACTTCAAGCTGGTCGGCAAGAAGGAGATGATCGTTCCCTACAACGACTACGCGGCGGTGTACCAGGCCAAGCAGGACGACCTGGTCAAGCCTCACCACCTGAACCCTGACCTCGTCCGCTGGGAACTGCACCGCGTTTGGGTGGTCGAGGCGACGCTGCGCGAAGGCAAGCGCCACGTCTACAGCAAGCGCACGTTCTATCTCGACGAGGACTCGTGGGCGGCGATCGCGAGCGACGAGTACGACGCGCGCGGCCAGCTGTACCGCGCCGGCTTCGCGTACATGACGCCGAGCTACGACTTGCCCGCGCCGTACACCGACATGTTCGGCCACTACGACCTGGTCTCGGGCGTCTATTCGCTGACCGGCTACATCGCCGAGACCGGCGGCATGAAGCAAACCAAGCCGCTGCCCGACCGCGAGTGGACCGCCGATTCGCTGGCCGGCTCCGGCGTCCGCTGACGGCCAGAACGACAGCACTCTCGGGTGAACAGGGCCGCACGAATGTGCGGCCCTTTTTTTTGCCGAGCCGAACCGGCCCCACCCTGTCCCCCCGGCGAGAGGGGGAGCCCGCGTCGCGCTGCCGACCAGAATGCGAGGCTCGAACACGGGGGCGTGCCGCTCCTGCTTGAACATCGAGCGACTGGAGACGACATGCTGCAACGCGCTTTCGCTTCGACCCTGGCCGTCGTCCTCGCCGGAGCCGCGTGGGCCGCACCGGCCCCCCAACCACAAGCTCCGCGCGACGTGCTCGACCGGCCGGCGCTGATGAGCGCGCTCGCCGCTCGCTCGCTCGTCAACGGGCTGACGCTCGCGGGCGATCGCGTGGTCGCGGTCGGCCAGCGCGGCCAGGTGCTGCTGTCCGACGACCATGGCAAGACCTGGCAGCAGGGCAACGTGCCCGTCAGCTCCGATCTGGCGGCGGTGAGCTTCCCCACCGCGGAGAACGGCTGGGCGGTCGGCCACGACGGTGTCGTGCTCGCCAGCGGCGACGGCGGTCGCACGTGGACGCGCCAGCTCGACGGCCGCACGATGGGCGACGTGATGGTCAAGTACTACACCGCCAGCGGCGATGCCAAGTGGCTCGCCGAGGCGAAGCGCATCGCCGCGCAAGGCGCGGAGAACCCGCTCCTCGACGTCTGGTTCGACGATGCGAAGAACGGCACTGTCGTCGGCGCGTTCGGCCTCGTCCTGCGCACCGCCGACGGCGGCAAGACCTGGGAGCCGCTGCTGCACATGACCGACAACCCGAAGGCACTGCATCTGTATGCCGTCCGCCGCGTCGGCGCCGACCTCTACATCGCCGGTGAGCAGGGCCTGCTGCTCAAGCTCGACCGCAATAGCGGCCGCTTCGTCGCCCAGAGCATCCCGTACCAGGGCACGCTGTTCGGCGTGCTCGGCAACGAACACGTCGTGCTCGCCTTCGGCTTGCGCGGCAACGTGGTGCGCAGCACCGACGGCGGCCGCAGCTGGCAGGCCGTGGCCACCGGCATTCAGGTCGGCCTGACGGCCGGCACGATCGACGAGCGTGGTCGCATCGTGCTGGTCAGCCAGGCCGGGCACGTCCTCGTCAGCGGCGACGACGGCGCGACCTTCACGCCATTGAAGATCGAGCGCGCGCAGCCCGCCGCCGCCGTGACGCGCGCCGGCGCGGGCATGCTGGTGCTCGGCGGCCCGCGCGGCCTGCAGACCGTTTCCGGAGCCTGAAATGGAGCTCTCCATGCACACCCCCGCCGCCACCGCCAACATGCCCACGCCCGACGGCTCGCTCGCGGGGTTCGATCCCGCCAGCGGCTCGCTGCTCGAGCGCGCGGTCTTCAACAACCGTCGTGTCGTTCTGATCGTCTGCGCGCTGGTCACCGTCGTGCTGGCGGCGCTGGCGGTCACGAAGCTCAGCCTCACCGCGAGCTTCGAGAAGATGCTCCCGCGCAGCCACCCGTATATCCAGAACTACCTCGAGAACCGCACCGAGCTGCGCGGCCTCGGCAATGCGCTGCGCATCGTGGTCGAGAACCCGCAGGGCGACATCTTCGACCCGAAGTACCAGGCCACGCTGCACAAGATCTACGACGAGGTGTTCCTGACGCCGGGCGTCGACCGCGCCTGGGTCAAGGCGCTCTGGGCGCCGGGCGTGCGCTGGACCGAGGTCACCGAAGAGGGCTTCCGCGGCGGCCCGGTGATGCCCGACAACTACGACGGCTCGCCGGCGGCGACCGAAGCACTGCGCGCCAACATCGCGCGCGCCGGCATCGTCGGCAGCCTGGTCGGCAACGACTTCAAGTCGACCATGCTGGTGGTCCCTTTGCTCGACACCGATCCGGCGACCGGCAAGCCGATCGACGTGCGGGCGCTGTCTCACTCGCTCGACCAGCTGCGCGAGCGCGTCGAGGCCGACGGCCACGCCAAGGTGCACGTGATCGGGTTCGCCAAGCTGGCCGGCGACCTGATCGACGGCCTGGTGCAGGTGGCGATGTATTTCGGCCTGGCGGCGCTGATCGCCGCCGCGATCATCTGGCTGTACACGCGCTGCGTCCGCTCGACGGCGCTGGTGCTGGCGTGCTCGCTGATCGCGGTCGTGTGGGAGCTCGGCCTGGTCGCCGCGCTCGGCTTCGAGCTCGACCCGTATTCGATCCTGGTGCCGTTCCTGGTGTTCGCGATCGGGATCAGCCACGGCGCGCAGAAGATGAACGGCATCATGCAGGACATCGCCCGCGGCGAGCACAAGCTGGTCGCCGCGCGCTACACGTTCCGCCGCCTGTTCCTCGCCGGGCTGACCGCGCTGGTGGCCGATGCCGTCGGCTTCGCGGTCCTGATGACGATCGACATCCCGGTGATCAAGGACCTGGCGCTGACCGCGAGCATCGGCGTCGCGGTGCTGATCTTCACCAACCTGATCCTGCTGCCGGTGCTGCTGAGCTACATCGGCGTCAGCGACAGCGCAGCCGCCCGGGCGCTGAAATCCGAGAGCGAGGCGGAGCGCGACCGCGGCTTCAACCGCATCTTCGGCCTGCTCGCGCGCCTCGTCGAACGCCGCCTTGCACTGGCCGTGATCGCGGGCGCGGCGGTGCTGGTCGTGGTCGGCCACGTGGTCAGCCTGCACCTGAAGATCGGCGATCTCGACGCCGGTGCCCCGGAGCTGCGGGCCAGCTCGCGCTACAACCGCGACAACGCCTACATCACCGGGCACTACAGCCTGTCGAGCGACGCCTTCGCGGTGATCGTGAAGACCGACAAGGAAGGGTGCCTGAAGTATCAGACGCTCATCGACGCGGATCGCCTCGCCTGGCAGCTCCGGCAGGTCGACGGCGTGCAGACGACGGCGTCGCTCGCCGACGCGGTGCGCCAGATCACCGCCGGCAGCAACGAGGGCAGCCCCAAGTGGCTGACGATCGCGCGCAACCAGGACGTGCTGAACTACGGCGCGCAGCAGGCAAGCGTCAACAACCCGGACCTGTTCAACACCGACTGCTCGGTGATGCCGGTGATCGCCTATCTGTCGGACCACCGCGCCGAGACGCTCGATCGCGTCGTCAAGGCCAGCAGCGCGTTTGCCGCCGGCAATAGCGGCGACGGGCGCCAGTTCAAGCTCGCCGCCGGCAGCGCCGGCATCGAGGCGGCAACCAACATCGAGGTCAAGAAGGCGTGGACGCAGATGCTGCTGCTCGTGTACGGCGCCGTGATCGTGCTCTGCTTCATCACCTTCCGCAGCTGGCGGGCGGTCGTCGTCGCCGTCGTGCCGCTGGTCATCACCTCGGTGCTGTGCGAGGCGCTGATGGTGGCGCTCGGCATCGGCGTCAAGGTGGCGACGTTGCCGGTGATCGCGCTCGGGGTCGGCATCGGCGTCGACTACGCGCTCTACCTCCTGTCGGTGCAACTCGCGCAGCAGCGTGCCGGCGTGCCGTTGCCGCAGGCGTATCGCCGTGCCCTCCAGTTCACCGGCAAGGTGGTCGTGCTCGTTGGCGTGACGCTCGCCGCCGGCGTCGCGACGTGGGCGCTGTCGCCGATCAAGTTCCAGGCCGACATGGGGCTGCTCCTCGCCTTCATGTTCCTGTGGAACATGATCGGCGCGGTGGTGCTGACTCCGGCGTTGTCGAGGTTCCTGCTGCCGACCAAGGCGTACGCATAAGCGTCACCAGGGCGTCCCGGACCGGCCGCCTGCGCGAGATCGTGCGTTCGAGGCGAGCGGCTGAGTCGCTTGCCTGCGGCGGCCCGCTCGATCGCACCGCTAGGCGATGGGGAGCGGGCCCCGGGACCTGTGCCGGCTCGACTCGATGAGGGCCGCAAACTTGCCGACCAGGTGCGGGTCGTACTTGTCGCCGTTCACGTCGAACAGGATCCGCATGATCTCGCTGTGGGCCTTCGCGCGGTGGTACGGGCGATCGGTCGCCATGGCGTCGTAGCTGTCGGCGATCGCGATGATCCGCGACAGCAGCGGGATCTCTTCTCCCTTCAGCCGGCCCGGGTAGCCGCTGCCAGCGAAATGCTCGTGGTGGTGGAGCACAGGCTCGGCGACCGCGGAAATTCCCTCATCGGGAACTGCCGAAAGGATCTCGTAGCCGCGTTGGGGATGCGTCCTCATGATCTCGAGCTCGGCGGGCTCGAGTCGGCCGGTCTTCAGAAGAACGGCATCGGGGATGCCGATCTTGCCGACGTCGTGAAGCTGCGCCGCGAGGCCGAGCGTGGCGAGGGTCGCAGACGAGAGCGCTGCTGCCCGCCCGAGCTCCAGGGCGAGCGCGCTCGTGCGCTCGGAATGCGCACCGGTATTCCCGTCGCGCTGACCGAGGGCGCAAGCGAGCGCGACTGTCTTTGCCGAAAGGCCGGCGACGGCGATGGGCTGGGTAGTTCTCACTGACAACGCCGAGTATCCCGCGCGAGGGGACTTCGCAGGGACGCACCCCCTCGAATCGGCGGCCACGGGTTCGCGCCGGGGCGCGCGTGATCGCTTCGCGGTCGGCGTGATCGCTTCGCGGCGCGCGCCGCGTAGGGGGCGGCTTGCTCGACGTCAGCGCCCGAGCGCTCGCCGCGGCGACAATGCGCCGGGCCACCAACGGAGCTGGCCTTGTCGCTGTCGCGCATTGAACTGCTGGAACGGGTAGACGCCATCGCGCTCGACGCCGGTCGGGTCGTGATGGAGGTCTATGCGACCGACTTCGGCGTTCAAGCCAAGGACGACGCCTCGCCGGTGACCGCGGCGGACCAGCGCGCGGAGGCGCTGATCGTTGCCGCGTTGCGCGCGCTCGCGCCCGGCATTCCGATCGTCGCCGAGGAGGCGGTTGCGGCCGGGCACGTGCCGGTGATCGGCCACCGGTTCTGGCTCGTCGATGCACTCGACGGGACGAAGGAGTTCATCAGGCGCAACGGCGACTTCACCGTCAACATCGCGCTGGTCGAGGACGCGCTCCCGGTGCTCGGCGTCGTCTTCGCGCCGGCGCGGGATGAGCTCTACGGCGGCGCGGCGGGCAGCGGCGCCTACCTTCGCCGCCACGGTGATCGGCGGTCGATCGGCTGCCGCCCGATCCCGCCGGAGGGTCACACGGTCGTGTCGAGCGCCTTGCACGGCGATCGCGGCCAGCTCGAGGACTTCCTCACCGGTCGGCTCGTCGCCTCGCATCGCGCCATCGGCTCCTCGCTGAAGCTGTGCCTCGTGGCGGCGGGCGAGGCCGACGTCTACCCGCGTTTTGGCCGCACGATGGAATGGGACATCGCAGCCGGCCACGCCGTACTGGCCGCGGCCGGCGGCGCGGTCAACGACCTTGCCGGCGTGCCGCTGCGCTACGGCAAGCCGGGCTTCGAGAACCCGGCCTTCGTGGCGTGGGGGCTTTGCCCGCCCTGAATGGCGCTCGGCCCGTCAGGGCCAGCCGCAACCATTGCCCAACCCGCGCCTAGGCTTCGGGCGGATGGAGGAAGCGGTGCACCGCCTGGACGACGACCGAACCCTCGCCGACGCCCGAAGCGACCCGCTTCACCGATCCGGAGCGGACGTCGCCGACGGCGAACACGCCGGGTCGCGAAGTCGCGTACGGTGAATCGGCGCCCCGGCCGGCGCGGTCGCCGGTGACGACGAAGCCCTGCGCGTCGAGGTCGAGGCAGCCCGCGACCCAGCCGGTGTTCGGCTCGGCACCGATCATGGCGAAGATCGCCGACACCGGCTTGGTCGTCTCGGCCCCGCTTCGCCGGTCTCTCCACGTCACCGACGCCAGCGCCGCCTCGCCCTCGAGGCCGACGACCTCGCAGTGGGTGTGCAGGCTGATCTGGGCCGAGCGATCGATCCGCTGCACCAGGTAGTCCGACATCGTCTGCGCCAGGCCGGCGCCGCGCACCAGCATGTGGACATGGCGGGCGCTGCGCGACAGGAACACCGCCGCCTGCCCGGCCGAGTTGCCGCCGCCGACGACGATCACCTCGGCCGCGCGGCAGAGGTTGGCTTCCATCGCTGTCGCCGCGTAATAGATGCCTTGGCCCTCGAAGCGCTCGAAGCCGGGGACGTCGAGCTTGCGGTAGCGCGCGCCGGTGGCGATGACGATGGCGCGGGCGCGGATCGAGGCGCCGTCGTCGAGCGTGAGGCGGTACGGCTCACTGTCGCAATCGAGCGCGGTGACGACGCGCGAGACCGCGAGCCGGGCGCCAAATTTCTGCGCCTGCACCTGCGCCCGGCCCGCCAGCGCCTGGCCGCTGATGCCGGTCGGAAAGCCGAGGTAGTTCTCGATCTTCGAGCTGGTGCCGGCCTGGCCACCGGGCGCGATGCTCTCGAGAACGATCGTCTGCAGTCCCTCCGACGCGCCGTAGACGGCGGCGGCCAGTCCGGCCGGTCCGGCACCGACGACGGCGAGGTCGAACACCGTGTCGTGATCGAACGCCTCGGTGATGCCGAGCTTGTCGGCGAGCTCGGCGAGGCTCGGGTTGCGAAGCGCGTGGTGGCCGGGCAGGACGATCACCGGAAGCTCGGCGGCGCTGAGCGAGAAGCACTCGAGAAAGCCGCCGGCATCGGCGTCCTGCTCGGTGTCGAACAGGCGCAGCGGATAGGCGTTGCGGTTGAGGAATTGCTGCAGCCGAAGGGTGTCGGCGCTGTGCGCAGGGCCGATCAGCACCGCTGCGCCCTGGCCGTGTCGAAGCAGGCCGACGCGGCGCAGGATGAACGCGCGCATGATGATCTCGGCGATGTCGGGCTCGCTCTGCACCAGGCGGCGAAAGTCGGCGCGCCGGATCCGGATGACGCGGGTCGGCTCGGCTCCGGCGCGGCCGTTGACGAGGATCGCGCGGTCGTTGAAGAGGTCGAGCTCGCCGGTGAACTCGCGCGTGAGCTGCGAACGGAGCGGCCGCACGCCGCCGTCGTCGGCGCGTTCGTAGACCTCGATCGTTCCCTCGAGGATGACGAAGAAGTCACGGCCGCGGTCGCCGCGCGAGAACACCTCGGCGTGCGGTGCGAGTGCCTCGATCTCGCCGTAGCGCGCCACCCGCGCGACCATCTCCTCGCTCAGGCGCGGAAAGGTCTGCGCCTGCCGGGCCCAGGGGTCGGTCGGATCGGGATCACTGCCGTCGGCGGCGACGGGGGCGGCGGCATCGATTGCATCGGCCATGACGCCAGAGTCTACGAAAGAGCGTCGCCCGACGGCCTCGCGGGGCCGCTGACGTTGGTGCAGCTCGCCCATGCAGGGCCGGACAGCGCCCGCTTCGCACCACCGGTCGCCCGGGCGCCGGCTGCCGGCGGCACTCTGAATATCATCCTGCCTTTCGCTTCCGTTCCTCGGTCCCCCGATGTCGATGATCCAGCTGGCGCTCAAGCGCCCCTACACGTTCATCGTGATGGCGATGCTGATCGTCCTCGCCACGCCGTTCGCGCTGCTGAACATGGCGACCGACATCTTCCCCGAGATCAACATCCCGGTGATCTCGATCATCTGGAACTACGGCGGGCTGCCGGCGCAGGAGATGGGGCTGCGGATCTCGGCCCAGAACGAGCGCAGCCTGACGACGACGGTGAGCGACATCGAGCACCTCGAGTCGACGTCGCTGCCCGGCATCGCCGTGATCAAGGTCTTCTTCCAGCCGACGGCGAACATCCAGACCGCGATCGCCCAGGTCGTCGCGATCGAGCAGACGCAGCTGCGTCAGCTTCCGCCCGGCATCACGCCGCCGCTCATCATCAAGTACTCGGCGTCGAGCATCCCGGTCGTGCAGCTCGGCCTGTCGAGCCCGACGCTGCCCGAGCAGGCGGTGTTCGACCTCGCCATCAACACGGTGCGGCCGCAGCTCATCAACATTCCCGGCGTCGCCATTCCGTATCCGTACGGCGGCAAGAGCCGGCTGATCTCGGTCGACCTCGACATGCCGGCGCTGCAGGCGCGGGGCCTGTCGCCGGCCGACGTCGTCAACGCGGTCAATCTGCAGAACCTGATCCTGCCCTCGGGGACCGCGAAGTTCGGCCCGACCGAGTACGCGGTGACGATGAACGGCTCGCCCGACGCCATCGCCGGCCTCAACAACCTGCCGGTCAAGACCGCGGACGGCACGACGACGTACCTGAAGGACGTCGCCTACGTGCGCGACGGCTTCTCGCCGCAGACCAACATCGTGCGCAAGGACGGCGCCCGCGGCGTGCTGCTCTCGATCCTGAAGAACGGCGGCGCCTCGACGCTCGACATCGTCGCCAACCTGCGCTCGCTCCTGCCGCGGGTGCAGTCGCTGCTGCCGGCGGACGTGAAGATGACGCTGCTGTTCGACCAGTCGGTGTTCGTGAAGGCGGCGGTGAAGGGCGTCGTCAGCGAAGCGCTGATCGCCGCCGGCCTGACCGCGGCGATGGTCCTGCTCTTCCTCGGCAACTGGCGCTCGACGCTGATCATCGCGCTGACGATTCCGCTCTCGATCCTTGCCTCGATCCTGGCCCTGCAGCTGCTCGGCGAGACGCTCAACCTCATGACCCTGGGAGGGCTCGCGTTGTCGGTCGGCATCCTCGTCGACCAGGCGATCGTCACGATCGAGAACATCGAGCGGCATCTGCATCTCGGCCAGCCGCTCGAGCAGGCGATCATCGTCGGCGCCGGCGAGATCGGCGTGCCGGCGTTCGTCTCCACGCTCGTCGTCTGCATCGTCTTCGTGCCGATGTTCTTCCTCAGCGGCGTGGCGCGCTACCTGTTCGTGCCGCTGGCCGAAGCCGTCATCTTCGCCATGCTGGCATCGTACCTACTGTCGCGCACGCTGGTTCCGACGATGGCCCGGTATCTGCTGCGCGGCCATGAGGCCGAGTGTGACC
>DATAYY010000028.1:0-25438 GCA_036272325.1 Caldimonas sp. | reverse complement strand
GCCGAACAGGCCTTGCGGCCGGACCAGCAGGAAGGCGAGGGCGAGGACGTAGGCGAACCAGATCTCGATGCCGCCACCGAACAGCGGCCCGATGTAGATCTCCGAGAGCTTCTCGCCGACGCCGATGATCAGCCCGCCGATGATCGCACCGGGCACCGAGGTCAGGCCGCCGAGGATGACGACCGGCAACGCCTTCAGCGCCACCAGCGAGAGCGAGAACTGGACGCCGAGCTTGGAGCCCCAGATCACGCCGGCAACGAGGGCGACGAAGCCGGCGACGCTCCACACGACGATCCAGATGCGGCCGAGCGGGATGCCGATCGACTGCGCCGCCTGGTGGTCGTCGGCGACCGCGCGCAGGGCGCGGCCGGTCGACGTTTTCTGGAAGAACAGCGCGAGAGCGGCGACGAGCGCGGCGGCGACGAGCGCTGCGTAGAGATCCTCCAGGCTGATCAAGAGGCCGCCGGGGAAAACGCCGTCGAGGATGAACGTCGGGTCTTTCGGCATGCCGACGTCGAGCTTGTAGATGTCGTTGCCGAACACCGCCTGGCCGAATCCCTCGAGGAAATAGGAGATGCCGAGCGTCGCCATGAGGAGCGTGATGCCCTCCTGGTTGACGAGCTTGCCGAGGACGAGGCGCTCGATGACCCAGGCGAGCGCGACCATGATCGCCATCGCGACCACGAACGCGAGGACGTTGACGAGCCACTTCGACTCGAGCCCCGACCGCGCGGCGATCCATTCGGCGAAGCGTGCCATCGCAAGTGCCGCGAACAGCACCATCGTGCCCTGCGCAAAATTGAACACTCCCGACGCCTTGAAGATCAGGACAAAGCCGAGCGCGACGAGCGAATAGAGCATGCCGACCATCAGGCCGCCGATCAGGGTCTCGAGGAAAAAGCCCATCGCCGCTCAGTGCGTCGTGCCGAGGTAGGCAGCGACGACCTCGGGATTGGCGCGCACGTCCTCGGGCGCGCCGTCGCCGATCTTCTTGCCATAGTCGAGGACGACGACCCGGTCGCTGATGTCCATGACGACGCCCATGTCGTGCTCGATGAGAACGATCGTGGTCCCGAACTCGTCGTCGACGTCGAGGATGAAGCGGCTCATGTCCTGCTTTTCCTCGACGTTCATTCCCGCCATCGGCTCGTCGAGGAGCAGCACCTGCGGCTCCATCGCCAGCGCGCGGCCGAGGTCGACGCGCTTCTGCAGCCCGTAAGGCAACCGCCCGACCGGGGTCTTGCGATGGGCCTGAATCTCGAGGAAATCGATGATCCCCTCGACCACCATCCGCTGCGCCGTCTCCTCGCGCTCGGCGGCGCCCCAGCGCATCGCCTGCTGGAACAGATTGGTCCGCATCTTCAGGTTGCGTCCCGACATGATGTTGTCGAGCACGCTCATGCCCTTGAAGAGGGCGAGGTTCTGGAACGTCCGCGCGACGCCCATCTCGGCGACCTGGCGCGGCTTCATGTGGCTGAACGTGCGGCCGCGGAGGTGGATCGAGCCCTGCTGCGGCTGATAGACGCCGTTGATGCAATTGAGCATCGAGCTCTTGCCGGCGCCGTTTGGGCCGATGATGGCGCGGATCTCGTGCTCGCGAACGTCGAACGTGACGTCGGTCAGCGCCTTGACGCCGCCAAAGCGCAGGCTGATGTTCTGGACATCGAGGATGACCCCGCCGGCCTGGCGCGCGGCCATCACGCGGCCCGGAGGGTGGCGGGAAACGTCTTCACGTCGACGATCCTGAGCGTCCCCGCGACCTTGCCGGTGCGACCGTCCTCGAACCGGACCTCGGTCTCGACGTACTGCTCGCTCTTGCCGGCGTAGAGCGCGTCGACGAGCACTTGATAGCGCTCGGAGATGAAGCCGCGCCGGACCTTGCGCGTGCGCGTCAGCTCGCCGTCGTCGGCGTCGAGCTCCTTGTGCAGGACGAGGAAGCGGCTGACCTGGCTGCCGACGAGGTGCTCGTCGGCGGCGAGGTCGGCGTTGACCTTCTCGACGCATTCGCGCACCAGCTCGAGCACCTGAGGCTTTTGCGCCAGGTCGGCGTAGCTGCCGTACGGGATGTTGCGCTTTTCGGCCCAGTTGCCGACCGCTTCGATGTCGATGTTGACGAAGGCGCAAACCTTCTCGCGACGATCGCCGAACGCGACCGCCTCCTTGATGTAGGGGAAGAACTTGAGCTTGTTCTCGACGTACTTGGGCGCGAACAGGGCGCCGTCGTTGCCGCCGCCCGCCATCCGGCCGACGTCCTTGGCGCGATCGATGATTTTGAGATGGCCGCCGGCATCAAGGAAGCCCGCGTCGCCGGTGCGGTACCAGCCGTCGGCGCCAAGCACCTCGGCGGTCGCCGCCGGGTCCTTGTAGTACTCCTTCAGCAGGCCGGGCGAGCGCACGAGCACCTCGCCGGCCTCGCTGACCTTGATCTCGACGCCTTCGATCGGCACGCCGACGGTGTCGCTGCGCACTTCGTGGTCGGGCTGCAGGCAGACGAAGACCGCAGTCTCGGTCGAGCCGTAGAGCTGCTTCAGGTTGATGCCGATTGAGCGGTAGAAGATGAACAGGTCCGGGCCGATCGCCTCGCCCGCGGTGTAGGCGACGCGAACGCGCGAAAAGCCCAGCGTGTTGCGCAGCGGCGCGTAGACCAGTGCGTTGCCGATCGCCCAGCCGATGCGGTCGAGAAGGGCGAGCGGGCGGCCGTCCATCCGTGCCGGGCCGACCCGGCGCGCGAGCGCCATGCAGCGGTCGAACAGCCACCGCTTCAGACGCGAAGCGTCTTCCATCCGGATCATGACGCTCGTCAGCAGGCCTTCGAAGACGCGCGGCGGCGCGAAGTAGTAGGTCGGCCCGATCTCGCGCAGGTCGAGCATCACCGTGCTCGCAGACTCCGGGCAGTTGACGACGTAGCCGCAGGCGAGCCACTGCGCGTACGAGAAGATGTTCTGGCCGATCCACGCCGGGGGCAGGTACGCGAGGACCTCGTCGTTGCCCGTCAGCTTGTCGAAGCGGGCGCCGGCGCGGGCGCGATCGATCAAGGTGTCGTGGCTGTGGACGACGCCCTTCGCCCGGCCGGTCGTCCCGGAGGTGAAGAACATGGCTGCAACGTCGTGTGGCGATGCCTGGTCAATTTCGGCGCGGCAGAATCCCGGGTGCGCCGCGGCGTACTTGCGCCCGGCGGCGACGAGGGCGTCGAGCGATGCGAGCCCGGGCTCGTCGTAGTGGCGAAGACCCCGGCCGTCGTCGAACCAGATGCCCGTCAGGCCAGGACACTGGCTGCGGACCTCGATCAGCTTGTCGACCTGTTCCTGGTCCTCGACGATCGCGAAGGCGACGTCGGCATTGGCGATCGGGAACACGAACTCGGCGGCGACCGCGTCCTGGTAGAGCGGCACCGGAATCGCGCCGAGCGCCTGTGCGGCGAGCATCGATGCGTAGAGACGCGGCCGGTTCTCGCCGACGACGACGAGGTGATCGCCGCGCTTGAGCCCCGCCTCGGCGAGGCCGCCGGCGAGTGCTTCGACGAGCGCGGCGAGCGCGCTCCAGCTGAGCGTCTGCCAGATGCCGAGCTCCTTCTCGCGCAGCGCGGGCGCGTCCGGGCGCGCCGCCGCGTGCTCGAGGAGGAGTCGGGGAAAGGTGGTCTGCACAGGCGGATCGGCGGGCGAGGAAGGCGCTGTGCCGGCTCGGCACATCGCGGTGCGCCGACTGTAGGAAAAAGCGCGGCCGCCACCCTCGGGGCTATCCCTGCCGCGTCGGCGCGCGAGGCGCCGTCTGGACAGCCCGGGACGGGTCTCCGCTCGCGTCAGCCCTTGATGTAGACCGTTCCGGTGAAGCTCGAGATCGCCGTCTCGCCGGCCGCGTCGTCGCGGACGACATCGATCCGGTAGACGCCGATCCTGCGGTTGCGATGCACCTCGACCGCGCGCGCGAGGAGCCGGTCGCCGGCAGCGACCGCGGCCTGGTAGGTGATGTGCGCGTCGATGCCCGCCGCGAGCGGGCCGTGCGAATTGGACGCCAGCCCGAACGCCGAGTCGGCGAGCGCGAAGATCGCGCCGCCGTGGCAGCCGCCGTTGAAGTTGAGATGCCGCGCGCCGACCGTCATCTCGACCTCGGCCTGACCCGGGCCGCCCGAGCGCACGGTGATGCCGAGCAGTGCGCAAAGGCCATCGCGCGCGGCGAGCGCGGCGATGCGATCGCGCCAGCCGGCGGCGTCGTTCGTGGCCGGCGCCGTCGCCCGCAGCAGAGGCCCACGCGTCCTTGCGCCGGTGCCGGCGCTGGCGCGGTGCGCGTCGAGCGCGGTGACGAGCTCGTCGAGCCCGGTCTTGGCGACTGCGCTGACGACGACGACGCGTGGCTGCCACGCGCCTTCTGCCGAGCGGCGCAGCGTCAGCATCTCGCCCAGCTCGCGCGCCGTCTGCGCGGCGAGCGGCAGGTCGCCCTTGCTGACGGCGAGCACGTCGGCGATCTCGAGCGTGCCGGCCTTGATCGCCTGCACGTCGTCGCCGAGCCCGGGCGGGCAGACGACCAACCGCGTGTCGGCGAGGGCGACGATCGCGGTCTCCGATTGCCCGGTGCCGACCGTCTCGACGATGACGCGATCGAAGCCGCAGGCGTCGAAGCAGTCGACCGCGGCACGCGCCGCGCGCGACAGCCCGCCGAGCTCGCCGCGGGCGGCGAACGAGCGGATGAAGACCCTGTCATGGCCCGCATTCGTACCCATGCGGATGCGGTCACCGAGGACGGCGCCGCCACTGACCGGGCTCGATGGATCGATGGCGACGACAGCGATCGAGCAGCCGTCGCGCAGCCAGGCGCCGAGCAGGGCGTCGACCAGCGTCGACTTGCCGCCGCCGGGAACTCCCGTGATGCCCAGGACCCAGGCCCGTCCGCCGCGCTCGCCGAGCTGCGCCGCCGCGGCGCGCGCTCCCGGTGCATCGTCGTCGATCAACGTCAGCAGGCGGGCGAGCGCGCCGCGGTCGCCGGCACCGGCGCGCTCGGCAACCGCCGTCACCGACGGCGGCAAAGCCATCGCCACGGGGATCGCCGTCACACGACGACGAGCGGTTGGCCGAAGCCGAGATCGCGGCGCAGGCGCGAGCAGATCTCCTCGTTGCTGAGGCCGGCGCGGGCGGCGTCGACGACGGCGCCGAAGACGTTGCCGTTGCTGCTCTCGGCGGCGCGGGTGAGCTCGTCGAGTGCCGCCGCGACCGCCGCCGGCGAGCGCGCCGCCTTCGCCGCGACGAAGGCGGCGCGGTGCTGCTGCATCGCGACGCGATCGGGGCGCTCGACGGGCGGGCGGTTCGCCGCATCGTCGTCGGCACGGTACTTGTTGACGCCGACGATCACCTGCGCGCCGGACTCGACGCGCCGCTGGAAGCGCATCGCCGAGGCGCCGATCATGCGCTGCACCAGGCCCGACTCGACCGCCTTGTACATGCCGCCGGCGTCGTCGACGGTCTTCATCATGGCGAGGATCTTCTCTTCCATCGCATCGGTGAGCGACTCGACGTAGAACGAGCCGCCGAGCGGATCGATGACGTCGCTGAGGTGAGCTTCCTCGCGCAGGATGTTCTGGGTCGCGATCGCGATCCGCGCACCGGCCTCGCTCGGCGTCGCGTAGGCCTCGTCGTAGGCGTCGGTGTGAAGCGACTGCAGGCCGCCGAAGATGCCGGCCATCGCCTGCGCGGTGACGCGGGCGATGTTGTTGAGCGGTTGCTGGCGCGTCAGGTCAACGCCCGAAGTCTGGGCGTGGAACTTGAAGCGCCACGACTTCTCGTCCCTGGCGCCGAGGCGCGCTCTCGCCAGGCGCGCCCAGATTCGCCGGCCGGCGCGGAACTTGGCGATCTCCTCGAAGAAGCTGAGCGAGATGTCGAAGAAGAAGGTGAAGCGCGGCAGGAACTCGTCCGGGTCCATGCCGCGCGCGATGCAGTCCTCGGCGTTCTGGACCGCGGTCGCGAGCGTGAACGCCATCGCTTCGGCGGGCGTCGCGCCGGCCTGCTGCATGTGCTGGCCGACGACCGACATCGGATTCCAGCGCGGCACGTTGGCGCGGCACCAGGCGATGTGGTCGATCAGCACGCGCCGCGCACCCGGCAACGCGAGCCGATAGAACATGTGATTGGCGACGTAGTGCGAGAGGTAGTCGCTTTGGTTCGAGGTGCCGCTAATCGCCTTCCAGTCGATGCTGCGCCGCTCGGCGGCGACGAGCATGAAGGCGAGCAGTGTGAACGGCGACGGGTCATTCATCGCGCACGAGACCGCGGCCAGGTCGACGCCGTCGAGGCAGCGCGCCATGTGGTCGGCGTCGTTGACGACGGTGCCGCAGGTGCCGAGCAGCTCGAGCTCGACCGCGTCCATGTCGAGGCCGCGGTAGACCGAGTTGCACGGGATCAGCGACACCGCGGTCGCGCCGCGCGCGAGGATGCTCCGCAGGCGGGCGTTGTAGTCGGCGGGCGTGCCGAGGCCGACGAGCTGGCGCTGGGTCCAGGTCCGGCCGCGGTGCATCGTCGCGTAGACGCCGCGCGTGAAGTCGGGCTGGCCGGGATAGCCGAGCGCGTCGTCGGCGCCTGGCGCACGGTCGGCCGCGGTGTAAAGCGGCGCGATCGCGATCCCCGAGACGTTGGCGACCTCGGCCTCGACGCCGACGCCGTCGCGGTACTCGCGCTGCCAGCGCGCCCGTGCCGCTGCATCGTCGGCAAGCGGGTGGCTTTCTCTCGGCTTGTTCATTTCAGGCTCTCGGTGCCCGCCCGCGCACGCCGCGTCTGGAGCGCGTAGGCGCGGATGCGGGTCGTGATCTCGTCCATCGTGCTGCCGGGATGGAACACCTCGCGCACGCCGCTCGCGAGCAGCGCCTGCTCCTCGCGGTCGGGAACGATGCCGCCGACGACGACGCGCACGTCGCCGAGGCCGGCGGCGGCGAGTGCCGCCATCAGCTTCGGCACGATCAGGTGATCGGTTGCCAGCGACGAGATGCCAACCACGTCGACGTCTTCCTCGAGCGCCAGCTTGACGACCGCGGCGATGCTTTGCCAGGGCGGCGTGTAGATCACCTCCATGCCGGCGTCGCGGCAGGCGGCGGCGACGATGCGGCTGCCGCGGTCGTGGCCGTCGAGGCCGATCTTGGTGACCAGCACGCGCGGTCGGAAGTTGTCGTTGTCGTTCATGCGTGTCCCTTCCTCGCGCTCGCGGCGAGGCTCGACTTCACGACGCCGACGAAGCGGCGTGCGATTCGCTCGGGTGAAGCGCCCCCGCCGGCGCGATACCAGGTCTGGCTCCAGTTGAGCGCGCCGACCAGCATCAGGCGCAGCATCGTCCGGTCGGTCGGCCGCGCGAGCGGCAGGGCGGCGACGAGGCGGGCAAAGCGCTTCTCGTACGAATCACGCAAGGCGATCAGCTCGGCCTCGGCGGCTGGCGCGTCGCTCGGCCGGACGCGGATCACGACCTGCGAGTAGTCGGTCTGGTCGAGCAGCGACGACAAGTGCGCGACGCACGCGGCCTCGAGCCGTTGCCAGGGGTCTTCGATCGACGCGATCGCGGCGTCGACGGCGGCGCCGATGCGGCCGACGCCTTCGCGGTAGACCGCGGCAAGCAGCGCTTCCTTGGTCGCGAAGTGGCAATAGAGCGAGCCCGGCAGCATGCCGACCGGGCCGACGATCTCGCGTACCGAAGTTGCCGCGAAGCCGCGCTGCGCGAACGCATGCGCGGCCTCGTCGAGCAGGCGGGGCAGGCGACTGGAGCCCCGTTTCGTCGCAGCGGCAGCGCGCGGGCGCCCTGCGACGGCAGCGGGAAGGGCGGATCCCATCGGATCATTTGACAGACAAACACTTGTTTGGTCAAGTCGGGCCGACACCGCCGCGCCGGGAAGTCACGGGTTGCTGATTCCCGAGGCGACGTGCCCGGACGGGACGTGCGCCGACGCGTTCTCGATGTGGCCGGTCTGGTCGTCGAAGAAGAAATCGGGCTCGAACTCGCGCAGGAACTCGCCCTTCTGCAGGCCACCGAGGAACATCGCCTCGTCGATCTCGACCTTCCATTCCATCAGCGTGCGGATCGCCCGCTCGTGCGCCGGCGCGCTGCGCGCAGTGACGAGCGCGGTGCGGATCCGCATGCCGTGCGCCGGCTCGTTCTGTAGCCGGTGCAGGGCGAGCAGCAGCGGCTGGAACGGGCCGGCCGCCAATGGCGTTTCCGCCTGCTCACGCTCGTGGGCCTGGAACGCGTCGAGGCCGCTCTCCTGGTAGACGCGCTCGGCTTCGTCGGAGAAGAGGACGGCGTCGCCGTCGAACGCGATCCGCACCTCCTGCGGATGTGCGTCGGAGGCGCGCGCCGAGCGCGGGAAGACCCGCGCCGCCGGCACGCCGGCCTCGAGCGCCGAGCGCACGTCGGTTTCGTTGGCGGAGAGAAAGAGGTTGGCGGCGAGCGGCTTCAGATAGCGCCAGGGCGTCCCGCCGCGGGTGAAGACGCCGCGCTGGATCGGCATTCCGTACGCCTGCGCCGAGCGGAAGACGCGCATCCCCGACACCGGATCGTTGCGCGACAGGATGACGACCTCGACCCGCTGCGCCGCCGCGTCGTTGAAGGCGAGCAGCTTTCGCACCAGCGAGAAGGCGACTCCCGGCTTGGCGGCGCTGTCGATCCGCTCGAGCTGCAGCTGCATGTAGGCGCGGTCGTCGTTGGCCTCGAAGTGCTCGTTTTCCTCCTCGAAGTCGAACAGGGCGCGCGACGAGATCGCGACCACGAGCTGACCGGCGAGCGAGGCGGGCATCGAACGATCATAGGGGCCGCGAGGCGGCTCACTTTGCCGCGATGTCGACGATCAGCTGGAACACGCGCGGGTTGAGCGTCCGCATCGCGTCGCTGTCGGACGACAGCTCGCGGTCGCCGATCGCCTGCTCGTACGCTGGCGTGTCGCGCAGCGCCGGATCGGGCTCGAGGCGAAGCGCGAGAGTCCGTCCGACGAGCCCGTCGCCTCCTGGCCGACCGAGCTCGGTCAGGTTGCCGCCGTCGCTGTCGAGCAGGGTGCCGCCGACGTCAGAGCCGAAGCCGATCAGGGTCAGCGGCTTGCCGTTGATGCGGCGCAGCGTCGCGAGCGGCGTCCCGAGCGTGATGCCCTTGTCGGTCTTCCAGACGCTGCGCTCGCCGCGAATGAGCACCGACTCCGGCCCTGTCCGGGTCTCCGGATCGCGCCAGAGCACGAGCACCCGGCGCGTCGGATCGCTCGCGAACAGCACCGTCGCGGGCAACGCGACGCCGGGCTCGACCTCGAACGACTCGCGCCTGACGTTGGCCTGGCCGAACAGCGCGACCAGGCTTGCCTCGCTGGCACGAGCGTCGATCGCACCGGCGCGCTGGCCGGGAACGATCAGCCAATCGACCGGCTGCGCCTGCGCTCCCGTGGTGATGCAGAGCGCTGCCAGCGCCGCGACCAAGCGTCTCACTTGACGAAGCTGTTGAGCTGGATGATCGGCAGCAGCACCGCGAGCACGATCAGCATGACGACGCCGCCCATGCCGACGATGAGCAGCGGCTCGAGGATCGTCGCCATCTGCAGCGCGCGCCGCTGCACCTCGCCGCTGAGCTGCTTGGCGGCCCGGTCGAGCATCTCGGGGAGCTGGCCGGTCTGCTCGCCGAGACGCGAGAACATCGACAGGATGCCGGGGAAGCGCTTCTTGCCGGCGAGCGCCGAGGCGAGCGGCGCGCCTTCGCGGACCTGGACGAGCGCGTCCATCGCGTCGGCACGCATGGCGCGGTTCGAGAGCGTTTCGGCCGCCGCCTGCAGCGCCTTCAGGATCGGCACGCCGGCGCCGGCAAGCATCGCCAGCGTGCCGGCGAAGCGCGCCGCGTTGTAGCCGCGCGCGAGACGGCCGATCAGCGGCAGGCCGAGAAAACCGGCGTCGAAGCGCTCGCGAAATGCAGGGTTGCGCAGCATCGCCGCGAGCGCGCCGGCGCCGGCGACGATCGCCAGGATCAGCAGCCAGCCCCAGCCGCGCAGGAAATCGCTGAACGCCATCATCGCGATCGTCAGCAAGGGGAGCGACCGCTTGCTGCTCGTGAACACGGTCGCGACCTGCGGAACGACATAGGTGACGAGGAAGATCACGATGATGACCGCGATCACCGAGACGATCGCCGGATAGAGCGTCGCGCCGATCAGGCGGCCCTTCAGCTCTTGGCGCGCCTCGAGATCGTCGGCGAGGCGCTCGAGGACACGGCCGAGCGCGCCGCTCTGCTCGCCGGCTGCGACGACGCCGCGGTAGACGTCGTCGAATTCGCGCGGCGCGGTGGCGAGCGCGCGCGCGAACGGCGCGCCGGCGTTGACCTCGCTGCGCAAGTGGGCGACCAGATCGCGCTGGCGCTGGTCCTCGGCCTCGTCGGCGAGCGCGGTCAGCGCGCGCTCGAGCGGCAGGCCCGAGCCGACGAGGCCGGCGAGCTGGCGCGTCCAGACCGCGAGTGCGGTCGCGTTGAAGACCTTGCGACTGAAGCTGAAGCCGGCACTCTCGCTCGCGCCCGTCGCGACCTGCGTGACTGCGAGCGGCACCAGCGCCTGCGTACGCAATTGCGAGCGCGCGGCGCGCATGTTGTCGGCCTCGACCAGGCCGCTCTGCGACTTGCCGGCAGCGTCGAGCGCTTCGAAGCGGTAGGCGGGCACGTGCTATCCGCGTGCGAAGCGGGGCCGCTTCATCTCATTCGCGCGTCACGCGCATGACTTCCTCGGCCGACGTGACGCCCTCTTCGACCAGTCGCTGGCCGTCCTCGCGCATCGACCTCAGCCCTGCCGCGTGCGCGGCAGCGAGGATCGCCGCCTCGGCGGCACGGCTGTGGATGAGCGCCCGGATGCCTTCGTCGACGTCCATCAGCTCGTAGACGCCGGTGCGGCCCTTGTAGCCGGTCATGGCGCATTGCACGCAGCCGACCGGATGCCAGTGGCCGCGCTGGTCGACCTTGCGGCACGCGGTGCAGAGCTTTCGCACCAGGCGCTGGCCGAGCACGCCGATCAGGCTCGAGGAGAGCAGGAAGGGCTCGACGCCCATGTCGACCATCCGCGTCACCGTGCTCGGCGCGTCGTTGGTGTGCACGGTGGCGAGCACGAGGTGGCCGGTGAGCGACGCCTGGATCGCGATCTGTGCGGTCTCGTAGTCGCGGATCTCGCCGATCATGATGACGTCGGGGTCCTGGCGCAGGATCGCGCGCAGCGCCTTCGCGAAGGTGAGTTCGATCCTGGCATTGACCTGCGTCTGGCCGATGCCGGCGAGCTCGTACTCGACCGGATCCTCGACCGTCAGCACGTTCGTCTCGGCGGTGTTGACGCGGCCGAGCGACGCGTAGAGCGTCGTCGTCTTGCCGGAGCCGGTCGGGCCGGTGACGAGCAGGATGCCGTGCGGCTGCTGGATCAGGCGGTCGAACCGGCGCAGCACATCGCCGCTCATGCCGAGCCCTTCGAGCGTGAACTTCGATTCCGCCTTGTCGAGCAGGCGCAGCACCGCGCGCTCGCCGTGCGCCGACGGCAGCGTCGAGACGCGGACGTCGACGGCGCGGCCGCCAATCCGCAGCGAAATGCGGCCGTCCTGCGGCAGCCGTCGTTCGGCGATGTCGAGCTCGGCCATGATCTTCAGGCGCGAGATCAGCGCCGCGTGCAAGGCGCGGTTCGGCTGCACGACCTCGCGCAGCGTGCCGTCGACGCGAAAGCGGACCGAGCTCGAGCGCTCGTACGGCTCGATGTGGATGTCGCTCGCCCCGTCCTTGGCCGCCTGCGTCAGGAGGGCGTTCAGCATGCGGATGATCGGCGCGTCGTTGCTTGCCTCGAGCAGGTCCTCGATCGCAGGCAGCTCCTGCATCATCCGCGACAGGTCGACCGCACTCTCGACCTCGCCGATGACGACCGCGGCGCTCGATTCGCCGCCGGCGTAGGCCGCGGCGATGCGGCTCGCGAGCGTCGATGCCGGCTCGCGCTCGAACGCGTCGACGTCGTACATCCGCAGCACCTCGGAGAGCGCCGGCAGGCCGACCGTCTCGGGCGCCCAAAGGACCATTCGCGCGCCGTCGTCCTCGAGCAGGACGGTGTGCGTCTTGGCGTACGCGTAGGGCAGCGGGTGGCGCATGAATTCGCCTCAGCCGCCCGGCGACGATGCCGGCGGCGCGGGGGCAACGGCGGACGCGGCGGGCGCCGCCGGAACGATGACGGGGACGACGACCGGCGCTGCCGGCGCCGTCTCGACTTGCGGCTGCACGCCGAGTGGCTTGGCCGTTCCGGGCGAGGTCTGCGGTGCGGAGAGCTGGCCGGTGCCCTGTTCGACGTGCCGGAGCGGCGCGATCACCGGCGAATCGTTGATCGGAACGAGAACGCTCGGCGTCGGCTGCATTTCCCTCTGGAAGCCGCGGATCTGCTCGTAGCGGTCGAGCGAGATCCTGTTCGCCGTCTCGGCGTCGCGCATGACGACCGGGCGCAGGAAGACCATCAGGTTGGTTCGCGTCTTGGTCCGGCTTTCGCTGCGGAACAGTGCTCCGAGGTAGGGGATGTCGCCGAGCAGCGGCACCTTCGACTTGTTTTCGCTGTAGCGGTCTTCGATCAGGCCGCCGAGGACGATGATCTGGCCGTCGTCGACGACGACGTTCGACTCGATCGAGCGCTTGTTGGTCGACGGGCCCGCGTTCGACGTCCCCGGCGCGACCTGGTCCGACAGACTCGACGCTTCCTGGAAGATCGTCATCCGGATCGTCCCGTTCTCGCCGATCTGCGGCCGGATGCGCAGCGTGATGCCGACGTCCTTGCGCTCGATCGTCTGGAACGGGTTCGAGATCGCGGTGCCGCCGGTGTTGGTGAACTGGCCGGTCACGAACGGCACGTTGCTGCCGACGACGATCTTCGCCTCTTCGTTGTCGAGCGTGACCAGGTTCGGCGTCGACGCGATGTTGGTGTTGGCCTGGCTCTGCAGCATCCGGGCGATCGCGGCCAGCCCTATGGTGCCGAAATAGTTGTGGAGCAGGCCGATGTTGAGACCTTCACCGAGCGAGATTCCGCTCGTGGTGCTGCCGGTCGTCGTCGTCGGGTTGACGCTGGGCGCGAGCGCCGCCTGGGTGATCGCAAGCAGGTTGCCGGTCGTGCCGAAGTTGGTGCCCGCCACAATTGCATTTTGGTTGTTGGGGGCCGCAAGCAATCCTTGCCACTGGAAGCCAAAGTCGGCCGCGTTGTCGCCAGTCACTTCGACGATCAGGCTCTCGATGTAGACCTGCGCGCGTCGCTCGTCGAGCTGGTCGATCATCAGGCGCACCTGCCGATAGAGCGGCTCCGGTGCGGTGATGATCAGCGAGTTGGTCGCCGGATCGGCCTGGATGAAGCCGCCCGTCGATGGCCCGGCCGAGGGCGTGATCGGTGTCGTCGCCGCGCTCGAGAGACCGCCCGTGCCGGTCGTGCCGGCAGGGTTCGCGCCGAGGTTCTGGGTCGACGTCGACGTGCCGCCGGCGGCGCCGGGCGAACCGCCCCCACCGCCCCCACCACCGCCGCCGCTGCCGGTGGCACTGAAGGCCGCACGCAATACGGTCGCGAGCTTGGTCGAATCGGCATTCTTCAGGTGGACGACCCAGATGTTGCCGGTCGTCGCCGAGCCTTGCGGCGGCAGGTCGAGCTTGGCGATCAGCGAGCGAATGCTTGCCATCTTCGCCGGATTGGGGCTGCGCACGATGAGCGAGTTGCTGCGGCCGTCGACCAGGATCGTCGGCGTCGCCAGCGCTCCGGCGGCGGCCGCCCCCGGGACCGGCGCCTGGCCGCCGATACCTCCTTCGCCGAGCCGCTGGATCAGTGGCGCGACGTCGCTCGCGACCGCGTACTTCAGCGGGATGACTTCGACGTCGCCACTCGCCGGCGTGTCCATCGCGGCGATGATCTTGCCGATCCGCTGCAGGTTGTCGGCGTAGTCGGTGATGACGAGCGTGTTGTTGCCGGGATTGGCGTTGATCGTGTTGTTGGGGCTGATGAGCGGCCTGAGGACGGGCACCAGGTTGTTCGCGTTCTCGTGGTCGAGACGAAAGATCTGGGTCATGATCTGATCGCCGCGCCGGCCCGGCTCGCCGACCGAAACGGTGCCGGTCTGCAGCTTGGCATCGGCCTCGGGGACGACCTTGAACAGGCCGTTCACCTCGACGACGGTGAAGCCGAGGCCGCGCAGCGCGGCGAGAAAATTGAAGTACGCCTCGCGCGGCGTCAGCGGTTGCTCGCTGTAGAGCGTGATCGTGCCGCGGACGCGCGGATCGACGATGAATTGCTGGCGCAGGATCGCCGACATGGCCCGCGCGACTCCCTCGATGTCGGCGTTGACGAAGTTGAGAGTCACCGGCTCGCCGCGGAATCGCGCCGCGCTCGGGGTGGTCTGCGCGACTGCGCCGGGCATCGGCAGCGAGCCGACGACGAGCGCCGCCGCAACCGCCGTGGCGCCGGACTTGCGCAGCCAGGTCGCGCGCGAAGCGCAAGTTCGTTGCATCGTCATCCGATCGAAATGATCGATCGCGCGCCATCGCGGCGACCGATGATGTTGAGAAGGTTCGCGAGCGCCGGCTCGTCGCCTGCTTCGGCGCGGGCTTCGCCGCGGAACTTGACGCCGCCCGGCCCCCAGGTGCCATTGCCGGTCAGCTGGAGCGCGCCTTCCTGCGTCGCCACCGTCAGCAGCGTCGGGCCGTTGCTGGAACCGGTGAGCGCGACGCGATAGGTGCCGAGCGTCTCGAGCGTCGTCAGGCGCGACGACACCTGCTCGAGGACCAGCTCGACGCGACCGTCGAGGCGCCAGCGGCCCTCGACCGACTCGATCGTCACTCCCGGCGAGAGGAGGCGGAAGCTGCCACCGAGCTGAAGCGTGTTCCACGGCGTGCCGAGGCCGCCGAGCCAGGCGCTCGGCCACTGGCCGACCCAGTCGGTGCGCGGCACGAGGGTCGCGCGGATGCGGCCGAGACCGGGCCGGATCTGCACCGTCGTCGTTCCGTTCAGGCAGCAGTCGTGGCGGGCGGCGAGGTCGACGCCATACCAGCGCGGCGCCAGCGTCCACTCGAGCCGCCCCGGCAGGTAGGTCGCGTCGCGGCTGTCGGGACCGCCGGCGAGGACGGCGACGGCGCTGCCGGACCAGATCGTTCCCCGCGCGTCGGCGAGGACAAGGCGCTGGTTCGTCGCCGAAGCGATCGCGCTCGCCAGCCATGAAGCGGGTGCGAATGCGACGATGCCGACGAGGATGCCGACGATCGCTCCGGCGACGGCCCAGCGCACCGTTGCGCCGCGAGCCTCGACCCACGCCTGTTCGGCGAGCGTCGACTCGGCCCAGCCGGTCGTCGCGACGGTCGGCGTCCAGAGCTGGCCGCTGCGCTTCTTGCGGATCACGAGGTCCCCGCGAGCACGACGGTGATCGCGCCGCTGTAGCCGTTTGCACCCTTGAGCAACTGCGCCTCGACCGGACGCGCACGCGCCGCGCTGCGGGCCTCGCCGATCCAGTTGCGCAGCGCCTCGAACGGCACGGTCGAGAAGGTGAGGGTGGCGCGGTCGCCCTGCAGAGCGATCCTGCCCTTGCCGCCGAGCCGCTCGGTCGCGGCCCGCAGCGCCTCCGACGCCTGCTGCGGAGGCACCGGCGAGGCGGCGCGCAGCGTTGCGCTCTCGGATGCGGCGAGCTGCATCTGCTGCCATTGGCTGTCGAGTCGATCGAGCTCGGCGGGTGTCTCGCGCAGCGTCTGGAGCGCCGGCCGCACCGCAATCAGCCAGACGACGAGAACGCCCAGCGCGACCGCCATCGCGACGATCAGCTGGCGCTCGCGCGGCGCGCGCCCCTGCCAGAACTGGCCAGCTTGCTGGCGTGCGCCGGCGACGCCGGGGGGCAGCGTGGCGGCGCTGTCCGTGCTCATCCGAGCGTTGCTCCGCCGCGGGCGCGAGTGAGGACGAGACGCCCTTCGCTGGCGTCGACGCGAACGCCGGCGGGGCGCAGGATCGAGCGGAACTGCTCGATCTGCTTGTCGCTCCAGCCCACCGCCGACAGCGTCAGCTTGCCGGGTTCGTAGCGCAGGTTCTCGACCGGCGGTCGTTCGCCGGGCCAGGCCGCGGCCGCGGCCTGCAACATCGGCTCGAGATCGCCGTCTCCGGCCTTGCCGGCAAGCGTTCGCAGCGCCTGCGCTTCGCGCAGCATGACGGCAGCGGGATCGCGCTGGATGTCGGCGTCGGCGGCGCGCGGGAACGTCTTCTTGACGAGCGCCTGGATCGCAGCGCGGCGCGACTCGACCACGCTCCTTTCGTGCCAGGCCCAGACATTGAGGCCGACGATCTGCGCCGCGACGAGCAGTGCGGCGCCGATGCGAACCGGCCGCCACGCCGGACTCATCAGCTGGCGTCCCCAGTCGGCGATTGCGCGTGCGCCGCGCGTTCGTCGGGCGAGGTCGAACTGGCGCAGGTTCCACAGGCTTCGGCCGGCCTGCAGCAGGCGGTGCTCGGTCGGCATGACGTTGACCGGCGCGCCCAGCCAGTGCTCGGCCGCGGTGGCAGCCATCGGGCTTGCGGTCCAACGCGTCGTCGGTGGCGCCGGCTGCGGTACGAGCGCGCGCGCCAGGCCGCCGTCGAGGCGCAAGGTCGCGACGCCGTCGACGCTGGCCCACGTCAAGAGCGCACTCTCGACGCTGCCGACGCCCTCGGCGGGGGCGTGGAAGTGACCGGCGGGCGGATCGTCGGGCCATGCCATCGGCACAACGCGGTCGACGAACACGTGTGCCTTCTCGAGCGCAGCGAGCTCGCCCTGGAGCCACGCCTTGTCGACCGCCGCCACCCAGGTCGGCTGACCAGCGGCCGCGAGCGGCGCGATGGCGAGATGCACGGCGTCGGCGTCGTCGAGGAGCTCTTCCTCGAGCACGCCGACGAGCGCCGCGCGCAACCGCGATGCCGGCGCCTTCGGCAAGGCGATGCGGTGCCAGCTGACGTCGGCCTCCGGCACGACCGCGATCACCACCGATCGGCTCGGCAGCAGCGCCGCTGCAGCCTGGCCGTGTGCGTCGAGCTCGATGCCGTCGTCGCTCGTCGCATAGGCGTACTCGCGCCGACGCGCCGCGGCGGAGCCGGGCTCGTCGGCGGCGCCGGCGCGCAGGCGCCGTCGCTCGGGAAGCTGAAGGACGAGGGTCGACATTCGGAGGCGGCGAAGGCTAACGCGATTCTAGGGAGGTGCCGAGAGCGATCCCTTGGCAATCAAGGACTTAGAAAGGCATCTTGCGGCGAAATCGCCGTACTGGTTCTCGCTTTACCGACCTTTTGCGGTGCTAGGAGCCCGCCTGGTCGCGCGTCGAGGCGCGTTCGCGCTGGAGGACGACGACGTCGAGCCCGCGCCGCTGGACGAGTGAACGCTGCTCGAGAACGACGTCGCCGAGCCGCAGACGGCCGCGCACCTCGAAGAAGTTCGAGCCGACGGCGAGGCGCTCGAAGCTCGTGCTCGGTAGCCCTGGGGCGAGCGCCTGGATGTCGGCGACCGACTTCATCGGCGCGCGCTGGCGCGCCTGGACGATCCGCTCCGCGGTCGCGAGATCGAGGCCGGGAATCGCGGCCACGAGGACCTCGCGCGGCGCCGTGTTGACGTTGACCCACGCCTTCTCCGGCAGCAGCACGATGTAGGGCTCGAGCAGGCGCAGCGACTCTGGGTCGATGCCGAGCCAGGCGAGCTGACTTACCGAGCGCGGCATCAGCGGTGGATCGGCGGGCGCTTCGACGGTCGCGGCCGCGCTTGCCGCCGGCGCGACGGGCTGCGGTGGTGCCGCATCGCGCAGTCCGTTCGCGATCCGCGTTGCGACGTCGGCCGATACGCCGACCGTTTCGCACAACCGCTGCAGCGCCGCGAGCTCGACCGGATCGACGCGATTGCCGGCGACGACGTTGGTGACGTTGTAGCGTGACACTGCGTCGGTGATCGCTCCCGAGAGGAAGGCGTCGGGAGCGTCGTCGGTGTTGTCCTTGTCCGCGGCAAGAAACGTCGACAGCCGTGCTTCGGCAAGCGGCACGGCCCAGGGCTCGCCGAGGTGGTCGATGGCGCCGTTGCGAGCGTCCTCGCGCAGGATGAGGCGCGCCCAGTCGAGCGCACCAGAGAGGATCCACGCCGACTGAGTTCGCGCCCGCTCCGCGGCCTCGACCTGGATTGCCCGCCACTGCTGCCAGACCATGGCGCCGGCCAGCGTCGCGACCAGGGCGACGATGATCATTGCGGTCAGGAGGGCGGCGCCTCTCTCGCTCTGATTGCGACCGCGGCGAGCTGTTGCGGTCATGGCGCGAGCAGCACGTCGCGGACGAGGTTGCCGTTGAGACCGCTGCCTGGTGCGAACACGAGAACGACGCGGACGCCGCTCGGCAGCAGGACGGTGGGGGTCGCCGCGGCGGGCGCCACTCCGGACGCCGGCGCCGACGCCGACATCGGCGTCAACGGGGTCACCGGTGATACCGGTGTCGCCGGGGCGATGTCGCCGCTCGACTGGCAGTTCGCCCAGGCGTTGCCGCGATAGAAGTAGACCTGCCAGCTCTCGACGCCGTCGAGCGCGCGCAGCAGGCCGTCTTCGCCGCCTTGGAACTGCTGGCTGCGCAGCCAGCTCTCCTGCAGACCGTGCGTCGTCACCGTCGCCGGTCCCGCCCAGCGCTGCCAGACGTTGCCGCCAGCGTCAGGACGCAGCGTCCAGAGAACGACCTGCATCCCGCCCTCGGCGCGTCGCGTCAGGCGCACGCTCTGGCCGTCGCAGCGAAGCGCGGGGACCGCGGTCGTCTCCTGCAGCGCCGCAAGGTCCTGCTCCCATTGCGCGATCACTGTCTCGAGCCGCAGGATCTGCTCGAGCCGGACCTGGTTCGACTCGCGCGTGCGCGCGATGCCGTCGACGCCCTGCCACGCCAGCAGCGACATGATCGCCATCACGACCATGGCGACCAGGACCTCGATCAGCGTGAAGCCTTGCATGCGTGCACTCGGAGTCGCTGCCGTCATGAGCGTCCGACGATGGTCGAGAGAAGAACGATCTGGCGCCCGTCAGTGTCGAGGATGCGGGCGTCGACGCGGCGGAAGTTCGGATTCGGCGTCGGCCGCACGACGAGCTTGCCGGCGTAGCCGCGACCGAGTTGCTCGCAAGTGAAGTCGCCGTCGCCGATGTCCGGGAACTGGTGCGCGAGCCGGAGGCCGGTGAGTTGGTTGTCGGCGCACCATTGCGCAGCGGTGACGTCGGCAAGGCGCGCGGTGTTGGCGGTCAGCGAGCCGGCAGCCCTGATGCCGGCGCCGAGCGTGATCGCGACGATCGCCAGCGCGACCAGCACCTCGATCAGGGTGAAGCCGCGTGGCCGCCGGATCATCGCGGTGCGGTGCCGTCGGCGACAACGAACGGCCCGATGCCGTCGGTCGCGAGCGTCAGTCGATGGTCGCCGAGGCGCAGGACGATCTGCTGCGGGCCGATCAGCGGCTCGGGACCGAGGACGACGGCCCGTGCGCCGATCACCTGGGCCGATGTCCGCGGCTCGATCCAGTGCGTCGGCAGCGGCTGGCCCGCGGGAAGGCCGACGAAGCGAAAGTCGTCGGCCTGCTCGATGAGCGGCTCCCAATGGGCCGCTACGCCCGACGCGCGCGCCTCAGCGCGCGCCGACTCGAGCAGCGACGCGAGCCGTGCCGCCTCCTGCTCGAGCTTCGATTCCGACGGATCGCGCAGTGCCAGGCTCGCGACGGCGGTTGCGATCGCGATCACCGCCACCACCACCATCATCTCGATGAGCGTGAATCCGCGCGAACGCCGGAGCGAGATTGAGCGCTCGGAACACAACCGCCCCCACGGGCCCTCCCTCTCCGAGAAAGAGGACCGACGCGGGGCGGGAGCAATCCTGTTCATGCCTCGGCGGTGAAGCGGCGCCCGGTGGGCGCCGCGTCACTGCCACGACCCGATGTCCGCATTCTTTCCTTCGCCGCCGGCAACGCCGTCGGCGCCGAAGCTGTAGACGTCGATCTCGCCCTTCAGCCCGGGGTTCGCATACTGGTACGGGTTCTTCCAGGGATCGTTCGGCAGCTTGTCGAGATAGGGTCGCCAGTTCGGCGGGATCGGCCCGACCGTCGGCTTGGCGACCAGCGCCTGCAGCCC
This sequence comes from Caldimonas sp., assembly GCA_036272325.1. Classification (GTDB taxonomy): domain Bacteria; phylum Pseudomonadota; class Gammaproteobacteria; order Burkholderiales; family Burkholderiaceae_C; genus Schlegelella_A. Next base: position 5,350 of record DATAYY010000028.1, on the reverse strand, counting down.
CTGCTCGCTGGTCGGATAGCGCAAGTTGTCGAGCTTGTAGAGCTTGAGCGCCTGCATCAGGTTGTTGACGTCGGTGCGTGCGGCGGTGACGCGTGCGTCGTCGGCGCGATCGAGCATGTTGGGCACGATCAATGCAGCGAGGACGCCGATGATGACGAGCACGACCATCAGCTCGATCAGCGTGAAGCCGCGGATGCGCGTGCGTGCGCGTGCGATTGGCAGCGGTGGTTGCGTCGACATCGTCGTCCCGTGCGGTTCTACCGCTCCGATGCCCGAAGGGGCAAAGCGTTCCATGATAATCGTCGCATGTTCGCTCGACTGTCAGCGTTCGTGATCTGGTCGCTCGTCGGCGCGACGGCGGTGTTCTGGGCGCTTCGCCTGGCCGCCAGGCCGCCAACGCTGCCGCCGTACGCCGTCGCGGTCAGCAATGCCGCCACCGTGCGCGGCGACCTCGGCCGCCTGTTCGGTGCCGCGCCACGGCAAGGTGCTGCGCTCGCGCAGGCCCCGGAAGCGCCTTCGCGGTTCAAGCTCATCGGCGTCATGGCGCCGCGTGGCGATGCAGGGGCCGAGCCGGGGCGCGGCCTCGCCCTGATCGCCGTCGACGGCAAGCCGCCGAAGCCGTTCACGGTCGGCGCGCAACTCGACGGCGATCTGGTGTTGCAATCGGTCGGCCTGCGCACCGCATCGCTCGGGCCGGCGCGAGGTGCCCGCAGTGTCCTCCTCGAGTTGCCGGCGTTGCCGCCGCCGAACTCGGGCGTCCTGCCGCCGCTCGGTGCCGCGCCGGCAGCGGCGCCGCCGCGGGCACCACTGCCCGTGCCAGGGGCGACGCTGCCGCCCGTGGTCGGCAGCGCGCAGCCGGCGATCGTGCCTGGGGCAGCGCCGATGACGCCGCTGCAGGCTTCGCCGGGGTTGCCGACACCGGGCGGGCTGGCGACGCAGTAACGCGCCGCTCGCCTCAGGCGAGAAAGAGTCGGTACGCCGGATTGGCCGTCTCGTCGGCGCACGAGTAGGCAAGCGTTGCGAGGAACTCGTGGAACCGACCCTCGTCGGCACTCGGCACCTGCATGCCGACCAGGATCCGGCCGTAGTCGGCACCCTGGTTGCGATAGTGGAACAGGCTGATGTTCCAGCTGCCCGGCATGCTCGACAGGAAGCGCATGAGCGCACCCGGGCGCTCGGGAAAGACGAATCGGTAAAGCCGTTCGTCGTGGGCGAGGGCGCTTCGCCCGCCGACCATGTAGCGGACATGTTCCTTCGCGAGTTCGTCGTCGGTGAGGTCGAGCGCGGGAAAGCCGTGACTGCCGAATTCACGCGCCAGGAATGCCGACTCGGCGCGGTCGACGGTCGCGATGCCGACGAACACGTGCGCGACCCGTTCGTCCGAAATGCGGTAGTTGAACTCGGTCACCGCGCGAGGCCCGATCAGCTCGCAAAAACGGCGAAAGCTGCCACGCTCCTCCGGAATCGTCACCGCGAACAGCGCTTCGCGCTCCTCGCCGACTTCGGCTCGCTCGGCGACGAAGCGCAGGCGATCGAAGTTCATGTTGGCGCCGCAGGTGATCGCGATGTACGTCTCGGCCTTCGTGCCATGACGGTGCACGTACTGCTTGATCGCGGCGACGCCGAGGGCGCCGGCGGGCTCGAGGATCGAGCGGGTGTCCTCGAAGACATCCTTGATCGCGGCGCACGCGGCATCGGTGTCGACCACGATCCATTCATCGACGAGCTCGCGAGCAAGCCGAAACGTCTCGGCGCCGACCTGCTTGACCGCGGTGCCGTCGGAGAACAGGCCGACGTCGGCGAGCTCGACGCGGCGGCCGGCGTCGATCGAACGGATCATCGCGTCCGAGTCGTTCATCTGCACGCCGACGATGCGGATCTCGGGCCGCACCGCCTTGACGTACGCGGCGATGCCGGCGATGAGCCCGCCGCCGCCGACGGCGACGAAGATCGCGTCGATCGGCCCCTGGTGCTGGCGCAGGATCTCCATCGCGATCGTGCCCTGGCCGGCGATGACGTCGGGGTCGTCGAAGGGATGGACGAAGGCGAGGCCGCGTTCGCTCCCGAGCCGGCGCGCGTGCGCGTGGGCGTCGGAGTAGCTGTCGCCGAAGAGAACGACCTCGGCGCCGAGCGCCCGCACGGCGTTGATCTTGAGCGAGGGCGTCGTCGTCGGCATGACGACGAGCGCCCGGCAGCCGAGCCGGCCCGCCGCGAGCGCGACGCCCTGGGCGTGATTGCCGGCGGACGCGCAGATCACGCCCTGCGCGAGCGCTGCCGGCGCGAGATGGGCCATCTTGTTGTATGCGCCGCGCAGCTTGAAGCTGAACACGGGCTGGGTGTCTTCGCGCTTGAGAAGGATCTTGTTCCCGAGCCGCATCGAGAGCGACTGCGCAGTCTCGAGCGCGGATTCGATCGCAACGTCGTAGACGCGCGCGGTCAGGATCTTCTGCAGGTAGCTCGCAAGTTCGGTCGAGCGCTTGAGCGGGGTCTTGCGGGCAGAGGTCGCCATGCCTGGAGGGTTCTCAGCGACAGGATTGCGGCAGCGCATCATACGCGCCGCGCCCGCCGCGGCCGCTGGCTGAAGGAGCGCATCGGGCCCGGAAAAAAGCCCGAGGCGTCGCCGCCTCGGGCTGAATCCACCAATGAGGAGGTGGAGGAGACAATCTGCCCGATCGCCCGTGTACCGGCGTCGTCACGACGGTTGCCAGGATCGATTGAAATTCAGTGTAGGCGCTTTTTTGCTGCACTGCAATATGGAGTCTGGGCATGGAATGCACGATCGATTGGCTGGCCGCGAACGGCATGGCTTTCAGCGCCGAGACGGGCAGCGGCCATCTGCTGACGATGGACGGCGCGCCTGATGGCGGAGGCCGAAACCTGGCGCCGCGGCCGATGGAAACGGTGCTCGCCGGTACCGGCGCCTGCGCCGCCTACGACGTCGTCCTGATTCTTCGGCGTGGTCGTCACGCCATCCGCAGCTGCCGCGTGCGGGTCACCTCGGAACGCGCCGCGGAAGACCCCAAGGTGTTTACGACGATCCACTTGCATTTCATCGTCGGCGGTATCGGGCTCCCCGCTGCCGCGGTCGAGCGTGCGATCGCACTTTCGCACGACCGCTATTGCTCGGCGACGATCATGCTCGCCAAGACCGCTGCCATCACGACCAGCTACGAGCTCGTCGCTGTCGCCGCCGATCAGACGTAGCGCGCGGCGGTCGTCATCACCCTGGCCGCCGCACGCATCGCCCAGCGGATGGGTGTCGGCACCGGCCTCGCGCCGGCACGCTCGGCGGCCATTGCGTGGCCGGCCTCGTCGTCCTTCATCTGGGCAACGATTGCGCGCGACGAGAGATCTGCCGCGGGCAAGCGGTCGAGATGGCCGTCGAGGTGGCGCTCGACCTGGCGCTCGGTCTCGACGAGAAAGCCGAGGCTGCTGGCGTCGCCGGCACGCGCTGCGACGAGTCCGATTGCGAACGCGCCGGCGTACCAGAGCGGATTGAGCAGGCTCGGCCGCGCGCCCAACTCGCGCAGCCGTTCGGCGGTCCAGGCGAGGTGGTCGGTCTCCTCGTCCGCGGCCTGTTGGAATTGGCGACGCAGTTGCTGGTCAGTCGCAGCCAGCGCCTGCGCGCTGTAGAGCGCCTGCGCGCAGATTTCGCCGACGTGGTTGACGCGCATCATCGCGCCGGCTTCGCGCCGCTCGGCGTCGTCCAGTGGGTCGCCGGGCACGGTCGCGACCGGCTTCGGCCGCGCCGCCTGCGGCGTTGTCGTCAGGGCGCGCAGGCCGTGGTCGAGGGCCGCGAGCACGCGGTCGGCGGGCGACAGAATCGGGCTGCTCACGAGGGTCGGCAGGATAGCGCGAAGCGATCGAAACCCCCGGCGAAATCCTCGTTGTGCCAAGACAACAGAAGGCCTTTTTTTCTCGGGCAAGGCTTTCCAGCCCCGGATCGCTCTGGTGCAATAAGGCCAACTTCCCGCTGAGGGGGTTGTGCCTGATCTGCTCCAGCGCGGGTTTTCGGTGATCGGGACCTCTTGTTCAACCTAGGAGATAGTTGCAATGAAAAAATCTCTGCTCGCTCTCGCTGTATTGGGCGCTTATGCGGGCGTCGCGTCGGCCCAGTCATCGGTCACGCTGTACGGCACCGTCGACCTCAACGGTCGCGTCGTCAAGAACGAGGGTGCCTCGAAGAAATGGAGCATGGGCCGTGACGGCATCAACAGCAGCCAGCTGGGCTTCCGCGGCATCGAGGATCTCGGTGGCGGCCTGAAGGCGGGCTTCCTGCTGCTCTCGAGCGTCGGCGCCGACTCTGGCGACATCGGCGGCGGCCAATCGGGGACGGGCTCCGGCAAGTTCTGGTCGCGTCGTGCGACGGTGAGCCTGTTCAGCAACGCCGGCGAGCTCCGCCTCGGCCGCGACTACACGCCGACGTTCTGGAACAACACGATCTTCGACGCGTTCGGCACCAACGGTCTCGGCGACTCGACCCACGTCCTGCAGTTGGCGACGACGACGTTCGTTCGCGCGGACAACGCGGTCCAGTACTTCCTGCCGGCCAACATCGGTGGCTTCTACGGCCAGTTCATGGGTGCCACGGGCGAGATCGGCCAGACGGGTCAATCGAGCAACAACGGCCGCTATCTCGGCGGTCGTGTTGGCTTCGCTGCCGGTCCGTTCGATGTCGCGTTCGCGTATGGCAAGCAGGACAACGCGACCTTGGTCTCCGCCGCCCTGGGCCCTTATGGCAACGATCAAGACACCTGGAACATCGGCGGCGCCTACGACTTCGGTTTCCTGAAGCTGCTCGGCTACTACGACCATGACAAGCGGAACAATCAGAAGGAAGACCGCTTCCATATCAGCACGGTCATCCCGCTCGGTCAGGGCGAAGTCCACCTCGGCTACAGCCACAGCAAGCTGGACAACAGCCTCGCCGCCCCGTTGAACTTCGACAACAAGATCTACCAGTGGGCGGCGACGTACCAGTACAACCTGTCCAAGCGGACGGCGATGTACGGCACCTACTCGCAGCTCAACAACGGCAACCACTCGGCCGCGTCGATTGCGGGCGGAACCTCGGCGGCACCCGGGACGCCGACCCTCGGCGGCAACTCGAAGGGCGCCGAGTTCGGCATTCGCCACTTCTTCTGATCCGGCGCTCGCGCGAGCGAGTTCCCGATCAAAGCTCCAAGGCCGCCTACGGGCGGCCTTTTTCATTGTCGGCTGCCGATCCAGGGGTGCCTCCGGGCAATCCCCTTTGACGCCTCGCGCACGTTTTGTTGTCATAGGGCGCCGCCCACCGACGACGCATCGACCGCTCCGAACTCGCGCACCGCCCCGCGCCCACAACGGCTGA
>DATAYY010000027.1:0-2953 GCA_036272325.1 Caldimonas sp. | reverse complement strand
CCGCACGGTCGATATCCACCGGAACCACCGAGAACGTCTTGCGCGCCCTCTTCGTCACGCTCGTCCTGCCCCTGCTGCTCGTCGCCGGCTGCAAGAAGGCCGAGCTGCCCCCGCCCGCCACGAAGGCACAGGCAGCGCCGGCAGCGCGCAAGGCCGGCCCGGCCGCGCCGAAGGAACGGCGCGAATACACCGAGATGCCGACCGGCTCGCAGACCTACACGCATACGACCGACCAGGCGATCGCCGCCGAGGCGCTGCGCGGCGGGCCGCGCGGCGAGCCGCGCATCTTCGAGAGCCCCGAGGAGATGGCCGAGCTCACGCGCGGGAAATCGCCGAAGACGATGAACGCCCAGTTCCGTTACTACCTCGCAAGCGTCGCAATGGTGCCGCCAACGGGCGAGTGCAAGACGCCGCTGCTGGCGGTCAACGTCGCGATCGAAAACCTGCACGGGACGCCGACGGCGGCGATCTACGGCGAGTTCACGTTCACCGAAGCAGTCGGCGGCGACGGCTCGTCGCTGAACGAGACCGTCGCCGTGCCCTACTTCGCCGACATCATCGGCCCGTTCTCGAACAAGCAGGGCGGCTTCGTCTACGCCACCGCGTATCTCGAGCAGAAGGACGGGATCACCGATTCCGAGCGCTGGGCGAAGATCGCCGCGGTCAACCCGCAGCGGCTCAAGGTCTGGTTCCGGCCGGAGGCGTTCTACTACGCCGACAACACGCAGTTCGGCCTGCGCACCGGCAAGATGACTGCGCAGCGCGCGGTCATGACCTGCGGCGGCAGCGACGGCGGCCACCCGCTCCTGAAGTAGCTCGTCAGGCGGTCGCGTCCAGCCTGGCGGCGAGCCAGCGGGACAGCACGCCGTCGGCGTCGGCGAGACCATCGATCGCCGAGAAGTGGTTGGCGCCGACCTGGGGCAGCAGCTCGCCGGGGTTGCCGGCAGCCCGCCAGGCTGCGTGAAAACCGGTCGACTGGCGAGCGAACTCGACGCTCTCGTCGGCGCCCCAGGTGACGAGCGCCGGCGTCGCGCACGGCCGCACCGCGAACATCGGCGAGTTGCGCCGGGCGATGCCGTCGTCGATCTGGATCGACGGCTGCAGGTAGCTGCGGCGCAGCGGCTCGATGTCGTAGATGCCGCTGACGAGCACGGCGGCGGCGAGCGGGTCGCGCCCGAGGCCGTAGTCCTCGTCCCAGCGCGCCTCGAGGCACATCGCAGTCAGGTGGCCGCCTGCCGAATGGCCGCCGACGGCGACGCGTGCCGGGTCGCCACCATAGTCGCCGATCCGGCGAAGCGTCCAGGCGACGGCGGCGCGGCATTGGCGCGTGATCTCGTCGATCGTCACCTTCGGGCAGAGCGCGTAGTCGACGACGACCGTCGTGATGCCGAGCGGGACGAGTCCGAGCGCGACGAGGTGGTAGTCCCGGGCGGCGAAGCGGCGCCAATAGCCGCCGTGGATGAAGACGAACACCGGCGCGCCGGGCCGCTCGGCGGGAAAGACGTCGAGCGTTTCGGCGCGCGTCGGCCCGTAGGCAATGCCGCTCGTGCAGCGCAGGCGCGCGCGCGCCTCGGCGCTCTGCTCGAAGTGGCGCTCCAGCCGCGCGGCCGAATCGGCGACGGCGGTGCCGGCGTTGTACTGGGCGTCGATCTCGGGCGATGACGTGAACGAAGCGAAATCCGGCAGAGCGCTCATCGCCACGAGTCTATGGGAGCGGCCCGAATTCCCCGCCCACGCCGGTCGGCCTAGACTCGAACGCGTCGCGGCGCGCAGTCGGCCGCGCTCCGTGCACCGAGGCCAAGGATGGATGTCACCGCACTCGTCGAGCCCGACCGTGTCCACAAGACGGTCTATACCGACCAGGAGATCTTCGACGCCGAGATGGCGAAGATCTGGGAAACGATCTGGGTCTACTGCGGCCATGAGTCGCAGATCCCCCAACGCGGCGACTATCACGCCGTGACGATCGGCCGCCAGCCGATGCTCATGATCCGCCAGGACGACGGCGGCGTTCAGGTGCTCTACAACCGCTGCCCGCACCGCGGCGTGCAGGTCGTCGGCAACCTGAAGGGCAACACCGGCAGCGCGCTCGTCTGCTCGTACCACGCGTGGAGCTTCCACCTCGACGGCAGGGTGCGGGCAATCCCGCTCGCCAAGGGCTATGAGGGAACGCGGATGACGCGCGACAACCCCGACTGCGGCATGAAGCGCGCGCCACGCGTTGCGAGCTACCGCGGCTTCGTGTTCGCCAGCCTCGGCGCCGACGGGCCCTCGCTGGAGGAGTTCCTCGGCGACGCGAAGATCGCGTTCGACGACATGTGCGACCGCTCGCCGCTCGGCGAGGTCGAGGTGGTGCCGATCTGCCACCGCGTCATGCAGCATTCGAACTGGAAGTTCTTCATGGAGAACCAGCTCGACGCGCTCCATCCCTCGGTGACCCATCAGTCGACCGGCATCTCGGCCGGCAGGGTCGAGAAGCGCCTCAAGGCGGAGCGAGGCGCGGCGCCGCTCTACTACCACTACCTGTCGACGTTCGCGTCGAGCTTCGAGCAGTGGGACTCGGTGCAGACGATCAACTTCCCGCGCGGCCACGGCATCCTGAAGGCCTACATGGGCCTCAGGCCGCGCGACCCCGACACGCTCGAATACGAGGCGCTGCTGAAGGATGCGTACGGCGAGGCGAAGACGGAGGAGTACCTCTCGCGCAGCATCCACCACGTTCTCGTCTATCCGTATCTCTCGGTGCAATCGCCATTACAGCAGTTGCGGTGTCTGCGCCCGGTCTCGCCCGACAAGACGCTGTCGGAGATCTGGCACTTCCGCTTGAAGGGCGCTCCCGAGGCGATCTATCGGCGCAGCCTCTGGTACTACAACCTAGTCAACTCGCCGGCGACGATGATCAACGCCGACGACCTCGAGAACTGGACCAAGGGCCAGTGGGGGCTGCAATCGA
>DATAYY010000026.1:0-15463 GCA_036272325.1 Caldimonas sp. | reverse complement strand
CCAGGGCACGAGGATCGAAATAGTCGTACTCGATGGCATAGCCTGGTCGCACGATCTCAGCGTCTTCAAGCCCGCAAATCGATCGAACTGCCTCGATCTGCACCGAAAAAGGCAAAGACGTCGAAATCCCGTTCGGGTAGACCTCGGCCGTCTCAAGACCCTCGGGCTCGAGAAAGATTTGATGCGATTCCTTGTCGGCGAATCGATGCACCTTGTCTTCGATGCTGGGGCAATAGCGCGGGCCGATCCCTTCGATCTTTCCCGTGAACATCGGGCTGCGATCGAACCCGGCTCGAATGATCTCGTGCGTGCGAGCATTGGTCTGCGTGATCCAGCAGGAGATCTGCCGCGGGTGCCGCCGCGGATCACCGAGGAAGCTGAACACCGGCACGTCGTTCACGGTACGCCCGGGCCCCGCTCCGTCGCCGGGCTGCTCGATCAGCTTGCGATAGTCGATCGTCCGGCCGTCCAGCCGCGGCGGCGTCCCTGTCTTCAGCCTCCCCTGCGGCAGCTTGAGTTCCTTGAGGCGGGCCGAGAGCGTCCGCGCGGGCTGTTCGCCCGACCGCCCGCCAGGGTGACTCTCGAGCCCGATGTGGATCCTGCCGTCGAGGAACGTGCCCGCGGTCAGAACCACACAAGCCGCATCAAAGCGAACGCCCACTTGCGTGATGACGCCTGCTACACGGTCGCCTTTCGTCACGAGGTCGTCGCAGGCGGCTTGAAACAGGGACAGATTCGGCTGCCGCTCGAGTCGCCTGCGGATCGACGCCTTGTAGAGCGCACGGTCGGCCTGCGCGCGCGTCGCCCGCACCGCCGGGCCCTTCGAGCCGTTCAGGATCCTGAAGTGGATGCCGGCCTCGTCCGCCGCAGCGGCCATCGCGCCACCCAGTGCGTCGATTTCCTTGACGAGGTGACCCTTGCCGATCCCGCCGACCGACGGGTTGCAACTCATCTGCCCGAGCGTCTCGATCGAATGCGTGAGCAGCAGGGTCGACGCGCCCATGCGCGCCGCGGCGAGCGCGGCCTCGGTGCCGGCGTGACCGCCGCCAACGACGATGACGTCGAAATGTCGCGGGTAGTGCATGGAAGCTTCTGGGAGAAGAAGCCGATTGTATTTTTCGCCGGCCTGCGGCGTGCTACCGAGCTTAGAAGGATGACGCGTCGACAGTCCGCAGCATCTCGGTGTGGTCGATCCCGTCCTCGAGATACGCTGTGCCGACGGCGACAAAACCCAGCGACGCGTAGAAGCCCTCGAGTCGCGTCTGTGCCGAGATGCGCACCGCCGTCGCCGGCCAGATCACTTCGACGAGCGCCAGCGAGCGCTCCATCAGCTCGCGGCCGAGGCCTCGCCCACGAGCTTCGAGGCTCGTCAGCACCCGTCCGATCGACGCGTCCGAATACTTCGCCCCCGGCGCCAGCAGACGTGCATACGCGACCGGCTCGGCCGCGGCCGGCGCCCAGGCGGCGAGGTGGTGCGCGACCTCGTCGCGGCCATCGGCATCGAGGTAGGCGCAGCCCTGCTCGACCGCGAACACCCGCTGGCGCGCCGCATAGATGCGATCCAACTCGCGCGGCGTCAGCGAATCGAACGGAACGCAACGCCAGACGAGCACTTCGAGAGCGAGAGCAGAAGCGGTCATTTCATCGCCGCCTGGTGCAATTGGCGCGCGACCGACCAGACGCCCGCCGCCGTCAGCGCCGTGCAGACGCCGAGTGGAATGAGGATCTGCGCCCAGTCGAGCGCCTCCCCTTTCAGCACGCGCGTCATCAGGGTGTTCTGCGCCAGAGCCGGTGCCCACAGATGCCACGGCGCCTCGCCGCCGAGATTGAAGACGTTGACCAGCGGCAGCAGCGAGACGGCGAGGACGACGACCGTCGAGCTCGCCTGCGCTTCCTTGAACGTCCGCGAGCGGATCGCAACCGCCATCAGGACCGCGGCGAGCGCCGCGGCGAGCGGCAGCAGGAGGACGATGAACAGGCCCGCTTCGCGTGGCCCGTACTGGAACATCGCCTGCAGCGTGTCACTGCGCAAGACCCACTGCCCGGGCAGGAAGCTGAAACAGCTGAGCACCGCGATCAGGACGCTGACGCACGACACCGCGCCCCACTTGCCGGCGACGAGCGCCCAGCGCTCGGTCGGGTTCATCAGCAGCGGCTCGAGCGAGCCGCGCTCGCGCTCTCCCGCAGTCGTGTCGAGCGCGGCGTTGAGCGCGCCATAGAGCACCGCCATCATGACGAAGTACGGAAGCATTCCGGTGATCCGCGTCGCCCGAGTCTGCGTGCTCGCGAGATCACGGTCATCGACCTGCATCGGCTCGAGGAGCTGCGGCGAGACGCCGCGAAGCGCCAAGCTGAGGAGCGCCCGCTCGCGACTGAAGGCGCCGAGCAGCCGCTCGATCCTCGCCGTACTCGCCTCGGAGCGCTGGTTGGCGCTGTCGGAGACGATCTCGACGACGGGCGCGTCGCCGCGGACGAGCGCTGCCTCGAAGTCCTCGGGGACGACGACGACCGGATCGTGGAACGTCGAGCGCCGCAACTGCGCCTCGAAGTCGGCCGGCGCTTCCTTGACAACGTACGTCTGCCGCTCGAGGAAGTTGCGCAAGCTCGGCGCGCGCGCCACTCCCGAGAGATAGACCTCGCGCTGCTCGGCCTGCGACTCGAGCGAGGCGACGAGTCCGGAGATCGCGAGCAGCACGAGCGGTCCCATCAGCACCGACGAGACGAGCACCGTCGCGAGCGTGCGCCGGTCGCGCAGCGCATCGCGCAGCTCCTTGCGCAGGACGACGAAGACGGCGGCGCTGGCGCTCCTCACGTCGTGGCCTCTGCACCGGCCCGCTCGGCGGCGAACGCGAGCTTGACGAACGCCTCCTCGAAGTCGCGTTCGTGGGTCTTGGCGAGCAGCTCGTCGACCGTTCCGGTCGCGACGGTGCGGCCGTGCGCGACGACGACGACGCCGTCGCAGAGCCGCTCGACCTCCTGCATGATGTGGGTCGAGAAGACGATGCACTTCGAGCCGCCCGCCGGCGTTCGCAGCCAGCGCAGGCTCTCGCGCAAGGCGCGCGTCGCCAGCACGTCGAGGCCGTTGGTCGGCTCGTCGAGGACGATGTTGGCCGGGTCATGAACGAGCGCACGGCAAAGCGCAGTCTTCATCCGCTCGCCCTGGCTGAAGCCGGCGGCGCGGCGGTCGAGCAAGGCGGTCATCTCGAACATGCGGGCGAGCTCCTCGGCACGCGCCTCGGCCGCCTCGCGCGCCATCCCGTGCAGCGCAGCGTAGTAGACGATGTTCTCGCGTGCCGTGAGGCGTGGATAGAGGCCGCGCGAGTCCGAGAGGACGCCCATCCTCGCCAGCACCTGGCGCGGCCGGGCGACGACGTCGATGCCGTCGACGCGCATGCTGCCCGCATCGGGGGCGATCAGCGCCGCGAGCATGCGCAGGGTCGTCGTCTTGCCGGCGCCATTCGGGCCAAGCAGGCCGGTGATGCGGCCGTCCGGCGCGTCGAAGCCGACGTCGACGACGGCGCGCACGCGTCGCTCGCCATCGCCCGCTGGGGCGACGTCGCCGGCGCCCGTCTGAGGCGAGCGCCGCCAACCGCGCCGGCGCGTCGGCACCGGGAACGACTTGGCGAGCGAGCGGACCTCGATCATCGCGCCACCCACGAAGATGCGACGCCTGCGCCTTCCCAGCCGATCGGGCGAAACGCCGGCGGCCGCGGAACGTTCGCCGCGCAGCCGGCGTCGACCGCGAGCGCATCGCTGTCCGACGTCGCATCGATGAAACGGTAGACGACATCGCGCATGCAGCCGATGCCGAGCACGCCGTGGCCGGCGTTGGCGACGACGATATGGCGGGCCATCGGCCCGAGCGCGCGCACAACGCGCTCGCCGTGGCGCGGCGGCGTCGCCGGATCGAGGCCGCCGCTCAGCACCAGCACCGGCGTCGCGCTGGCGGCAATCGAATAGAACGCCGCCGGCACGTCGCCGCGCGGCCAATCGGCGCACATCTGTTCGTAGAAGCGCGCGAATGCGGCGCCGAAATCGGCACCTGGTGCGTCGCCGCTTTCGCGCACGCGCGGGACATCCTCGGCACAAACGATCGAGAGATGCATTCCTTCGGCGATCCGGGTCGTTTTGCGCGCGCTGAACGTTGCATGGAGTCCGACGATTCCAGCGACGTCGCCGCGCTGCGCCGCATCGATCGCCTCCGGCAGCGCGGCAGCGATCTGCGGCGCGTAGAGCGCATTGCGGACGGCGCCGAGCAGCATGTCGCGCCCGAGCACGAACTCCTCGCTGCGGCCGGTGAGCGGATGCGCCGCCTTCACCGTGCGCGGCAGCGACGCGAGCAACGACTCGAAGTGCGCGCGCAGCTCAGGATGGTCGCGCGCGCATGCCGGCTCCGCCGTGCAGGCGGCAAAGAGAGCGTCGAGCGCAGCCTGGTTGTCGCGCGAGAAGCTCGCCGGCATCGCTAGGTCGGGCGGCGCGACGCCGTCGATCACGCTTCGCCGCACGGCGCTCGGAAACTGACGCTGGTATTCGAGCGCAACGCGCGTTCCATACGACGCGCCGACGAGGTCGATCCGCTCGGCGCCGAGCGCGCGCCTGACTGCGTCGAGATCCTGCACCGCGACGCTGGTGGTGAAGTAGCGCAAGTCGTCCTCGCTCCTCACGTAAGGCAGCTTCAGCAGCTGCGCCTTGCACTGCATCGCGAGGCGAACCTGCCGTTCGGGGTCGGACTGCTCGGCCAGCGTCTCGTGCTCCGGCTCCTGACACTGCAGCGGCGCCGAGCCGCCGGTGCCGCGCTGGTCGACGAAGACGATGTCGCGCCGGTTGTTGAGGCGGGCGAACAGCGCCATCGTCGGCGCCGCGACCGCCACCGCGCTCTGGCCGGGGCCGCCGGCGAGAAGAAAGACCGGGTCGGCGAACTTGCGGCGCGCCATCGCCGGGACGACGACGTAGCGGATCGCGATCTGCGCCTGCCCGGGACGGGCCGGATCGAGCGGGCGCCGCAGCACGCCGCACAGGACGCCGTTCCTGATCCCTTCGACATGGCAGGCAGCGAGCGGCACGTCCGTCGCCGCCGTCGCAGTCGTCGTCGGCAACGACGGCGACCGCGCAGCGGCTGCCGGCAGCGCGTCGCTCGCGGCAGCGGCCATCGCGATCGCACTGGCCGTCGCCGCAGCGGCGGCAGCAGCGCCTGGAGCCCATCGCCGCGCCGCGCGTGCGACGGTCGCGAGCGGCGTCATTCGCCGAGCGTGCGCTTCAGCTCACCGCCGCCGACGAGCCGCTCGAGCTCGTCGGCGCCGCCGACCAGCGTGCCCTTGACGAAGACCATCGGGAAGGTCGGCCAGCCGGTCCACATCTTCAGCGCGCCGCGCCGGCGCCAGCCGCCAAAGTAGCTGCCGTATTCAAGGTAGTGGTAGGCGATGCCGGCGCCGTCGAGCGCCTTCCTCGCTCGCCGCACATGCGGATTGCCGGCCATGCCGACGACGAGGACCGGATTCGAGTTCGCCGCCGCCTGGACGTTGTGGACGATGTCGGCGTTGAGGTTGGCGACGACCTCGCGGATCGCCGGATGCAGGCGAGCCTCTTCGAGCGTGGTGCGGGGCATGGTGGCGCGGCGGGATCGACGAGCGCGCACCATACCATCGCCGCCCTCTGGCGGCGCGTCGTCAGCGAGCGAGTGCGCCGCGCTGAAAGTCCTGAAATGCCTGCTGCAGTTCGGCGGTCGTGTTCATCACGAACGGGCCGTGTTGCGCGATCGGCTCGCCGAGTGGCCGGCCGGCGACGACGAGGATGCGCGCCGCGCTGCTCGCGCCGGCGGGCACCGCGAAGCGGACACCATCGGCGGCGCCGTCGTTGGCGAGGATCGCCATCCGGTCGGGATCGACGGTCGTCGCGGCATCGCCGTCGCCGATTGTGATCGCGACTGCGCCAAAGACATAGGCGAACGCGTTGTGTCCGGGCGGGATCTCGACCTCGAACGCGGCGCCCGGCGGAATCGTCAGGTCGAGCACGATCGGCTCGGTCTTCGGCCGCGTCACCGCGCCCGCTGCGCCATGGCTCGTGCCGGCGATGACGCGGACGCGAACGCCGGCAGCGTCGGTGTAGACGGGCACCTCCGCAGGGGCGATGTCGCGGTACGCCGGCGCCGCCATCTTGTCGGCCGCAGCGAGATTGACCCAGAGCTGAAAGCCCGCCATCCGGCCCTCCTCCTGTTCGGGCATCTCGGAATGGATGATCCCACGCCCGGCGGTCATCCATTGCACGCTGCCGGGCTCGAGCAGGCCGACGTTCCCGACGCTGTCGCGGTGGCGCATGCGACCCTCGAGCATGATCGTCACGGTCTCGAAGCCGCGGTGGGGATGCTCGGGAAAGCCGCCGACGTAGTCGCTCGCCGAGTCGCTGCCGAAGGCGTCGAGCATCAGGAACGGGTCGAGGCGTCGCTGCAGCGGCTGGCTCAGGACCCGGGTCAGCTTCACGCCGTCGCCGTCGGACGCGGGCTGGCCGCGGACAACGCGCTCGACGGCGCGCGAACGGAAGGTGGTGGCGGTCGCGGTGCTATTCATGGGACGAATGTAGCGACGCCGACGCGGTCGTCAACCGCGACGCCGTTGAACGCTGGCTTCAATCGGCGCGAACGACGCCGATTCCGCCGCCGCGGTGTAATACCGGTTCCCTCCCTTCGACTGGAACCACATGAAGCTCTACTACAGCCCCGGTGCCTGCTCGCTGTCGCCGCACATCGTCCTGCGCGAGGCCGGCCTCGCGTTCACGCCCGTCCTCGCCAACACCAAGACGCACAAGCTCGAGGACGGCACCGACTACTACACGATCAACCAGAAGGGCTACGTGCCTTTGCTCGAGCTCGACAACGGCGAGCGGCTCAGCGAAGGGCCGGCGATCGTTCAGTACATCGCCGACCAGGCGCCGGGCAAGCACCTCGCGCCTGCGAACGGGACGATGGCGCGCTACCGGCTTCAGGAGTGGCTCAATTTCATCACCAGCGAGATCCACAAGACGTACAGCCCGCTCTTCAACCCGGCGACGCCGGACGACTACAAGACGATCGCCAAGACGAAGCTCAACGATCGCTACCGCTGGGTCGACGGCCAGCTCGAAGGCAAGAGCTACCTGACGGGCGAGTCCTTCAGCGTCGCCGATGCCTATCTCTTCGCCGTCACCAACTGGGCGAAGTTCGTCGGCCTCGATCTCGCGCCGTACAAGAACGTCGGCGCCTTCATGACACGTGTCGCCGCCCGCCCGGCGGTGCAGGAGGCGATGAAGGCCGAGGGGCTCCTGAAATGAGCCGCGCGACGATGCTGCGCTGAACGTGCCGGCGGCGGCGCTTGCAAAAGCGCCCCACGCGCTGGGTCCCTGGGCGGCCTTCAGGCGAGCTGGGCGGCGGCGAGCAGCTGTCGCGTGTAAGCCTCGCGCGGGGCGCGAAAGAGCGCCTCGGCATCGCCCGACTCGACGATCTCGCCGTCTTTCATCACCAACACGCGATGCGACATCGCGCGCACGACCGCGAGGTCGTGGCTGATGAAGACGTAGCTCATCGCGTAGCGCCGCTGCAGCTCGGCGAGCAGCGCGAGCACCTGCCGCTGCACCGAGACGTCGAGGGCCGACGTCGGCTCGTCGAGGACGAGCACTTCCGGGCGCAGGACGACGGCGCGCGCGATCGCGATCCGCTGACGCTGGCCGCCCGAGAACTCGTGCGGATAGCGGTGCACGACGTCGGCGAGGCCGGCGCCCGCACCGAGCCCGACCTCGTCGAGCATCTGTACGATGACGGCGTCGCGCTCGCTGCGGCCGAGCTCGGGCCGGTGCAGCGCAAGACCTTCCCCGACGATGCGGCCGACCGTCATCCTCGGGCTGAGCGAGCCGAACGGATCCTGGAACACGACCTGGATTCGCCTGCGCATCGCGCGCAAGGCGTCGCGACCGGCATTGTCGATGCGCGCGCCGTCGAGGACGACCTCGCCCGCCGCGACCGGCTGCAGCGCGAGCAGCGCCAGGCCGAGCGTCGTCTTGCCCGAGCCCGACTCGCCGACGACGCCGAGCGTCTCGCCGCGCCTCAGGCTGAGGGTCGCACGCCGCACCGCATCGAACCGTCGATGGCGAAACCAGCGGCCGGGGACATCGAAGCTGACGCGGATGTCGTGCGCGCCGACGAGCACCGGTGCGTCGCCTGCGACCGGCGCGACGACGCGCGCCGGCCGGCTCGCGAGCAGCGCCTGCGTATAGCGATGCTGCGGTCGCGCGAAGACCTCGCCCGTCGGCCCGGTCTCGACCAGTTTGCCGCGCTCCATGACGCCGACGCGGTGAGTGAAGCGGCGTACCAGGTTGAGGTCGTGGGTGATGAAGAGGAGCGCCATCCCCATCTCGGCCTGCAGCGCGTCGAGGAGAGCGAGGATCTGGGCCTGGATCGTGACGTCGAGCGCGGTCGTCGGCTCGTCGGCGATCAAGAGGCGCGGCCGGCACGCGAGCGCCATCGCGATCATCGCCCGCTGCCGCTGGCCGCCTGAAAGCTGGTGCGGATAGGCGTCGATGCGCCGCTTCGGGTCGGGGATTCCGGTGCGATCGAGCAGGCTGATCGCTCGCTCGCGTGCCGCGCCGCGGCGCAGACCTTCATGCAAGCTGAGCACCTCGACGATCTGGGCGCCGATCGTGTGCAGCGGGTTGAGAGCGGTCATCGGCTCCTGGAAGATCATCGCGATCTCGCCGCCGCGAATCGCACGCAGCTGCGGCTCCGCCAGCGTGCGCAGGTCGGTGCCGCCGAAGACGATCCGGCCGCTCGTCTCGGCGCCGTCGACGAGGCCGAGCACCGACAGCGCCGTGATCGACTTGCCTGAGCCCGACTCACCGACGAGAGCGAACCTCTCGCCGGCGGCGATCTGCAGCGAGACGTCGTCGACGACCGCCGGCGCGCCGAAGCGCACCGTGAGGTGCTCGATCGCGAGCAGCGGCGCGGCGCTCAAGCGGCGCGCGGCGCCGGGGCGCCGTAGCGGCCTCGGCGGCTGGACGTCGACTTCACGCCTGCGCGGCCGGCTTGGCGTGCGATCCGAGCAGCTTCTCGCAGGTCGCGCGCTCGTCGCCGCTGCGCGCCGGTTGCGCGCACAGGTCGGTGAGCCTGGCATCGAGCCGCGCCATCGCTGCCCGGTGCGCGCCGCTCTTGTTCCACGCCTGCAGCTTTTCGCCGACGCGCTGCAGCGAGCGGGCGCTGCGCATGTAGAACGCGTCCGGCTGCGTCGCCGCCTCGCTCCAGAGCTGCGCAGTCGCCGCCTCGATCGTCTTCTCGTCCTGCGGCGCGAGCTCGATCAGCGCGACGATGTAGCTCGCGCCCCACTGCAGCCGGGTCGCCGGGCCTTCGCTCTTGTCGTAGGCCTCGCGGTACCAGTGCAGCGCCTCGGCGGTGTCGCCGCGCTTCTTGGCGTTGCTTGCGAGCTCGGACATGAGGTAGTACGGCGAATGGCTTTTCGTCAGGTTCGCCTTCAGCAGCGCGTCGGACTCGTCGCCGAGGCCGGCGCGCTCGAGCATGTAGGCCGCGGCAGTGATTACCGCCTGGCGTTCGTAGCCATTGGTGATCTCGCGGTCGGCGCGGGCGGCCTGCTCGCGGACGTCGGCGACGAGAGCGGCCGGCAGCTGCGGCGCCGGCTGGCGCCGCGCGTGCACCGCCTCGCCTGCCGCGGGCTCGTCGACGCGCGCCAGGTCGACCTGCGCGATCAGCGCCTGCATCCGGTCGGCGCGCGACAGCGTCGGATCGGCCTCGAGGCGCTTGAGTGCGCCGTCGAACGCGGCGACCAGCGCCTTGCGGTCGGCCGTGCCCTTGGCGCTCGTCGCGCGGACGATTTCGCTCGCGTAGTTGGTGACCAGGTCTGTCTGCTCGCGCGTGTGCACCGGATCGCCGAGTAGCGCGACGACGGCCGCGCGCGTCGCCGGGTCGACCCGCGGCGGCTTCTTCTCGTCGGCGAAGGCGAGCGCTTTCAGCCGCAGCCGCATCGCCGCGTCGGGCGCGGTGACGGGGCAAGCGTTGGCAAGCGCGAGCATCGTCGCCGGCAGCTTGTCCTTGGCGATCACCTGCTGCTGGTCGGTCTCCCACGAATAGAACGCGAGCAGCCGCCAGTCGTTGGGCCCCAAGGTCGCCGGCCGCGCCAGCGCATCGGCGAGAACCGCACCGACCGGCCGCGCTGCATTCATGCCGAGCGTGAGCACTTCGGTGTAGCGGATCGGGTCGACCTCGCCCGGCAGACGTGTGACTTCCTTGCCCTGTGGATTGAACAGGACCATCGTCGGGTAGCCGCTGACTTTGAAGCGGGCCCCGATCTTCTGCGCGCCCGGGCTGTCGCCGTCGACGTAGACCGGAACGAACGCCCGCGAGCGTTCGATGAAGTCCTGCCGGTTGAAGAGCGTTGCCTTGACCTGGTTGCACGGCGGGCACCATTTCGCGCCCCAATAGACGAACACCGGCTTGTTCTCGCTGCGCGCCGTCGCGAACGCGGCATCGACCTCGGCGTCGTTGGCTGCCTCGTGCCAGGCGATGCCGGCGTCGGCGTGCGCGCCGGCACTGACCTTTGCGGCGACCGGGCCTGCCGCCGGAGCGGTCTCGCTCGTCACGGTCGACTTCTCTGCCGTCGCCGGATTTGCCCCCGACGACGTCGGCGCAGCCGGCTTGTCGCACGCCGCGAGGAGCGAGACCGCCAATGCCGCGGCCAAGCCGACCAGGCAGCGGCGCGAGCGAACGAGGATGGGAGTCATCGCTTCCTCCAGTGAGTTCGCGATCATCGCGCAATCAGTCGGCGAGCGCCGGCGCCTCGCCGCCGAGCAGAAGCTGGGCGTCGTCGAGCCGCCAGCCTTCGACCGGAGTCGCCCGCGCGAGCGCCATCCAGAGCGCGAAGCCGATCCGAATCGGCCGCTTCGGCGCCGGGCGCGCGACCTCGAGACCGCGTTCGGACGCGACGAGAACACCGCACTCGATCGGGATCTCGTCGGCTTCGGCGATGCCGTCCTTGAGGACGTACCAGCACTCGCCGCCGAGCTCGAGGTATGCCTGGCGCTTGGATGCGCGACGGAGATCGCAGAGCAGGTCGGCGCGCTGCACCTTGACCTCGTGGACGATCGGCTCGGCGTACGCCTCGACGGTAGTGTGGCGGATCGAGAAGACGTCGGGCATCGCGAACGTCCAGCCGGCGTCGACCTTGGCGCGCACCGCGAGGCCGCGCCAGGCGAGCCGGCCAGCTCGCGTCATTTCGCGGGCGACGCGCTCGACGAGCGCCTCGTGGGCGTCGCGCTTGGCACGATTTCTCGCCAGCGTCTCGGCGAGGATGGCGATGCCGGCGTCGGTGAGGCGAAGCGTCTCGTGGCCGAGCGGGCCGCGCTCGCGCTGCACCAGACCGGCGGCGAGCAGCTCGACCTCGATGCCGTCTTGGCAGGGCCAGCCGGCCGACCGGTAGATCTCGCGCAGCCGGCGCCGGTGAACGACGTCGATGCCGATCGGCGGCCGGCTGGCGAGCGGAGACGCGTCGAGCATGGAGCTGGGGTGTGGTGCGAGGGCGAGCTTGGGCACCATACCGCGATTCGCGCGACGAAACCTTTGGCCCGGGTACGATTCCACGCTCTGCCACACACCCCACGAGGAACCGCCGCGATGACGAACCGCCTCCGCTCCGCCCTGGCCCGAGCCCTTCGCGTCGCGGCAACGGCCGTGCTCGCCTGCGCCGGCGCGACGGCTGCGCTCGCCGCCGACTCCAAGGTGCTCAACATCTACAACTGGTCGGACTACATCGCCGACGACACGATCAAGAACTTCGAGAAAGAGACCGGCATCAAGGTCAACTACGACAACTACGACAGCAACGAAGTGCTGCTCGCCAAGCTCGTTGCCGGCAACACCGGCTACGACATCGTCGTGCCGAGCTCGCACTTCGCGAAGATCCAGATCGAGGGCGGCCTCTTGCAGAAACTCGACCGCTCGAAGCTCACCAACTGGGGCAACCTCGATCCAACCCTGCTGAAGCAACTCGAAACCGTCGATCCCGGCAACCAGTACCTCGTCGACTGGCTCTGGGGCTACGTCACCGTCGGCATCAACGTGCCGAAGGTGAAGGCCGCGCTCGGTGACCTGCCGATGCCCGCCAATGCGTGGAGCCTGATCTTCGATCCGAAGTACGCGAGCAAGCTGAAGAGCTGCGGCGTCAACTTCCTCGATTCGGCATCCGAGGTGCTGCCGGTCGCGTTGCTCTATGTCGGCAAGCCCGCCTACAGCAAGAACGCCGCCGACTACGACGTCGCCGCCAAGATGTTGCAATCGGTGCGCCCGTACGTGACGCGCTTCTCGTCGTCGGGCTACATCAACGACCTCGCCGGCGGCTCGCTCTGCGCCGTCATGGGCTATTCGGGCGACATCAACATCGCCCGCGCACGCGCGCTCGAAGTCGACCCCAAGCAGCCGCCGGCCATCGAAGCGCTGATCCCCAGGGGCGGAGCAACCCTCTTCTTCGACACGATGGCAATCCCCAAGGACGCGAAGAACGTCGCCAACGCGCATCTCTTCATCAACTACATCCTGCGCCCCGAGGTCGCGGCGTCGCTGACGAACAAGGTCTTCTACGCCAATCCCAACAAGCCGTCGCTCAAGTTCGTCAAGAAGGACGTGGCCGAGAACAAGACCGTCTTCCTCAGCGACGCCGACAAGGCACGCATGACCGCGCCCGACGCCGTGCCGCAGCCGATCCGCCGCGTGCAGACGCGCATCTTCACGAACTTCAAGGCCGGCCGCTGACGCCGGCGGAGGCGTTCAGGCCACCTGGACGCCCTTCCAGAAGGCGACCCGGCCCTTGATCTGCCGGGCCGCCTCGCTCGGCTCCGGGTAGTACCAGACCGCGTTCTCGTTCAGCTCGCCGTTGACCATCAGGCTGTAGTAGTGCGCCTGGCCCTTCCAGGCGCAGCTGGAACGGTGATTGCTGAAGGTGACGTACTCGCGCTTCAGGCTGGCCTCGGGAAAATAGTGGTTGCCCTCGACGACGACGGTGTCGTCGCTCTCGGCGATGGTGGTGCCGTTCCAGGTGGCTTTCATGTCCTGATCCTCGCTTCGACGCGGAAATACTAGGCGACCCCGGAAAGGCGTGCACGATGACTGAGATCCGCAAGGGCCAGGCGCCCGCGAAGCTGACGCGCGACGCGTTCGGCGACCGCTTCCGGGAGCTGTTCTTCGACCCGGCCTTCGAACGTGAGAGCGAGGCGCTCGCCAGGATCGAGGGAATCGCCTGGCACAACTACGAGCAAGGGCACAAGGCGCCGCGGACGCGCAAGGCCGGCCCGGGCCACGCCGATCCCGACTACGATCTTTCGGTCGACTGGATCGCGGCGCGCGAGCGGATCGAGCACGCTCAGTCGGCGTGGGCGACCGGCCCGACACGCGCGCTCGTGATCTGCGGCTCGCCGCGCAACGACGGCAGCTGCCCCGGCGAGATCTCGAAGACCTTCCGCCTTGCCCGCGAAGTGCAAGACACGCTTGCGAGCGAGAGGTTCGAGGTCGACTTCCTCGACCTCAGCCTCCTCACCTCGGAGTACGGACGCAAGATCCATCCGTGCAAGGGCTGCGTGTCGACTGCGATGCCGCTCTGCCATTGGCCGTGCAGTTGCTACCCGAACCATTCGCTGAACCAGGTCCATGACTGGATGAACGAGATCTACGAGCGCTGGGTCGCGGCGCACGCGATCGTCATCGTCACGCCGACGCACTGGTACAGCACGTCGAGCGCGCTCAAGCTGATGATCGACCGACTCGTCTGCGCCGACGGCGGCAACCCGGACCCGACGTCGACGCACGGCAAGAAGCCAGAGGAGGCGAAGGCGCTCGAGCTCAAGGGCTGGAGCTATCCGAAGCACCTCGCGGGGCGGATCTACGGCCTGGTCGTCCACGGCGACGTCGCCGGCATCGAAGGCTCGCGTCGAGTGCTGTCGGACTGGCTCGACTGGATCGGCCTGATCGACGCCGGACATCGCGCCCGTCTTGATCGCTACATCGGCTACTACGAGCCGTACGCAACGAGCCATGAGGCGCTCGACCACGACCAGGCCGTCCGGGAAGAAACGCGGCAAGTCGCGCGCGCCGTCGCGCAGATCACCCGGGCGATGCGCGCTGGCGAGCTCGTGACACCGCTTCGCGACGAGGCGCCACCAAGGACGAAATAGGAGGCGCGCGAGCGGCTTCCTCCGAGACCGGGTAGGCTCTGTTTGTTGCAGTGCAACATACAACCTCGGACCCCTGACCATGCACCCGTTCCTGCGCAAGATCCTCGACGCCACCCAGCTGACCCGCAGCGGCAAGCTCGCCGAAGCCACGACGACCATCCAGCGCGCGCTGGCGCATCCAGCGCCAGCCAGCACTCACCCCGTTCGCCTCGAGGCCGACCTCACCGTCGAGGCAACGGTGATCGACGCCGCGGTGGAGGACACCGTCCCCGCCATTCTGGTGCACGACACGCCCGCGCTCCCGCCACATACACCGACGCTCGTCGTCGACGATGCGGCAGAAGTCGACGAAGCGCCCCCCGCCGTCCGCCGGCCGACCGGCCCAGGACGCTTTCTCGCCAGCAGCTACACGTGCGCCGACGGAACGCGCGCTTTCAAGCTGTTCGTCCCCGACGGCTTCGAGGGCGAGGCGCTGCCGCTCGTCGTCATGCTGCACGGCTGCACGCAGGACCCCGACGACTTCGCGGCCGGAACGCAGATGAACGCGCTCGCGCAAGAGCAAGGCTTCATGGTCCTCTACCCGGAGCAGGCACCGCGCTCGAACGCGCACAAGTGCTGGAACTGGTTCTCGCCGCGCGACCAGGGCCGCGGCGCGGGCGAGCCGGCGCTCCTCGCCGGAATGACGCGCCACGTCCTGCAGACGCACGGGATCGATCACGACCGCGTGTACGTCGCGGGGCTTTCGGCCGGTGGCGCGATGGCGGCGATCCTGGCGCGCGAGTACCCCGACCTGTTCGCTGCTGCCGGAGTCCATTCGGGCGTCGCGCCCGGGAGCGCACAGGACGTGGCGTCGGCGTTCGCGATCATGAAGTCGGGGCCGGGGACGACGCATGAACTCCTGACGGCGCTGATGACGCTGCGGCCGGCGGCCGGCAACGGCGTCGCAGCCGCGGCCGCAACCCCCGCGTCCGGCGCGCCGCTGATCGTCTTCCACGGCGACGCCGACAAGACCGTCGTCGCGGCGAACGGCGATGCGGTCGTCGCGGCAGCGCTCGGCGATGCCGGCACGGCCGTCTCGATCAGCTTCGAGGGAGACACGACGAGCGACACGCGCTCGTTCCAGCGCACCGTCTGGCGGCGCGACGCCGCTGCAGCCGACGCGCCGACCCTGGCCGAACACTGGGTCGTGCACGGCTCGCCGCACGCCTGGTCGGGCGGCAGCGAGAGCGGTTCGTACACCGACCCCGCGGGTCCCGATGCGTCGCGCGAGATG
>DATAYY010000025.1:0-17154 GCA_036272325.1 Caldimonas sp. | reverse complement strand
GTCAAGGGTGGATCAGCCCGAGGGGTGTTGCATGAGACCGACGGGCTTTGAAAGACCCGAAACCGGTCCAGAACTGCCCCTTCCCCGACGGCCTTTATTTGTCGCTCACAGGACATCGCGGCGCAGCGGCAGCCCCGGCTCGTCGGCCGTGCAGCCGCTGCACGCCGGGAGTGCGCAGGCGCCGCTGGTCAAGGACGAGGCCGCGGCGTCTGTCGCCACTGAAAGCCGTCGCGAGCGAATCCTTGCAATCGCGAACCCGAGCCATATAGCCGAACACGCCCGGTCGGCAAGGCCGGCATGTCGTTCATAGTGGGGATGCTGCGCGAAACGGGCCGATGAAAGCGGAAGGCCGCGGGTAGACTCGCACCTTCCGAGCCATGCGCCAAATCTGACGGCTGCGCGATGAGTGCGATCAAGGCCTTGCTGCTGACCGATGTCGTGGACAGCACGCGCCTGTCGGAGACGCTCGGCGACAGCGCGATGGCCGAGGTCTGGGCGGCGCACGACCGAGCCTCGCGCGCGTTGCTCACGCCCTGGCGCGGACGCGAAATCGACAAGACGGACGGCATGTTGCTGCTGTTCGACAACGCTGCCGACGCCGTCGGCTACGCGATGGAGTACCACCGCGCTCTGACGGCGTTGCCAATGCTGCTGACGGCGCGTGTCGGCTTGCACGTCGGGCCCGTGATCCTGCGCGAGAACGCAGCCGACGACATCGCCCGGGGCGCGAAGCCGCTCGAGGTCGAGGGCCTTGCCAAGCCTATCGCCGCCAGGGTGATGGCGCTGGCCCGCGGAGGCCAGACGTTGCTGTCGATCGCCGCTCGCGACGACCTTGGCAAGACCGATCACAAGCTGGTCTCCCACGGCCACTGGCAGATCAAGGGCATCTCCGATCCGATCGAGCTGTTCGAGATTGGCGACGCGGACGCCGAGTTCGCGATCCCGGCCGACGGCGAGAAGGCCCATCGCGTCGTCTGGATGGGTGACTGGTGGTTGCCGGTCAACGAGATCAAGAACAATCTGCCGTTCCAGGCGACATCGTTCATCGGCCGCGAGCGCGAATTGACGGAGGTCAAGACCATGCTCGGCGCATCGCGCCTGGTGACTCTGCTCGGCATGGGTGGATTGGGCAAGACGCGTCTCTCACTGCAGACCGCAGCCGAGCAGATCCACCATTTCCCCGATGGCGTCTGGTTCCTCGATCTGGCGCCGATCCGGGAACCGGCCCTGATCGTCAGCGAGACGGCAAAGGTTCTCGGCGTCCGCGAAGAGCCCGATCGGCCGATGCTGCAGACACTGTGCGCGCACTTGAAGAATCAGCGTGCGCTGTTGATCTTCGACAACTGCGAGCACGTGATCAAGGACTCGGCGCAGTTGGCAAGCGCAATCCTGAGGGTGGCACCGCACGTGCGGATCTTGGCGTCGAGCCGCGAGGCGCTGCGCTCGCCGGGCGAGCAGTGCTATCCGGTGCTGCCGCTGCCGGTTCCGGCTCGCGGCGACGGCATCGCGGCGCTGTCGCGATCGACCGCTGTCCGCCTCTTCGTCGATCGGGCGCGGTTGCACAAGCCGAGCTTCGCGCTCACCGAGCGCGAAGCCCCGGTGGTGGCAGAGCTGGTCGCGCGGCTGGAGGGCATCCCGTTGGCGCTCGAGCTCGCCGCGGCACGGATCCGCGCCCTCTCCGTTGCCGACATCAATGCCCGCCTCAAGGATCGCTACAAGCTCTTGACCGGCGGCTCGCGGGTCCTGCAGGAGCGGCAGCAGACGCTGCGTGCGCTCGTCGATTGGTCGTACGAGCTGCTCGGGCCCGAAGAGCAGATCGTGCTCGATCGCCTCGGCGTGTTCGTCGGCGGCTTCGACCTCGGTGCGGCCGAAGCGGTGTGCGGCGGCGAGCCGCTGGCGGCCGAGGACGTGCTGGACCTGCTGGCATCGCTGATCGAGAAGTCGCTCGTGACGCTCGAGGAGCGCGACGACGGAGCGCGCTACCTCATGCTCGAGACGATCCGCGAGTACGCGCGCGAGAAGCTCGCGCAGCGCGAAGATGCCGCGGCAGCCGCAGCGCGGCATTGTGAACACTACTTCGTGATGGCCAAGTCGGCGCGGGAAGGGCTGAAAGGGCCGCAGCAAGCGGACTGGCTGTGGAAGATGGAGGTCGAGCTCGACAACCTTCGCAGCGCCATCGCGTTGTCGCTCACCGGCGGCGTCGATCCGGTCATCGCCGTCAAGTTTGCGGTCGCGATGCAGGGCTTCTGGATTCTCCGCGGCTATTCGACCGAGGGCCGCAAGCTCGTGCAGGCGGCGTTGGCGTTGCCGGCGATCGAGGCGTCACCGATCGCGCACGGCCACGCGCTGTACGTCGGCGCGGCACTGGCCGAAAGCCAGAGCGACTATGCCGAGGCGCGAAAGATGCTGGAGACCTGCCTTGGGCTGAGGAGAGGGATCGGCAACGAGTTCGACATTGCGGCCACCCTCTCGACACTGTCGATGGCCCGTCTTCAGGCCGGTGACGCTGCCGACGCAACCGCGAGCGAGAGCGAAGCCCTGCAGATCTTCAGACGCCTCGAGGACCGCCTCGGCGAGGCGATCGGCTTGCTCCATCTTGGCCAAATCTTTTTGTTCCAGGGTGATGACGCAACCGCCCGGAGGCACCTAGAGGAGTGCCTTGCGATCGGCCGCGAGATCCGCCACCAGGAACTCGAGGGTGAATGCGAGCTGGTGCTCGGCGAGGTCGCGTTCGAGACGGCCGACCATGCCCAGGCCGGCCACCGCTTCAAGCGCTCGCTGACGGTATGTCGCGAAGCGGGCGACAAGCGCGGCGAGGCGAACGCGCTGCGCTGGCTCGCGCGGGTCGATCTGCAGGCCGGCGATCTCGCCTCAGCGCGGTTGCGCCTGTCGGATGCCTTGCGCGCCTTCCGCGCCTTCGAAATGTACGAAGAGTTGCTCGGCTGTCTCGAAGACTATGCCGAGCTCGGCTACGCGGAAGGCAAGGCCGACGTTGCCGTCGGGCTGGCCGCCGCAGCGGCGAGGTCGCGCGAGCGGCTCCGCCTGACCCGCTCGCCTCGCGCCGAGCTGCGCTGGCAAGCGCTGCTCGGCAGGTTGCGGCGCGCGATGACCGAAGCACCGTTCGAAAGTGTGTGGGACGAAGCGCAGCATTGGCAGATCGACGACGCCATGCGCCATGCGCTGTCGTCGCGGCTCGAGCGCGCCACCGCCTGATCGGCACCCGGCGCGAACCTTCTCGACCGACGAGCGGGTCGCCGGCCGGCGACCGGGATCCAGTCCGCTGTTAGCGGCGGCGCCTGCGGGCGGCCAAACCGATCGCGCCGAGGCCGGCCAGCATCAGTGCGTATGTTTCGGGCTCGGGAACGGCGGCGGCAAACACGCCCGTCGCAGCATCGGCCGAGACCCCGCACATCGCGCCGGGGACCGGGGTGAAGGGATTCGCGCAAGTGGGGGACGTCTGCGGTGGGTTGGCGTAGACGAGCTGCGCCTGGGTGCCGCCGAACAGGATCAGGCTGAACGCAAAGTCGCCGCTTCCGGCGATGGTCAACGTCGGCGCGGGCACGAAGGAGCCGAAGAAGCCGGTGTCGACTCCTGTCAGCGCCCCGGCGGTCAGGTGGATTCCGTTGACGAAGACGCTCGGGTCGAGATTGAACGACTCCAGGATCGTGCCCGGGTTCGAAACGTCGTAGAAATTGACCTCGGCGCTGAGGACGCTGAAGCCGGCGCAAGCGCCGTTAGCTAGAAAGGTGCCGGTGCCGAGGGCGGCACAAGCGTCCGGGACGTCGAACAGCGCATGTGCGTTCCAGCCCAGGTCGGGGAAGATCGTCCCGTAGTTGGGATCCCAGGTTCCGGTATAGAGCGCGGCTTGCGCCGGCCCGGCGCTGCCGAGCGCCGCCGCCGCCACCGCGACGATGGAAAGAACAGACCTAGCGCGAGTGATCCACACGGTTGCTACCTCGATCGTCAGTTGTCACCAGCGAGGGACGCACGCGTCGGCCCGGCAGGGAGGGTTGAATCGGAAAGAAATCCCGATTGGCCGATCGATTCTAGAAGTCGCGGCGCGTTCGTGGTGGCAGAAAGCCCCCGCGAACAGGGGGCAACAGCAGACGAACGGTGGCGAAATCAGAATTCCGGCCAGTCGTCGAGACTGTCAATCTCGCGCCACGCACGCACGCACGCGCTGGTCGGCTCGATGCCGGTGAAGATCGCAGCTTCGGCCCAGCGTCGCCGCAGCAGGCCGACGAGGGGCTTGCCCTCCTGGCTGATCCACTTGCGCATTTCGGCGGGAACGTCTTCCTTCCGGTTGGCGTTGATCCGGGTGAGCATGGTCGACTTCGCGAGGCTGCCGCCGCCCAGGTTGTAGGTCCAGGAGATCAGCGCCGCCGCCTCGCACACCGCCAGCGGCACCTTGACGCGAAGGTGGACATCGCGCGCGGCACCTGCCATGTCGCGACAGAGCAGCAGCACGGCGTCGGCCTCGGAGATCGGCGGCGTTTGCGCTGTCACCGGGTGGCCGTCGCGATCGACGATCGTGCCGTAGCCGATCGTCCACGTCCCGCCGGGCTTGCCGCCGTTGTCGTCGTAGGGAGCGGCGAAGAACCCTTCGATGCGCTTGATCACCGCCGTCGCCGCGGGTGGAACGCTGCCGTCCCATGCCGGCGCCGCCGCTGCGGTCGCGCCGACCGCGGACCCAGCGGCCGGGACTTCGCGTACGGCACGGCGGTTCGTTCGCTTGCGTGTGTGCTTGGCAGGCATCGATCTCGTCACCACAAGCTCCTCCGTCGGAAACAGATCGCGTCGTGCGGGCCGGCCCGGCGACCCCGTCGGCCGGACTGTAGCCAAGAGGGCGGCTGCGGCTGTCGAGGCGAGCCGATCCGCGCCGGAGCCAGGGCTTCTCCTGTCACAAGTGCTGACGAGCGGCGTCGCGTTCTTGCCGAAAATCGAGTGCTTCGCAAAGTCGGCGGCAGCGTGAACCCTGCCCGACACGTCAATGAAACACGTCTGGTCCGAGATCGGTGTCTTGCAGCTCGCGCGCGCGTTGGCGGTCGGCGCGAGCCTGCTCTGCGGCATGACGCAAGCAGGAGCTGCGTCCGCCCAGCCCCGTTCCGCGCCGCCGGCTGCGCCCGAGCAACAGGGCGGCGTCGCAGTCCTGATCTACCACGAAGTCGCGACCGACGATCGCGCCGAAGGCGACACCGCGATCTCGCTCGCGCACTTCTCGGAGCAGATGGAGCTGCTCGCCGACGAAGGCTTCGCCACCGTCGGCGTCGCCGATCTCGTCCGCTACATGAAGGGCGAGATCGCGTTGCCGCCGAAGGCCATCGTCCTGACGTTCGAGGACGGCTGGAAGAGCGTGCTCGACGCGACGCCGGTGCTCGAGCGCCATCGCTTCAAGGCGTCGTTCACGATCATCACCGGCAACGGCATCGGTGGCGACTATCTCGGCTGGAGCGACATCGAGAAGCTCGCCGCCAATCCGCGCTACGAGATCGTCTCGCACACGGTCTCGCACCCCTGGGATTCGCGCAACAACCTCGTCACCTGGGTGGAGGGCGCGAACAAGGAGGAAGGCCGGCGCGACGCGATGAACGAGCTGACCGAGTCCAAGCGCGTGCTCGAGCAGCGTCTCGGCCGGCCGATGCCGTTCCTCGCCTGGCCGAGCGGCTGGTTCGACGACACTCTGATCGCGCTGGCGCAGCAGGCCGGCTATACCGCGTTGCTCACGACCGAGGACGGCCTGAACCAGCGCGGCGACGATGTCCTCAGGATCCGGCGGACCTTCGTCGACGGCACCTGCGACCTGGCGACGTTTCGCCGCACGGTCACGACCGGCCACCATTTCAGCTGCCAGAAGCAGGCGCGCAACTCGCACTAGGGCGCGCTGCTGCCACCGGCAGCGCCGGATCGAGCGGCTCGGCGGACCGGCGAGACGGCCGACCTCAGCGGTCCGGACAAACGCCTATCCGCCGACCGTGGGGTCGGCAGCGAAAATGGGTCGAGCACCCGGTGCACTCCGGCGTCGCCGAACCCATTGCCGCGAAGGACGACCGCGCATGACCACGACGTTTTCCGCCTCGATCGTGCCGGCGGCGGCTTTGCTGCGGCGCCGAGGGCTCGCTGTGCTCGCGCTGACGGCGCTGCTCGGTGCGAGCGGCACCGCGCTGGCGCAAACCGAGCTCAAGCTCGGCCACGTCGGCGAGCCGGGCTCGCTCCTCGCCGCGAGCTGCGAGGAGTACGCGAAGCGCATCAGCGCCCGCCTCGCCGGCAAGGTCAAGGTCGTCGTCTACGGATCGAGCCAGCTCGGCGGCGACAAGGAGATGCTGCAGAAGGTCAAGCTCGGCACGCTCGACATGGTGCTGCCGTCGACCGTGATGAGCTCGGAGGTCGACCTGTTCGGCATCTTCGAGATGCCGTATCTGGTCAAGGATCGCGAGCACATGAAGCGGATCGAGCAGGCCGTCTTCTGGCCCAAGCTCGCCCCGGAGACCGAGAAGAAGGGGCTGAAGGTGATCGCCGTGTGGGAGAACGGCTACCGCAATATCACCAACAACAAGCGTCCGATCCGGGTCCCGGGCGACCTCAAAGGCATCAAGCTTCGCGTCCCCGAGGGCAAGTGGCGGGTCAAGATGTTCGAGACGTACGGCGCCAACCCGAGCCCGATGAAGTTCTCCGAGCTCTTCACCGCGCTGCAGACCGGTGTCATGGACGGCGAGGAAAATCCGCTGACGCAGATCTATTCGGCCAAGCTGCAGGAAGTGCAGAAGTACCTGTCGCTGTCGGGCCACGTCTATACGCCCTCGTACCTGATCGTCGGCAGCCGCAAGTGGGCGACGCTGCCGGCCGACGTGCGCAAGGTCCTCGAGGACACGGCCAGGGAGACGCAGGCGTTCGTCTACGAGACTGCCGCTCGCGAGGAGGTCGAGTTGCTCGGGAAGCTCAAGGCCGCCGGCATGCAGGTCAACGAGGTGGACAAGGACGCGTTCTTCGCCGCCAGCAAGCCGATCTACGACGAGTTCTCGACCGAAGTCGCCGGCGCCAGGGCGCTGCTCGACCAGGCGGCAGCGCTTCGCAAGTAATCCGCCTGCAATGCAAGCAGAACCGGCAGCGCAGGGCGACGCACTCGTGCGCCTGCGCCGGCGCTACGGCAGCGCGCTCGAGGTCGTCGTGATCGTGCTCGTCGTCGCCCTTGCCCTCGAGGTGACGCTCGGCGTCGTCTTTCGCGCCATCGGCAAGTCGCTTTCCTGGTACGACGAGGTCGCGAGCGTCCTGCTCGCGTGGCTGACGTTCTACGGCTCGGCGCTGGCGTCCGTGAGGCGTGCGCACATCAGCTGCCCGGAGGTCATCGACAAGGCCTCGCCGGCGACGCGGCGCGGCCTCGGCATCGTCGTGCAGGTGCTGGTCGTCGCCTTCTTCGTCCTCCTCGGCTGGGTCGGCGCGTCGATCCTGCCGATCATCGCCAGCGAGTCGCTGGTGAGCGTGCCGCTGGTGTCGATGGCGGTCGTCCAGTCGGTGATCCCGGTCTCATGCGTGCTGATCGTGATCGCCGAGGTCCTCCATCTGCTCGAGCTGCTGCGAGGGCCGGGAGTTGCTGCGACGGCACCAGGACCCGCGCTCTCCGACGGGCTCCATTGAAGGGCGCAGTGCGATGGCGATGATCGTGCTGTTCGCGGGCGTGCTCGCCCTCGTCCTGATCAACGTGCCGATCGCGGTCTCGCTCGGCATCGTCGCGGTGATCGCGATGGTCGTCAGTCACGGCATCGAGTCGCTTCCCAACGTCGCGGTCGTCACCTACAACGGCGCGACCAACTTCCCGCTCCTCGCGATTCCGCTCTTCATCCTCGCCGGCGCGATCATGAACGCGTCGGGGATCTCGCGCCGGCTGATCGCCTTCGCGTCGTCGCTGTTCGGCTGGATTCGCGGCGGGCTGGCGCAGGTCTCGATCGGCGCGTCGCTGTTCTTCGCCGAGATCTCGGGGTCAGCGGTCGCCGACGTCGCCGCGCTCGGATCGATCCTGATCCCGGGCATGACGAGCAAGGGCTACCCCAAGGCGTACGCCGCGGCGAGCATGTCGTCGGCGGCGACGCTCGCGGTCATCATCCCGCCGTCGATTCCGATGATCCTGTATGCCGTCATGGCCGAGACGTCGGTCGTGCAGCTGTTCGTCGCCGGCATCGTCCCCGGCCTGATCGGCGCGGCGGGGCTGATGGGGGTCGCCTACTTCCTTGCTCGCCGCTATGACCTGCCGCGCGAGGCGGCGTTCTCGCTCGCCGCCGTGTGGACGACGTTCCGGCAGGCGCTCTGGGCGTTCCTGCTGCCGATCATCATCCTCGGCGGCATCTTCGGCGGCGTCGTCACCGCGACCGAAGGCGCGGCGCTGGCGGTCCTCGCGGCGCTCGCGATCGGCCTCCTGATCTATCGCGAGCTCGACCTCGGCCAGCTGCGGACCGCGGTGATCGACGGCGGCGTGCAGACTGCGATCGTCATGCTGCTCGTCGCCACGAGCGCGTTGCTCGGCACCTACCTAAGCGAGATCCAGGCGCCGCAGCAGCTCGCGCGCATGGCGTCCGAGCTGACGTCGAACAAGTGGCTCGTGCTCGCGCTGCTCAACGTGCTGTTCCTCTTCCTCGGCATGTTCCTGCACTCGGCGGCGGCGATCATCCTCGTCGTTCCAGTCGTCATGCCGCTGGTGCGCTCGGTCGGCATCGACCCGGTCCACTTCGGCCTGATCGTGACGATCAACCTCGGCATCGGCCAGCAGACGCCGCCGGTTGCCAGCGTGCTCATGGTCGCGAGCTCGATCGCCAAGGCGAGCATCTGGGAAGTGACCCGGGTCAACGTCTGGTACATCGCGATCTTGGTCGCGGTGCTGCTGCTCGTGACCTACGTGCCGGTCACCGGCATGGGCCTGGTGAACCTGTTCTACCGCTAGCCGGAGGTCGGCCCTAGGGGTGGCGCGGCACGACGACGGTAAAGGTCGTGCCGATGCCGGGCGCGGCGTCGACGGTGACCTGGCCGCCGTGCGCGTCGACGACCTCGCGAACGATGAAGAGGCCGAGGCCGAGGCCGGCGTAGGTCGCGTCCTCGGAGTCCTCGCGCGCGACCGGATCGAAGATCGTCCTTAGCGTCTCGACGTCGATCGGCGTGCCGTCGCCGTGCACGGTGATCGTGACCGTGTCGGCGGCGCGGCCGTCGGCAGCGATCGTGATGGTCGAGCCGCGCGAGGCGAAGCGCGCGGCGTTGCCGATCAGCCCGCCGATCGCGTCGCGAATCCGCACCTGGTCCCAGTCGCCGCCGAGGTCGCCATCGGCGGTCAGCCGGATCCGGCGCTCCGGGTCGAAGTGCGCGAACGCGTCGACGGCCTGCCGGCAGAGAACGCCCATGTCGTCGGCAACGCGGTCGATCTCGAGCTGCGATCCGAGCCGCACCTTGGTGAAGTCGGACAGCGCGTCGAGCGTCTGGCGCACCTGCTCGCAGCTGCGCAGGATGCGCTGCGCCGCCTTCGCCTCGGCAGATCCCGGCGCGCTCCGGTGCGTCAGCACCTGCGCCGACATCATGATCGCCGCGACCGAGGTGCGCAGCTCGTGGTTGAGCACACCGAGGAAGAGCGCCTGCGGCCTGGGCTCGGTCGGCGAGAAGGTCGTCGTCAGCTCGGCGAGGCTGCGGTCCATCGCCTCGTTGAAGCGGACCAGATCGTCGATGTCCTGCGGGGTCGGTGACGGATGCTTGTTGCGCCACTGGCGAACAACGGTGGCGCGCAGCGCCGCGTAGTCGCCGACGAGCTGCTCGGCGTCGGTGTGCGGTGCCTCGGCGGGTGCGCCGCGTGCCGACGCTGGCGAGGTCGCGGCCGCCGTGGCGGGTGCCCGCTTCATCTCCTCGGCGACGGCGCGCAGCACCCGGCTGAAATGGAGGCGGCGCGCTGCCCGCTCGGGGGCGGGGCCGCCGCTCTCGCGCTCCCACTCCGAGAGGATGTCGTCGAGGCTTTCGTGCAGAAAGTGCGGCAGGCTCATCGCAGGGGGTCGGTGTCGCTCGGGCTTGGCGCGCCGGCCATCACGCCGCCTTGGCGAGCGCGGCGCCGGCGGGGTGCCGGGCGAAGTGGTCCATCGCGGCCTGCACGCCGCTGCCGGCGAGGGCGACGCCGGCGAGCTTGAGGCCCATCTCGCAGCCGGCCAGCGTCGCCAGCAGCGTCAGGTCGTTGCTGTCGCCGAGATGGCCGATGCGAAACATGCGGCCCTTGACCTTGCCGAGGCCGGTGCCGAGCGAGAGGTCGAAGCGATCGTGGATCAGCCGCCGCACGGCGTCGGCGTCGACGCCGGGCGGCACGATGACTCCGGTCAGTACCGGCGAGCGCCGCGCCGGGTCGGCGCACTGGATCGGCAGCCGCCAGGCCTCGACCGCGGCGCGGACCCCGGCGGCCCAGCGCTCGTGGCGGGCGAAGACGCGATCGAGCCCCTCGCCGAGCAGCATCGCGAGCGATTCGTGCAGGCCGTAGAGCAGATTCGTGTTGGGCGTCGTCGGCCAGTAGCCGTCGGCGTTCATCGCGATGATTTCCTGCCACGCCCAGAACGCACGCGGCAGCGTCGCGCTCTTCGCCGCTTCGAGCGCGCGCGGCGAGACGGCGTTGAACGAGATGCCGGGCGGCAGCATGAGCCCCTTCTGCGAGCCGCCGATGGTGACGTCGATGCCCCATTCGTCGTGGCGCAGGTCGGCGCAGGCGAGGCCCGAGATCGAGTCGACCAGCAGCAGGGCGGGGTGGCCGGCGGCGTCGATCGCCCTCCGCACCGCGGCAATGTCCGAGAGGGCCCCGGTCGAGGTCTCGTTGTGGACGACGCAGACCGCCTTGATCTTCTTCTCGCCGTCGCGGCGCAGCCGCGCCTCGATCTGCTCCGGGCGTGCGCCCTGGCGCCAGTGCGGCGCCTCGGGCAGCACGGCATCCTCACCGGGCGCGCACAGGATCTCGGTGGCGAGGCCGAGCCGCGCCGCCATCTTCTGCCAGAGCGCCGCGAAGTGGCCGGTCTCGACCATCAGCACGGCGTCGCCGGCGCTGAGCGTGTTGACGAGCGCCGCTTCCCACGCGCCGGTCCCCGACGACGCGTAGATCACGACCGGATGGCGCGTCTTGAAGATCTTGCGGATGTCGGCGAGAACTTTCTTGCCGAGCGCGCCGAACTCAGGGCCGCGATGGTCGATCGTCGGCAGGCTCAGCGCCCGCAGGATGCGATCGGGAACCGGGCTCGGCCCCGGGATCTGCAAGAAGTGACGGCCGCTGGGATGGAAGTCGAGGTCGAGCATCGCGGGTCCGGTAGCGCTTCCATTCTTGCACTCTGCCGGCCCCGCCTCGTCGGCGTTTTTCCCGGCGACGCCGACGCCCGCCAGCCAAGGCGATGCATGCAGAATCGGACGATTCGCCTCGTCCCATGAAGCCGCGATGCTGATCGATCGCCCCGAGCGCCTGGCGGTGCCGTCCGGCCCGAAGGGAACGCGTCTCCCGGAGGCCGACGTCTGCGCCGAGCTCGCGCGACGCCTGCGCGACGAGACCGCGGGCGAGGTGCTCTTCGACGCCGCATCGCGCGGCCGCTACGCGACCGATGCGTCGATCTACCAGATCGTCCCTGCCGGTGTCTTCGTGCCGACGAGTGATGCCGACGTCGCCGCCGCGCTCCGGGTCGCCCGCGCCCTCGGCGTGCCGGTGCTGCCGCGCGGCGCCGGCACCAGCCAGTGCGGGCAGACGACCGGCGCTGCGCTTGTCATCGACACGACCAAGCATCTGCGCAGGATCGTTGCGGTCGACGTCGAGCAGCGCACCGCGGTCGTCGAGCCGGGCCTGGTTCTCGACGACCTCAACGCCGCGCTGAAGAAGGCGGGGCTCTGGTTCCCGGTCGACGTCTCGACCAGCGCGCAGGCGACGATCGGCGGCATGGCCGGGAACAACTCGTGCGGCTCGCGCTCGATCGCCTACGGCAACATGGTGCACAACGTGCTCGGCATCGGCGCGCGCCTGGCCGACGGCAGCGAGGCCGAGTTCGGGCCGGTGGCAGAGGCGCGCGGCCGCGCGGCCGAGATCGCCGCGTTCGTGCGCGAGCTTGCCGGGCGCCATCAGGCCGAGATCGAGGCGCACTGGCCGAAGATGCTGCGCCGCGTCGCCGGCTACAGCCTCGACATCTTCCATCCGCAAAGCGAGCGGGCCTACACCGAAGACGGCAGCGTCAATCTGGCCCATCTGCTCGTCGGCGCCGAGGGAACGCTCGCGTGGTCACGCACCCTGAAGCTCAAGCTCTCGCCGCTGCCCGCGGCGAAGGTGCTCGGCGTCGTCAACTTCCCGACCTTTCGCGCCGCGATGGCGGCGGCGCAGCACATCGTTCCCCTCGGCCCGACCGCGGTCGAGCTCGTCGACCGGACGATGATCGACCTCGCCATCGCCAATCCGGAGTTCGCGGCGACGATGCGCACGGCCCTGATCGGCGAGCCGGCGGCGATCCTGCTCGTCGAATTCGCTGGCTCCGGAGTGAGCAAGGCGGCACTCGTCGAGCGGCTCGCGCGCCTGGCCGAACTGATGGGCGACCTGGGCCTTCCCGGCAGCGTCGTCGAGATGACCGACGACGGCGCGCAGAAGCGTCTCTGGGAAGTCCGCAAGGCCGGCCTCAACATCATGATGAGCCTGAAGGGCGACGGCAAGCCGGTGAGCTTCATCGAAGACTGCGCCGTGCCGCTCGAGCACCTCGCCGGCTACACCGACGCGCTGACCGAGGTCTTCACCCGCCATGGCACGCGCGGCACCTGGTATGCGCACGCCTCGGTCGGCACGCTGCACGTGCGGCCGATCCTCGACATGCGGCGCGACGGCGCGGCGAAGATGCGCGCGATCGCCGAGGAGGCATCCCTTCTCGTGCGCAAGTACAAGGGCGCGTTCAGCGGCGAGCACGGCGACGGCCTCTGCCGCGGCGAGTGGATCGCGTGGCAGTTCGGGCCGGCGCTCACCGAAGCGTTTCGCGCGATCAAGAACGAGCTCGATCCCGAGGGGCTGTTCAACCCCGGCAAGATCGTCGATCCGCCGAAGATGGACGACGGCGCCCTGTTTCGCTTCCCGCCCGCGTCCGAACCGACGCCGTACCGGACGATCGCGCTCACACCGGTGCTCGACTGGTCGGCGTGGGACGTCCAGAACGACCCGCGCACCGAGCAGGTCGGCGCGCCGGGCAGCGGTGGCGACACGACCGGCGGCTTCGCGAAGGCCGTCGAGATGTGCAACAACAACGGCCACTGCCGCAAGTTCGACGCCGGCACGATGTGCCCGAGCTTTCGCGTCACGCGCGACGAGGAGGACGTGACGCGAGGCCGCGCCAACACGTTGCGCCTCGCGCTCTCCGGCCAGCTTGGCGACGTCGATGCGGCCGACCGGGCGGTGCTCGATGCGCTCGACCTGTGCGTCAGCTGCAAGGGCTGCAAGCGCGAATGCCCGACCGGCGTCGACATGGCGAGGATGAAGATCGAGTTTCTCGCCCAGCACGCGAAGCGACACGGCCATTCGCTGAAGGACCGGCTGGTCGCGCACCTGCCTGATTACGCACACGCGATCAGCCGTTTGGCGCCGCTCGCCAATCTGCGTGAACGGATTCCAGGCACGGCGGCGCTCGGCGAGCGGCTACTCGGCTTCGCCGCAGCGCGGAAGCTTCCGCGCTGGCGGCGCGACACCTTCTGGCGCGCCCGCGACCAGCGCGACTTCGCGACCGCCGACGCGACGATCGCCGCCGCGCGCGCGACCGGCAAGGCCGCCGTTCTGTTCGTCGACACCTTCAACGGCATCTTCGAGACCGAGAACGCATTCGCCGCGCTGCGGGTGCTGAAGGCCGCCGGTTACGCCGTGCACACGGTCGAGAAGATGGGCGGCCACCACTGCTGCGGCCGCACCTGGCTGACGAGTGGCCTGGTCGACGAGGCGCGCGAGCGCGCCGGTGCGCTGCTCGACGCGCTGCTGCCGTTCGCCGACGCCGGGGTCGCGATCGTCGGCCTCGAGCCCTCGTGCCTGCTGACGCTGCGTGACGAGGCGCTGGCGATGCGCCTCGGCGCCAAGGCCGAGGTCGTGGCGCAGCGGGCGCTGTTGTTCGAGGAGTTCGTCGCCCGCGAAGCTGCCGCGGGCCGCTTCGCCGTCGAGTTCGCGGCGGCCGCAGCTCCGATCCTCGTCCACGCGCATTGCCATCAGAAGGCGTTCGCCGCCGTCGCCCCGATCCTCGACGTTTTGCGCCTCGTTCCCGGCGCGAAGCCGACGCTGATCGAGACGTCGTGCTGCGGCATGGCCGGCAGCTTCGGCTACGAGGCACGGCACCAGGAGGTCTCGCGCAGGATGGCGGAGGCGAGCCTGCTGCCGGCGATCCGCGCCGTGCCCGACGCGATCGTCGTTGCCGACGGCACGAGCTGCCGCCAGCAGATCGCGCACGGCGCCGCGCGCGACGCGCTGCACGCCGCGCGCGTCCTCGAGCGGTTCCTGCCGGAGCGCGCGCGATGACGTGGTCGATCGTCGCCCGCGACGCTGACGGCAGCTTCGGCGTCGCCATCGCGAGCCGCTTCTTTGCCGTCGGTGCGCTCTGCGTCCACACGCGGCGGGCGCGCGGTGCGCTCTCGACGCAGGCGCTGATGAATCCGCTCTACGGCCCGACGGGAATCGAGCTGCTCGCCGCCGGTGTCGCGCCAGCCGAGGTGGTCCGGCGACTGATCGATGCCGACGAGGGCCGTGCGCAGCGCCAGCTGCACGTGATCGGCGCGCGCGGCGCGGCCGCGGCGCACACCGGCGAGCAGTGCGTCGACTGGTGCGGCCACGCCGTCTACGACGACTTCAGCGTCGCCGGCAACATGCTCGCCGGCCCCCGGGTCCTCGAGGCGACGGTCGCTGCCTATGCCGATGGTGCCGGCTGCCCGCTCGGCGAGCGGCTGATTGCGGCGATGGCTGCGGGCGAGGCCGCCGGCGGCGACAAACGCGGCAAGCAGGCCGCGGCGCTGCGCCTGCACGGCGACGACGACTATCCGCGCCTCGACCTGCGCGTCGACGATCACGCCCAGCCGATCGACGAGCTGCGCCGCCTCTACGCCAAGAGCCTCGAGCGATTCCAGCCGTTCGTCGCCTGTCTCGCCAGCCGCCGCGATCCGGTCGGTCTCCTCCAACGCGACGAGATCGAAGCCCGCATCGAAGCATTCCTGCAGGCGCGCGCGAGTTCGCCGACCGTCCCGTCCGCTGCCGTCCCGGAGGTTCCCCGACCATGATGATTCGAAAACTCGTTCGCCGATCGCTCGTTCTCGTCTCGCTGGCGCTCGCTGCCGCTGCTTGCGCGCAGGCGCAGACGCTGCGGATCGGCCTTGCCGAAGACCCCGACGTCCTCGATCCGACGATCGCGCGCACCTTCGTCGGCCGGATCGTCTTCGCTGCGCTGTGCGACAAGCTGTTCGACATCGACGAGAAGCTCAACATCGTGCCGCAGCTCGCGACGGGCTACGAGTGGTCGACCGACAGCAAGACGCTGACGATGAAGCTGCGCACCGACGTGACCTTCCACGATGGCGAGAAATTCGACGCTGCGGCGGTCAAGTTCAACATCGAGCGCCACAAGACGATGGCCGGATCGAACCGCAGCGGCGAGCTGCGGCCGGTGACGAGCGTCGAGGTCGTCGACCCGGCGACGGTGCGGCTGCACCTGTCGGCTCCGTTCTCGCCGGTGCTCGCGGCGCTCGCCGATCGCGCCGGCATGATGGTCTCGCCGAAGGCAGCCCAGGCCGCGGGACCGAACTTCGGCGCCCATCCCGTCTGCTCGGGACCGTTCAAGTTCGTCGAGCGCGTCGCGCAGGACCGCATCTCGCTCGAGCGCTACCCGAACTACTGGAACAAGGCCGACGTCCATGTCGACAAGGTCGTCTACACGCCGATCGTCGATTCGACCGTGCGCCTCGCCAACCTGCGCTCCGGACAGTTCGACATCATTGAGCGTGTCGCGCCGTCGGACATCGAGGGACTGAAGAAGGACAAGAACCTCAAGGTCGCTCGCATCACCGAGATCGGCTATCAGGGCATCACGATCAACGTCGGCAAGAGCGAGCAGGCGCAGAAGAACCCGCTCGGCAAGGATCAGAAGGTGCGCGAAGCGTTCGAGCTCGCGCTCGACCGCCCGGGGATCGTCCAGGTCGTGATGGACAACGAGGCGACCGTCGGCAACCAGTGGGTCGCGCCGAACAACGCCTTCTACGCGAAGAACGTTCCGATCCCCAAGCGCGACATCGCGCGTGCGAAGGCGCTGCTGAAGGAAGCCGGCATGCCGAACCCGACCTTCACACTAGTGACGCCGACGACGTCGGACGCGCAGCGACTCGCGCTCGTCGTCCAGGCGATGACGCGCGAGGCGGGATTCAACGTCAAGATCCAGTCGACCGAGTTCGCGACCTCGCTCAACATGGCCGACAAGGGCGACTTCGAGGCCTACGTCCTCGCCTGGAGCGGTCGCGCCGATCCCGACGGCAACCTCTACAGCTTCGACGCTTGCAAGCAGCCGCTCAACTACTCCGGCTACTGCGTCGCCGAGGTCGACGAGCTGCTCAACCGCTCGCGCAGCGAGCGCGACCCGGCGGAGCGCAGGAAGGTCTACGAGCAGATCGCGGCCCGGGTGCTGAAAGATCGGCCGATCGTCTATCTCTACCACCGCAACTGGCTCTGGGTCTACAACGCGAAGCTGAGCGGGATGCGCAGCATTCCGGACGGGCTGTTGCGCCTCACGGGGTTGAAGATGAATCCGTCATGAGGCGCTCGGGGACGTCGCGGCCGAAGAACGGAGTTCTGCTTCGTCGTCGAGGCGGAGCGAGTCAAGGCGCGGCCGAGCAACCTTCTCCGCTCCGACTGCGGCGGTCGTCCCCGCAGGCCGACTCCCCTCGGGTGCTTCGAGTCGCAGAGTCGCTGCGCCCGCTGCCCGGCCGCGCCTTTGCCGAACCAGTAAGGGTCGCGGGGAGTTCGGCGCCCGCCTCGCGTGCGGGAGGTCGGCGGAGCGACTCTGCGGCGCCGAGGAGCGCACCGCTTCGAGCCAGCGCACGAAGCGCGCCTCCAAATCTGACTTGCCGCAGCGGTCTGAGCGCAGAGAGCGTAGCGAACCAAGCGAGTTCTGCGGCGGTCTCGAAGATCGAGCA
>DATAYY010000024.1:0-46010 GCA_036272325.1 Caldimonas sp. | reverse complement strand
CCCCCACGCCTCGGCTTCCAGCCGCAATACGTGATCGGCAACCATGGCGCAGAGGATCCGCTCGTCCGCCGGTCGGCGCTGGCGGGCCAGCCGCTCGATGCCCTTCGCCAGCGCATCGCCGCGCAAGGGAGTGACCTCGCCGCCGCCGGCGTGACTGTCGAGGACAAGCGGTTGTCGCTTGCCTTGCACTATCGCCTCGCCCCCGATCCGGGCGCGGCGCTGGTCTGCATCGAAGCGCTCCTGCAAGGCATCGACCCGGGGCTCCGGCGCTTCGGCGGCAAGTGCGTCGTCAACGTCGTCGCCGCGGGCTTGCCCGACAAGGGTGACGCGCTGGCGGCGCTGGTGCGGCGCTCGAATGTCGCCGCGGCGGTGTTCGTCGGCGACGACGTCAACGACGAGGCGGTCTTCACGCGTGCCGAACCGCCGTCGCTGACGATCCGCATCGGCGCCGACGATCCGCTGTCGCGGGCGATGTACTTCCTCGACAGCGACGCCCAGCTCGCATTCGTCCTGCAGCGCATGCTGACGATGCGCGCACCGCGCTGAGGACGACCCGACGCGCAACGCCGGCATCACTCGGCGCTTTGCAAGAGCACCCGCGCCTCGATGCGCTGGCGTTGCCTGAGGCGCCCCGCGTCGGACAGCATCCGCCCAGCCCAGCGGTAGACGTTGAATTCGCGCACGGTCATGCGCAGGCTTGCCATGCGCTCGCGCTGCTCGCCCGGCGCCATCGTTAGCGCCTGTTGCAACGCATCGGCGCATTCCTCGACGTGGTAGGGGTTGACCACCAGCGCCTCGGTGAGCTCGCGCGCGGCGCCGGCGAAGCGGCTCAGGATCAGCACGCCCTGCTCGTCGTTGCGCGCGGCGACGAATTCCTTCGAGACCAGGTTCATGCCGTCGTGCAGGCTGGTCACGAGGCAGACGTCGGCAGCGCGGTAGAGCTCGTTCAGGGCGTCGTGGTCGTGGTGCTCGACGAGCAGGATCACGGGTCGGTAGCCGGCCCTGCCGAAGCGCTGGTCGATGCGCTCGCAGAGGCGCTCGATGCGCTCCCGAAAAGAGCGGTATTCCTCGAGCGAACCGCGCGTCGGCGCGGCCACTTGCACGAAGCTGAGCTTGCCGGTCCACTCCGGGTGCTTTTCCAGCAGGCGTTCGATCGCGTGCAGCCGCTCGAGGATGCCCTTGGTGTAGTCGAAACGGTCGACGCCGACGGCCAGACGCCGATCGGCGTCAAGCCCCAGCCGCGCAAAGACATTGGCCCGGCACTGCTCGACCGGCGGCCAGAGCGCTTCGGCCTGCGGCGTCGGCCACGCGATCGAGATCGGGTAGCTCTCGACGAAGGTTTCGAAGGAGCGGAACGAGATCGTCGAATGCTCGTGCTCGATCCGCGCCTCGAGATAGCGATCTGCCGTCTCGAGGAAATTCTTGCAATGAAAGCGCGTGTGAAAGCCGAGGATGGTGCTGCCGAGCATGCCCTCGAGAATTTCGCGCCGCCACGGGCAGATGCCGAACGATTCCGGATTCGGCCAAGGGATGTGCCAGAAGGTCAGGATCGTCGCTGCCGGCAGCTTGGCGCGGATCATCGCCGGCAGCAGCGCGAAGTGATAGTCCTGCACCAGCACGATCGGATCCTCGCTGCGCGCCTCGGCGACCACCGCATCGGCGAAGCGCTGGTTGATCTGGCGATAGGCCTGCCAGTCGCTTTCGCGAAAGACCGGGCGGACGTGCGCGACGTGACAGAGCGGCCACATGCCCTCGTTGGCGAAGCCGTAGTAGTAGCCCTGCTCTTCCTCGGCGGTCAGCCAGATGCGCCGCAGCCAATATTCGTCCGCACCCGGCGGCACGCGCAGCCGGTTGTTCGCATCGACCATGGTGCGGTCGGCGGCGCCGCTGCCGTGCGCGATCCAGGTGCCCGAGCACGCACGCATCACCGGCTCGATCGCCGTCACCAGTCCGCTTGCCGGGCGGCGGACGACGACACTGCCGTCGGCAGCGAACTCGTGGATGTAGGGTTCGCGATTCGAGACGACGATGACCTCGTCGCCGCGCAGCTGGGTCCGCAACAGCAGACGCAGCCGCTCGGCGTTCCACGGCGCCTCGGGCCCGAGCGAGCGCCGGTACGCGTCTTCGAGGTCGCGCAGGCGAGCGCGCAGGTCGATCGCGAGCGGCGCCAGCTCGCCCGACGCGGCCATCGGCCGGATCAGGCCCTCGCCGCGCAGCAGCGCGCGCGCCCCCGATACCCAGCCGCGCCAGCTCAGCTGGGCGACGACGACCGTGATCAGCGCGATCACCGCACCGAGCCCGGCAATCATCGCGATCAAGTAGCGACGCGTGTCCTGGCTGCGCTTCTCGATGAAACTGAAGTCGTGCAGGAGCACCAGCTCGGCGACCGGGCCCGCGTCGCTGACGACTTCGTGCGCGCCGACCTGGACCGGGCCACCGCGGATCTGAATCACGGGCGACGGCCGTTGCGCGACCTCGCGCGCTTCCGCGCAGTCCAGCGTCTTGGGATAGTTGTCGGTGTGGACCAGCAGCCTGCCGTCGCGCGTGCACAGCCCGATCGCGACGAGGCGTTCGTCCCGCATCGCGCGCTCGAACAGTGCCTTTAGGCGCACGCCCTCTGGATCGACCAGAGCATCGGAGATCGAATCCGAAAGCGCATTCGTGACCAGCTCGCCGCGCGTCACCAGGTCGCGCGAGAACCAGCGCAGCGTCAGGCGGTCGACCAGCGGCAGCGCCAGATAGGCAGCGACGCCGAGCGTCACCAGCAGCGGCACGAGAAAGCGAAGCTGGAGGCGAAACGTGTTCATCGGCGAGGCGCGACGGCGTCGTCGCGGATCGCCCCGGCGCCATCGCGCCGATCCTACATTTGTTCAAATGGGCAGGCCGATGAATGCGCTTTCTTTCGATCCCTGGGGACGGATCATCGCGATCGCGGTCGCCGTCGTCCTGGCCGCACTGGTCGTCCACCGGCTGCTGCGGCCGGTCGTCCTTCGCCTGAGCGGGTTCTCCGTGCTGCTCGGCACGGTGGTCCGCAAGTGCGACCGGCCGCTCCAGTTCCTGCTGCCCCTGATCGCGCTGCAGATTGTCTGGCAAGGCGTCCCCGACGACGTGCCGGGAGTGAGTGCAGTGGAGCACACCAGCAGCGTGCTGACCATTGCCGCCGTCACCTGGCTCGTCGCGGCGGCCCTGCAAGGCCTGGCCGACGCCATGGTCGCGCTTCACCCGGCCGACGTCGCCGACAACCTTCAGGCTCGGCGCATCCAGACGCAGACCCGGGTGCTCGCGCGAATCGGCATCGGCGCCGTCATGATCGCCGGCCTGGCCTTCATCCTGATGACCTTCCCGCGCGCGCGCCAACTCGGCGCGAGCCTCCTCGCTTCGGCCGGCGTGGCGGGCCTGATCGTCGGTCTCGCGGCACGATCGGTCGTTGGCAATCTGCTTGCCGGCCTGCAGATCGCTCTCGCCCAGCCCTTGCGCATCGACGACGTGCTGATCATCGAAGGCGAATGGGGGCGGGTCGAGGAAATCACGGCGACCTATGTCGTGCTGAAGATCTGGGATGAACGGCGGCTGGTCGTGCCGCTGCAGTGGTTCATCGAGCACCCGTTTCAAAACTGGA
Organism: Caldimonas sp.; assembly: GCA_036272325.1. Lineage (GTDB taxonomy): Bacteria > Pseudomonadota > Gammaproteobacteria > Burkholderiales > Burkholderiaceae_C > Schlegelella_A. The sequence goes on along the minus strand of DATAYY010000024.1, from coordinate 42,391 downwards.
CCCGGCGTGGTGCCCGGCTGCTCGGAACGGTCTTCCTGTGGGTCGACTACGCCCTGCCGATGCAAGCGGTTCGTGCCGAGGCACGTCGGCTTTGCGAGGCATCGGCGAACTGGGACCGGCGCGTCTGCATCGTCCAGGTCACCGACAGCAGCGAGCGCGCAATGCAGTTGCGAATCCTCGTCAGCTCGCACGACTCGGGACGCAACTTCGATCTGCGCTGCGAGGTCCGCGAGGGGCTGGTCGACTTCATCCAGCGCCGGTATCCGCAAGCGCTGCCACGCCTTCGCGCCGATGTCGGCGCACGGGTCGAGAGCGACGGCTCGCCGCGCACGGAGCACGCGCCGGAATCGGCTTGACGCCGATCCGGATTGGTCAAATCGGCGCGGCGGGGCCGGGCGGCTGCGCCATGGCCGCGCGATCGCTGCGCAAGGCGCGCCGGCAGCACCACACGGCGGCGAGAGCGACGACGCTCGCGGCCCAGAACACCGAAGTCAAGCCGAAGGCCGTGCTCAGGGCGCCGCCGACGACGCCGCCGATCACCCCCGACGCGCCGTAGCCGAGCACCGCGTAGAGCGCCTGGCCGCGGCCGCGGAGCCGCCCCGGAAAGTGGCGCGTGATGACGGCGATGCAGGCCGAGTGCTGGGCTGCGAAGCTGAGCGCGTGCAGGCACTGGGCGACGACGAGCACGGCAACCCAGGCGCCGAACGCCGCGATCAGCGCGAAGCGAAGCGCCGATGCGAGCGCAGCGACGGCGAGCCAGCCATGCATCGGCAGCCGGTGCAGCCAGCGCCCCTGGAACCAGAACCAGACCACCTCGGCGACAACGCCGATCGCCCACAGCAGTCCGATCTCGCCCTTGCCGTAGCCGAGCGAAGCGAGGTAGAGCGAATAGAACGCGTACAGGCTCGTATGGGCGAGCACGGTCAGGAAAACGCCGGCGAAGAACCAGGCGACGACCGGCTGGCGCAGCACCGCGAGCGCGCCGGCCTCGATCGCGGGCGCGTGCGCCGGCTCGCTCGACCCCGGCAGCCGCCACGCGGCAACGACGAGCAGCACGAGCAGGATGGAAACGAGGAGTGGAAATCGGCCGACGCCGGCCGACTCGAGGAGATAGCCGCTCGTCGCCGCAGCTGTAATGAAGCCGACCGAGCCCCACATGCGAACCCGGCCGTAGCGACCGACGTCGAGGGTGCCGCCGCTGCTGACGCGCAGCGCGAGCGTCGCCTCGCTGATCGGAATGACGCCGGCGGTGCAGACGAAGAGAACGACCGTGACGGCGGCGATCCAGGCGTAGTCGACCGGCATGAAGTAGCCGACCGAGGCAACGAGCGACCCGGTGGACGCGATCGTGAGCAGCCGTTCGCGCTTGCCGGTGTGGTCGGCGACCCAGCCCCACGCATAGGGACTGAATAGGCGCGTTGCGCTCTGCAGCGAGGTGAGGACGCCGATCGCGAAGGTCGAGTAGCCGAGACTCTGGAACCAGAGCGGGCCGTAGGTCGCCATCAGCCCGGCGTAGGCGAAGTAGGCGAACGAGACGGCGGCGAAGGGAACGACCGTTGGCCGCGCCGGCGACGGCGCGGCGCCGCTCAAGGTGCGTGCGCGGGAATTGGCCGCATCGCGACGCGAACGTCGCCGCATTGCGCACGGTGGCGCAGCACATGGTCCATCAGCACCAGCGCGAGCATGGCTTCTGCGATCGGCGTCGCGCGGATACCGACGCAAGGGTCGTGGCGGCCGAGCGTCTCGACCGTCGTCGCCTTGCCTTCGAGGTCGATCGAACGGCGGGGAGTCCGGATCGAGCTGGTCGGCTTGATCGCGAGCGAGACGGTGATGTCCTGACCGGTCGAGATGCCGCCGAGAACACCGCCGGCGTTGTTGCTCACGAAGCCCCGAGGGGTCAGCTCGTCGCCGTGCGTCGAGCCACGCTGCGCCACCGCCGCAAAGCCGGCCCCGATCTCGACCCCCTTGACGGCGTTGATCCCCATCATCGCGTGGGCGATCGCGGCGTCGAGCTTGTCGTAGAGCGGCTCGCCGAGACCGACCGGAACGTTGCGCGCGACGACATCGACCCGCGCCCCGCAGCTGTCGCCGTCCTTGCGCAGTGCGTCGACGTAGGCCTCGATGCGGGCGATGTCGCTCGCGTTGGCGGCGAAGAACGGGTTGCTGCCGACGTGCTCCCAGCCTTCGAACGGGATCGCGATGTCGCCGATCTGCGTCATGTGGCCGGCGAAGGTCGTGCCGCAACGCTCGCGCAGCCACTTGCGCGCGATCGCCGCCGCGCCGACCGCCGGCGCGGTGAGCCGGGCCGACGCGCGGCCGCCGCCGCGCGGGTCGCGCAGGCCGTACTTGTGGTGGTACGTGTAGTCGGCGTGGCCGGGGCGGAAGGTGTCGAGCAGGTTGGCGTAGTCCTTGCTGCGCTGGTCGGTGTTCCTGATCAGGAGCGCGACCGGCGTCCCGGTCGTCTGACCCTCGAAGACGCCCGAGAGGATCTCGACCTTGTCGTCTTCGCGGCGCTGGGTGACGTGGCGCGACGTGCCGGGCCGGCGCCGGTCGAGCTCGGGCTGGATGTCGGCTTCGCTGAGGGCAAGCCCGGGCGGGCAGCCGTCGACGACGCAGCCGATCGCGGGGCCGTGGCTCTCGCCGAACGTCGTGACCCGAAAGAGCGTTCCGATCGTGCTCCCGGACATCAGCGCATCAGCTCGGGTTCGACGACGGCTGCTCGTCGCGGCTGTCGACCGGCCAATCGCGGATGTAGGCTTTCAGCATCCGGTTCTCGAAGTCCTGGCTGTCGACGACCGCCTTGGCGACGTCGTAGAACGAGACCACGCCCATCAGGGTCGTCTCGGCGAGGACCGGCATGTAGCGGGCATGGCGGCCGAGCATCATGCGGCGGACTTCGTCGAGCTCCGTCGCCGGGGTGCAGGTGAGCGGCGCGGTATCCATGACGTCGCGAACGCGGGTACTGCCGAGCGCGCCGCCGTTGGCGACCACCGCCTGGATCACTTCGCGAAACGTCAGCATGCCCGTGAGCGCGCCATGGCTCATGACGACCAGCGAGCCGATGTCGTGCTGCGACATGACGTTGAGTGCCGCCGAGAGAGGTTCTTCCGGGGCGACGGTGAACAGGGTGCCGCCCTTGACCCGCAGGATGTCGCTGACTTTCATGGTCTTCCTCCGCTGAGGCAGTGGTGCAGAAGACGGTCCGGCGCGGGGCCGCCTGAGGCGTTGGGCGAACCAATATAGCCCACAATCGCGGCCGCCACACCGACCGCCGACACCATGCCCGGCCACGCCGATCCAGGCTTCGACACCCTCGCCGTCCACGCCGGCGCCGCCCCGGACCCGGCGACCGGCGCCCGCGCGGTGCCGATCCACCTGACGACCTCGTTCGTGTTCGAGTCGAGCGATCATGCGGCGTCGCTCTTCAACATGGAGCGCCCGGGCCACGTCTACAGCCGGATCTCGAACCCGACCAACGCGGTCCTCGAGGAGCGCGTCGCCGCGCTCGAGGGCGGCAGTGGCGCGATCGCGACCGCGAGCGGGCAAGCGGCGCTGCACCTGGCGATCGCGACGATCGCCGGCGCCGGCGCCCACGTCGTCGCGTCAAGCGCGCTCTACGGCGGCTCGCACAACCTGCTGCAGTACACGCTGCCGCGCTTCGGCGTCACGACGACCTTCGTCGCGCCGGGCGACCACGACGCCTGGCGCGCCGCAATCCGGCCCGAGACACGGCTTCTGTTCGGCGAGACGCTCGGCAACCCCGGGCTCGACGTGCTCGACATCCCCGCCGTCGCTTCGATCGCCCACGACCACCATCTGCCGCTTCTCGTCGATTCGACCTTCACGACGCCGTGGCTGCTGCGGCCGTTCGAGCATGGCGCCGATCTGCTCTACCACTCGGCGACCAAGTTCCTTTCCGGGCATGGCACCGTGATCGGCGGTGTCCTCGTCGACAGCGGCAACTTCGACTGGGACCGGGCCCACGCAGCATCGGGGCGATTCGCCGAGCTGACCGAGGCCTACGAAGGCTTTCACGGCATGGTCTTCAGCGAGGAGAGCACCGTCGGCGCGTTCCTGCTGCGCGCGCGCCGCGAGGGCCTGCGCGACTTCGGCGCCAGCATGAGCCCGCACTCCGCGTGGCTGATCCTGCAAGGTCTCGAGACCTTGCCGCTCAGGATGGCGCGCCACGTCGAGAACACGCGCAAGGTGGTCGCCGTCCTCGCCGGCCATGCGATGGTCGCGCGCGTCGCCTATCCCGAACTGGAAACGCACCCCGACCATGCGCTCGCCAGGCGGCTCCTGCCGCGCGGCTCGGGCGCGGTGTTCAGCTTCGACCTCAAGGGCTCGCGCGAGCACGGCCGCGCCTTCATCGAAGCGCTGAAGATCTTCTCGCACCTCGCCAACGTCGGCGACTGCCGCTCGCTCGTCATCCATCCGGCGTCGACGACGCACTTCCGGATGGACGACGCCGCGCTCGCGCGCGCCGGCATCGGCCCGGCGACGATCCGCCTCTCGATCGGCCTCGAAGACGCCGACGACCTGATCGACGACCTCCAGCGCGCGCTGAAGGCGGCCGCGCGCGCCGGCGGCGCGGCACGATGAAGCTCGCGCTCCCGCCCGGCGCCGGTGCGGGCACCGGCACGGCGGCGTACGCCTACACCGGCGGCAAGGCGTTCGACGCGCGCTTGGCGACTGTCGTTTTCGTCCACGGCGCACTGCACGACCACAGCGTGTGGACGCTCGCGGCACGCTGGTTCGCGCACCATGGCCATGCCGTGCTCGCGATCGACCTGCCCGGCCACGGCCGCAGCGACGGGCCGGCGCGGGAAAGCATCGAGGCGATGGCCGACTGGTTGCTCGCGATGCTCGACGCCGCCGGCGTCGCAGCGGCGAGCCTCGTCGGCCACAGCATGGGCTCGCTGGTCGCGCTCGAGGCGGCAGCGCGGGCGCCGGCACGGGCACGGCATCTCGTCCTCGTCGGCACGGCATCGCCGATGGTCGTCGCGCCGGCGTTGCTCGAGACCGCTGCCAACGACCCGCAGGCTGCGATCGAGAGCGTCAACGTGTGGTCGCACTCGACCAACGCGGCCAAGCCCTCGCACCCCGGGCCCGGATCCTGGCTGCACGGCGGCAATATCGCGCTCATGCGTCGCATGCAGGCGGCCGATCCGGCGGGCAATCTCTTTCTCACCGACTTTCGTGCCTGCAACGCCTATCGCGGCGCGCTCGATGCGGCGGCGCGCGTCGCGTGCCCGGCGACGATCGTCGTCGGCCGACGCGATCAGATGACGATGCCGAAGGACGCCGCCGCGCTCGCGAGCGCGCTCGGCACGACGCCGGTTGCCATCGACGCCGGTCATGCGTTGATGACCGAGGCGCCGGATGGGTTGCTGAAGGCGCTGCGCGGCACGCTGGGTGCCTGAGCGCACCTGACGAACGGTGGACGCCCGGCATCGTAAGCTCGCCGATCGTCTGGACGTCGCATCGAATCAGGCCTTTCAAGCGCCGAGGGACAAGCGAGTCGTTGGTTTCCATCAAGATGAACAGCACCACTGGCGGAGCTCGCGTGTGGTCACGACCAACACGTCCGCCACGACCCGCCGTGGACGAGCCGGCCGTGGACAACCACCATTGAAGGCCGCAGCAGCTTTCTCGGCAGAGTGCTCACGTGCCGACAGTGCGATCGAGGCGCCGCTCGCGATCGGCCGGCGACCTGGCCCCTTTCTAGCGTCATCATCGCGCAAAACTTTGCTGCAACACGAATCCGGCCGCCGAACCGACGCCGGGTCTGGCAAGCCCCCTTCGCAGCCGTTAGTCTGTCGCTCGTGTCCACGATGGCGAGAACCTTCTCCGTTCGCGTCCTCGATGCGTCGGATGCCCCGTCCCTCCGCGCCATGCTCGCCATGTTCGGCGCGGCGTTCGGCGACGTCGCCACGTACACCGCGCGCCAGCCGGACGACGCGTACCTTGGCCAACTGCTTTCGAGTGCATCGTTCGTGGCGGTGGCGGCTGTCGTCGACGGCCATGTCGTCGGCGGCCTCGCGGCCTACGTCCTGCCGAAATTCGAGCAGGCCCGCTCGGAGATCTACCTCTACGACCTCGCGGTCGACAAGGCCCATCGACGCCAGGGCATCGCCACCGCCATGATCGCCGAGCTGCAGGTCGTCGCCGCCAGGCGCGGCGCCTCCATCATCTTCGTGCAGGCAGACCATGGAGACGAGCCGGCGATCGCCCTCTACACGAAGCTCGGCGTGCGCGAGGACGTGCTGCACTTCGACATCGCGCCGGCAAAGAGTGCGGCCTAGTCCTGCACGCATGAATCCGCTCCTTTGCCGCGCGCTCGTTCTCGCCCTCTCGCCTGCTCGGCACGCTCGGCGCGCTCGGCGCGCTCGGCGCGCTCGGCGCGCTCGGCGAGCCTGGCGCTGCCGAACTCCGGCATCGTCGTCCGCGTTCCGGTCGAGAAGATCTTTCAGGTCGACGGCAGGCCCCGAGAATCCTTCGTCCCCTGCCCGGTCCGGAGTTCGCGCTCGGCTTCGCCGGACCAGGACCCCGAGTTGCAAGCGGCGTTCGCGCTCGCGGCCAGGCTCGGGCGAACTTCTCGTCGCAGGCGAGCCGCATCGCCTGCCACTGAATGAAACCGAGCCACCAGGTCGGAGTGACCATGACGACGAAACCTGCCTCGAGCGGCGCCGCCGCCTCGAAGAACATCACGAAGAAGATCGCCGAGCTGGGCGACTGGCGGGGCGAGACGCTCGCCTGGGTTCGCCAGCGCATCCACGACGCCGACTCCAAGATCGAGGAGGAGTGGAAGTGGATGGGGACTCCGGTCTGGTCGCACGACGGCATCGTCTGCACCGGCGAGTCGTACAAGCAGGTCGTGAAGCTGACGTTCGCCCGCGGTGCCGCGCTGCCGGACCCAAAGAAGCTGTTCAACTCGAGCCTCGACGGCAACACGCGGCGGGCAATCGACATCCGCGAAGGCGAGAAGCCCGATGCGGCAGCATTCAAGGCCTTGATCCGCGCCGCGGTCGCCGCCAACGCCGCGGCCCGGGCGGCGAAGAAGTAGCCCGGGCTTTGTCAGAGGAGCTAGAAGATGAGGACCTTTCGCTCAGGGACGTTGTGCAGCGCCCCGTTCCTGCTGTGTGTGGCGGCGATGCCCATGGCAGCGCACGCCGAGACCGACGCGTGCACGCTGTTGACCGCGGCCCAGGTCGGCGCCGCCATCGGCGCTCCGGTCGCCGCGGGCGAGCACGTCACGCCGACGTTCGTGAAGACCTGCACCTGGAAACCAGCGGGCAACTCGGCCGTGAAGGCGGTGACCCTGTATCTGCAGACCGCCACGTCTTATGACGGTGGCAAGGGTCTCGCCCGCCAGATGGCCGCCGCGGGCAAGGGAGCGTCGATGAAGTCTGCCGGCGTCGGCGACGACGCCTACTACTTTTCAGTCGGAGATCAGGCCGGGCTCCTGGTCAAGAAGGGCAGTGTCGCGTTCAAGGTCGCGATCTACGCGACGCTTCCCGCGGACAGGAAGGAAGCAATCGAGTTGACTCTCGCCAAGGAAGTCGTGGCGAAGTTCTGACGCGGACCGCGTGCCGCACTCGGGCCGCGGTCGGCCGGCCTGTCTCCCTTCTCAGCGCGCGCGCGAAAGCGCCTGGAATCGAGGCACCGCCTGAGCGAGGATCAAGGTCGCCTCGAGCGTGAATTCGCCGTTCGCCAGCCGCTGCTCGAGCGCTGCGCCGTCGAGGCATTCGAAGCGAACGACTTCGCCGTCCCGGTTGCTCGGCGCGACGCCTTCGGGCAATCGAGCTGTATAGACCTCGAGGTGCTCGACCATGTAGCCCTCGTCGACGGGCCTGCGGATCGTGATGCGCGGGCCGCGGCCGAGCTCGCGCAAGCTGTGAACGTCAAGGCCGGCTTCTTCCCAGGTCTCGCGGACAAGCGCGCTTTCGACGGTTTCGGCGGCCGCGACCTGGCCGCCCATCAACGTATCCCATTGGCCGGGATCGGTCGCCTTGTCGAAGGCACGCTGCTGCACCCAGACGCGGTCGCCGTCGGCGGCGATGCCGACGAGGTGGACCGCGAACGTCGTCAGGCCGAGGACGCGGACGACGCTGCGCTCGACGGTCGCGACGGCGCGCTCGTCACCGCCGACCACCGCAAGCTGCTCGTCGCGCCAGCGGCCGGCGAGGCCGGCGTCGCGCAACCACGCGGCGATCGCCGCCAGCGACGGCACGGCGGGCGCGTCGACCTGCCAGCCGGCGCCGGCGCGGCGAAGCGGCCGGCGCGAAACGACGAGGCGCTCCGCCGTCGCGGGCTCGATCGAGCCGACGATCACGGCGCCGCCGCGGACATCGAGCTGCAGCGGCTCGCGCGGCGCGAGCGGCGGCCGATCAGCGGCGGCCCGCGCACGCGCGTGCCAGTCGACTTCGCTCACGGGCGCTTCCCGTCGAGCAGCGCGAGCAGCCCCGCCTCGTCGAGGACGATGATGCCGAGCTCTTTTGCCTTGTCGAGCTTCGAGCCGGCCTCGCTGCCGGCGACGACCCAATCGGTCTTCTTCGAGACCGAGCCCGCGACCTTGCCGCCGAGCGACTCGATCATCTCCTTGGCGTCGTCGCGGCCGAGCGTCGGCAAGGCGCCAGTGAGAACGAAGATCTTGCCGGCAAGGGGCAGCGAAGCCGCGTCCGCCGCCCCTTCGCTCTCCGGCCAGACGAAGCCGGCCTTGAGCAAGCCATCGATCACCTGCTGGTTGTGGGCCTCGGCAAAGAAGCCGTGGATGCTCTCGGCCACGATCGGCCCGACGTCGGGCACCTCGAGCAGTTGGTCGATGCTCGCGCGACGCAGCCGCTCGATGCCGCCGAAGTGGCGCGCCAGATCCTTCGCCGTCGTCTCGCCGACGTGGCGGATGCCGAGGCCGTAGAGAAAGCGCGCCAGCGTCGTCTTCTTGCTCGCCTCGATGTTGGCGATCAGGTTGGCGGCGCTCTTGTCGGCCATCCGCTCGAGCGCCTCGAGCTTGTCCTTGGTCAGCGCGTAGACGTCGGGCAGCGAGCGAACGAGCCCGGTGTCGACGAGCTGGTCGACGATTCTCTCGCCGAGGCCCTCGATGTCGAGCGCGCGCCGGCCGGCGAAGTGGAGGATCGCGAACTTTCGCTGCGCGCCGCAGAAGAGGCCGCCGGTGCAACGATGGTCGACGCTGCCCTTCTCGCGCACGACCTTGCTGCCGCAGACCGGGCACGACGCCGGCATCCGGAAGTTGGCGACGTAGAGCTTGCGCTTCTTCGCCACCCGCGCGACCACCTCGGGGATGACGTCGCCGGCACGCCGCACGATGACGTCGTCGCCGACGCGAACGCCCTTCCTGCGCACCTCGAAGACATTGTGCAGGGTCGCATTCGAGACCGTCGTGCCGCCGACGAAGACCGGCTCGAGCTTGGCAACCGGAGTGAGCTTGCCGGTCCGGCCGACCTGGACGTCGATGCCGTTGAGGCGGGTCGTCTTCTCCTGCGCCGGATACTTCTGCGCCACCGCCCAACGCGGCTCGCGCGTCTTGAAGCCGAGCCGCTCCTGCAGCGCGCGGTCGTCGACCTTATAGACGACGCCGTCGATGTCGTACGGCAGCGCGTCGCGCGCCGCCGCGACGGCGGCATGAAACGCGACCAGTCCCTCGGCGCCGAGGACGCGGGCGTGGCGCGGACTCGCCGGCAGCCCGATCTTCTCGAACGCGGCGAGCAGACCGGTCTGCGTCGGCGCGATCTTCCAGCCGTCGACTTCGCCCAGGCCGTAGGCGAAAAAGCTGAGCGGCCGCCTGGCGGCGTTTCTCGCATCGAGCTGGCGCACGACGCCGGCCGCGGCGTTGCGCGGATTGACGAAGACCTTCTCGTTCTTCGCCCCGCCTTCGATGAGCTTGCGCTGCCGCTCGTTCAGCTTCTCGAAATCGTCCCGCCGCATGAAGACCTCGCCGCGCACCTCGAGCACGCGGGCGTCGACTCCCTTCAGGCGCTTGGGCACCGAAGCGATCGTGCGGACGGTGTGGGTGACGTCCTCGCCGGTCTCGCCGTCGCCGCGCGTCGCCGCCTGAGCGAGCTCGCCGCGCTCGTAACGCAGGTTGATGGCGAGGCCGTCGAACTTCATCTCGGCGCAATACGCCACCGGCGGATCGTCGTCGCCGAGGCCGAGCGAGCGGCGGATGCGGGCGTCGAACTTCTCGGCGCCGGCGGCGGTGGTGTCGGTCTCGGTGTCGATCGAGAGCATCGGCACGGCGTGACGCACCGCGGCGAGCCCATCGAGCACGGCGCCGATGACGCGCTGCGTTGGCGAATCGGGCGTGACGAGCTCGGGGTGCGCCGCCTCGATTGCCTGCAGCTCCTGGAACAGCGCGTCGTAGTCGGCGTCGGGGATCGTCGGCGCGTCGAAGACGTAGTACGCCTTGGCGTGGCGCTCGAGCTCGTCGCGCAGCGCAGTGGCGCGGGCGGCGGGATCGGCCGTCGCGCCCATGCGATCAGACCCCGGCGAGCGCCCGCGTCACCTCGGCGGCGGCGACGGCCTTGCAGCCGCTCGCGTTCTGGCCGCACCAGAGCGGCGAGAAGTCGCCGCTGCCGCGCGCCTCTGCGGCCGCACGCAGCGGCGCGATCGCCGCCGTCGCGAGCGGAAACGCGGGCGCGCTCGCGTCGTCGACTTCGCGCATCAGGCGGTTAACGATACCGCGCGCCGGCCGGCCGGTGATGAGCCGCGTCAGCGCGGTGTGGCGCGCCGCGTCGCTCAGGAGCGCCTGGCGATGAATGGCGCTGATCGTCGCTTCCGGGCAGCAGAGATAGGCGGTGCCGACCTGCACCATCGACGCGCCGAGCTTGAATGCCGCCTCCACCCCGGCGTGGTCGGCGATGCCGCCGGCAGCGATCACCGGGACGCGAACGGCGCGAACGACTTGCGGCAGCAGGGCGAACGTTCCCGACTGCAAACTGAGATCGTCGGCGAGGAAGTGGCCGCGGTGGCCGCCGGCCTCGAACCCTTGCGCGATCACCGCATCGGCGCCGTTCCGCTCGAGCCAGAGCGCCTCGTCGACCGTCGTCGCGCTGGCGAAGATGAGCGCGCCGCTGGCGTGCACGCGCTCGACGAAGGCTGCGTCGGGCAAGCCGAAATGGAAGCTGACCACCGGTGGCCGCAGCTCCTCGATGAGCGCGGCGCCCGCGGCATCGAACGGAAAACGGCCTGCGCCAGCGGGCACCGCGGCGATGTCGATGCCGAGCTCGCGGTAGTACGGCGCCAGCGCGCTTCGCCACGCGGCCTCGCGACCGGCGTCGGGCAGCGGCGGCCGATGGCAGAAGAAGTTGAGGTTGAACGATGTCGCACCGGCGGCGCGAACCGCGGCGACGTCGCGACGGACAGCCGCCGGCTCGAGCATCGCGCAGGGCAGCGAGCCGAGCGCTCCCGCTCCGTGCACCGCGATCGCGAGCGCACTGCCGTGCGCTCCGGCCATCGGCGCCTGGATGACCGGAAGCTCGACCCCGAGCGTTCGTCGAAGGTCCATGGCGAGAATCCTCAGCTGAACAGTCGACGCGCGGCAGGCGACCCCGCAGCGAGGTCGCGCGCCTCGAGCGCCGCGTAGAGCTGGCCGAGCTCGCCGCCGATCGATGCGAAGCCGGCGCTGCTGAGCGGCTGGCCGTTGTCGTCGACGACGTCGGCGTCCATGCCGACCGCGAGCGCCTGCGCCGCCGCCTGCCAGGCCTGGAAAGGCTCGGCCGCAGGAGCGGTCTGCGGGACGTCGAAGGCGAGGGTCACGTCCCGCACCGCGGCACGGTCGGGCTCGTCGGCGAGCGCGGCCTGCGGATCGAAGGTCAGCGTCAGCACGGGCGGCGCACCCTCTTCGGCCGACGGATAGACGAGTCGCCCGGGGACGACGCCGGCAACGAAGCCGTGCCGGCGCGCATGCTGCTGGATATAGCCGACGCTCCACGCCGCGCCGCGCGCATGCAGATGGACGGCGAGTTGCGCGTCGTGTGCGCTCGCGAACGCGTCGAGCTCACGCGCGCGCGCCATGACGTCGAGCATGTCGGGCGCATCGACGCTGGCGCCGATCGCATCGGCGAACGCCTGCATGCGCTGGACGAACTCCGAATACTCGATCTCGTTCAGCGGCCCCGTCCGACTCGCGAGCTGCACGCCCGCCTGCAGCTCGCCGAAGCGCTTGCCGGCGAGCTGCGCGTCCCAGCGGCCGGTCTCGACGTCGAGCCCCTCGACGAGAACGAGCTTGCTGCCGACGTGGCGTTTCGACGGCAGATGCGCGAGCACGGTGTCGCCGGCGATCGGCGCATCGAGCGTGATCGGCGCGAAGGCGTCGATCAGCGCATCGAGCTGGGTCGGCATCCGCTTCGAGAGGCGCCGCACCGGCGACGCGACCGCGCTGCCGTCGCCGCCTTCGTCGCCTTCGTCGGCGAGCGCGGCGGTATCGCGATCGCTGGGCGCCGACGCACTCGGCTCCTCGCGCATCGCCGGCGCCGCGCGCTTCGGCCCGGCGCGGCGCGCCTGCCATGCGCCGTGCGCGATCACCCCGGCGAGCACGATCCCGCCGAGCGACGCCAGGGCGACCGTGAGGCTGTTCAAGCAGCTTGCCGCGTCAGGCGGCCTCGGCGAGTTTCATTGCCCCCGGCATGTCGACCGTGACGATGCGCGAGACACCCTGCTCCTGCATCGTCACGCCGATCAGCTGCTCGGCCATTTCCATGGCGATGCGGTTGTGGCTGATGAAGAGGAACTGCGTCGCCTTCGCCATCTCGGTGACGAGCCTCGCGTAGCGCTCGGTGTTGGCGTCGTCGAGCGGCGCGTCGACCTCGTCGAGCAGGCAGAACGGCGCTGGGTTGAGCTGGAAGATCGCGAACACGAGCGCGATCGCCGCCAGCGCCTTCTCGCCGCCGGAGAGCAGGTGGATCGTGCTGTTCTTCTTGCCCGGCGGCTGCGCCATCACCTGCACGCCGGCGTCGAGGATCTCGTCGCCGGTCATGACGAGCCGCGCCGTGCCGCCGCCGAACAGGGTCGGGAACATGCGGCCGAAGTGCTCGTTGACCTGATCGAACGTGGTCTGCAGGAGCTCGCGCGTCTCGAGGTCGATCTTGCGGATCGCGTCCTCGAGCGTCGCCATCGCCTCGGTGAGGTCGGCGTTCTGCGCATCGAGGAATTCCTTCCTCGCGCGCGCCTGGCCGAGCTCCTCGAGCGCGGCGAGGTTGACGGCGCCGAGGGCTTCGACCTCGCGCTGCAGCGCGTCGATCCTGCCTTGCAGCCCCGAGAGCTTGACGCTGCCTTCCTCGATCGATGCCGCGACCCTGTCGCGGTCGACGCCGGCGGCGTCGAGCTGCTCGGCGTACTGGGCGCCGCCGAGCTGCGCAGCCTGCTGCTCGAGTTGCAGCGCGCCGACCTTGTCGCGCAACGGCTGCAGCGACTGCTCGTGGCCGAGGCGAACCTCGTCGGCACCGCGCAGTCGCTGCGAAAGGTCGTCGTAGAGGCTGCGCTTTTCGCCGAGCCGCTGCTCGTGGTCGAGCCGGGCCGCGAGCGCTGCCTGGAGCTCGGCTTGCGCCGGCTCGTCGGTCAGCTGCGCGTGCTCGTCGGCGAGCGAGGCATCGGCGGCCAGATTGGCGAGCAGCTGCTCGCGCGCCGTCTCCGCCTGCCGTTCGAGCTCCTGGCGACGGGCGGCGAGCGAGCGCAACCCGAACTGCGCTTCCTGCAAGCGGCGTTCGTGTGCGCGGTGCTCGTCACGGGCGCCATCGAGCCTTGCGCTCGCCACCAGCATCGCCTCGTCGAGCTCGGCCTGGCGCTCCTGCGCGGTGCCGAGCTCGCCGTCGAGGGCGTCGAAGCGCGACTCGCCCTCGCGCTTGCGTGCTGCGAGCTCGGCGAGCTCGCTCTCGAGCGCCGAGCGTTCGCCGCCGAGCTGCTCGCGGCGCTGACTCGTCTGCTCGACCAGCTGCGTCAGGCGGACCAGCTCGAGATGCTGCCGGTGCGCCTCGGACTGCAGCCGCGTCGCTTCGCGCTGGCTTTCGGCGAGATGCGCGGCGGCATCGGTGCTCGCCGCCTCGGCGCGAACGAGTCGGCTCTTCGACTCGTCGCTGACGAGCGCCTGCGCGCGTGTCTGGCGCTGCAGGTTCTCGATCTCCTGCGCGCGCGCGAGCAGGCCGGCCTGCTCCGAATCGGGCGCGTAGAAGCTGACTGCGAACTGGCTCACCGCGTGGCCTTCGCGCGTCATGATCACTTCGCCGTGCGTCAGGGTCGAGCGCGCGGCAAGCGCAGCGTCGAAGTCGCTCGCCGTGTAGACGCCTTCGAGCCAGTCGGCGAGCAGCGCCGCGAGCCCGGCGTCGCCGAGATGGAGCAGATCGGCGAGCCGCGGCAGGGTGCGATGCGACGGCGCGTAGTTCGCTCCGGGGGCGGTAAAGAACGCGAGCCGCGCCGGCGGCGCGTCGGCAGCGAACGCGCGCACCGTGTCGAGCCTGCCGATTTCGAGTGCGCCGAGCCGTTCGCGCAGCGCCGCCTCGAGCGCGGCTTCCCAGCCGGGCTCGATCCGGATCCGCGTCCACAAGCCCGCGAGCGAGTCGAGGCCGTGCCGCGACAGCCAGGGCTTGAGCTTGTTCTCGACCTGGACCTTTTCCTGCAGCGCCTGCAACGCAGCGAGCCGCGCGCCGAGCTCGGCGTGACGCCGCGCCTCTTCGTTGACGAGATCCTGCAGCGACTTGCGCTCCTCCTCGAGCGCGGGAACGCGCGCCTGCCAGTCGGCGACGGCGGCAAGCGAGCTCTTGTGCTTCGCCTCGGCGTCGCCGGCGCGGCGTTGCGCCGCCTCGAGCTCGCCGGGCTCGATCGCGACCAGCGCTTTCTCCTCGCCGACGAGGCGGTCGCGCCGCCCCTCGGCCTGCGTCAGCCGCTCGTCGACGCCGCGCGCCTCGGCGGCCGAGACCTGGATCTGCTGCTGCACCTCGGCGACCGCGCCACGCTGCGCGCTGCTCAGCGTTTGCGCGTCGCGCAGCGCCGCCTCGAACGCACCCAGCCGCCCGGCGTGGCCGGCGAGCTCGGCTTCGATCGCCTCGGTCGCGCGTTGCGCGGCATCGATCTCGCCGCCGAGACGCGCGTGCTCGGCCATCGCGTCAGCCTCGCGTGTGCGCCAGCCGGCGCTTTGCGCTTCGAGATCGGCGCGCTGGCGGACGAGCCGCTCGCGGCCGGCGGCAACGTAGCGGATCCGCTCCTCGAGCCGGCTGACCTCGAGCGCCGCCTGGCCGAGCGCGCCTTGCGCAGCGTGCAGCGCATCGTTGGCGTCGTAGTGCGATTGCCGGATCTGCTCGAGCTCGGCTTCGGCCCGACGCAGCTCGGAGGTCTTCGACTCGAGGCCGGCGATCGCGGCGACGACTGCCTGGGCGACCCGCGCTTCCTCGCGCGCGGCGTCGCGGTGGCGGAGAAACCAGAGCTGATGGGTCTTCAGCTGCGCGTCGTTCTGCAGTGCCCGGTAGCGGCCGGCGACCTCGGCCTGCGTCTCGAGCTTGTCGAGGTTGCCGGTCAGCTCGCGCAGGATGTCCTCGACGCGGGTCAGGTTCTCGCGCGTGTCCTTGAGGCGTGCCTCGGTCTCGCGGCGGCGTTCCTTGTACTTCGAGACGCCGGCCGCTTCCTCGAGGAACAGGCGCAGCTCCTCGGGCTTGCTCTCGATGATCCGCGAGATCGTGCCCTGGCCGATGATCGCGTAGGCGCGCGGGCCGAGGCCGGTGCCGAGGAAGACGTCCTGGACGTCGCGCCGGCGCACCGGCTGGCCGTTGATGTGATAGCTGCTCGTGCCGTCGCGCGTCAGCACGCGCTTGACGGCGATCTCGGCGAAGCGGTTCCACGGCCCGCCGGCACGCGCCTCGCTGTTGTCGAACGCGAGCTCGACGCTCGCGCGACCGGCGGGCTTCCTCAGGTTGGTGCCGTTGAAGATCACGTCCTGCATCGACTCGCCGCGCAGCTCGCTCGCCTTGCTTTCGCCGAGCACCCAGCGGACGGCGTCGATGATGTTGGACTTGCCGCAGCCGTTCGGGCCGACGACACCGACGAGCTGGCCGGGGAGCTGGAAGTGAGTCGGCTCGACGAACGACTTGAAGCCCGAGAGCTTGATCGAATGAAGACGCATGGCCGCCGGCCTAAGTCCTTGATTTGATTATGAAAAACGCAGCCGGAGCGGACGTGCGGAGCGCCCGGATGATAGCATCGCAAGCTCCTCGATCCGCGCGCGCACGCTCTCATCCGGCATGGCACGACCCTCTCCTTCGAACACGCTCGGCTCGACCCGCAAGATCCCGGCAACGCCGCCGAGCGCGCCGAGCCGGAAGCTCGACACCTTCGCCAATCCGAGCCGTGATCGTGACTACGTGATCGAGTTCGTGATCCCGGAATTCACCTGCAATTGCCCGCTCACGGGCCAGCCCGACTTCGCCCACTTCACGATCGACATGATCGCCGACGCCCTCTGCGTCGAGCTGAAGAGTCTGAAGCTCTACTTCTGGAGCTACCGCGACGTCGGCGCCTTCCACGAGCAGGTGACGAACACGATCGTCGACGACATCGTCGCTGCGACCGGGCCGCGCTTCGTTCGCATCGTCGCGCGCTGGAACGTGCGCGGCGGCATCACGACCAACGTCATCGCCGAATACCGCAAGCCCGGCTGGGCGCCCGTGGAGCCGGTCGTGCTGCCGCTCGACGGTGCCTCGGCAATGCGACCTCGATCTGGGCAATAGTGCCGCGCGGCGGTGCAGCCGCCGCCGCGCGCCGGCGGGCCCGCTCCCTACAATGCCAAGGCCCTCGACCACGCCCATGACCTCGTCGCTGCAAAGCACCATCGATCTCGCCTGGGAACGGCGCGCTTCGATCGACCCCGCCAACAGCCCCGAATTGCGGGCAGCGGTCGAGACCGTGATCGCCGGCCTCGATGCTGGCGAGATCCGCGTCGCCGAGCGCCTCGGCGTCGGCGAGTGGACCGTCAACCAGTGGGTCAAGAAGGCGGTGCTGCTGAGCTTTCGCCTGAGCGAGAACCGCTTCATGCAAAGCGGCGAGCTCGCCTTCTTCGACAAGGTCGAGCCGAAATTCTCGGCCGCCAGCGAACCGGCGCTGCGCGCGAGCGGCGTTCGCGTCGTCCCGCCTGCGGTGGCGCGCCGCGGCGCGTATCTCGCGAAGGACGTCGTCTTGATGCCGGGTTACGTCAACATCGGCGCCTATGTCGATGAAGGGACGATGATCGACACCTGGGTCACGGTCGGCTCGTGCGCGCAGATCGGCAGGAACGTGCACCTCTCGGGCGGCGTCGGCATCGGCGGCGTCCTCGAGCCGATGCAGGCCAACCCGACGATCATCGAGGACAACTGCTTCATCGGCGCGCGTTCCGAGATCGTCGAGGGCGTGATCGTCGAAGAGAACTCGGTCGTCTCGATGGGCGTCTACATCAGCCAGAGCACCAAGATCTACGACCGGGCGACCGGTCAGGTGAGCTACGGCCGCGTCCCCGCCGGCTCGGTCGTCGTAAGCGGCAACCTGCCCGCGGCCGACGGCAGCCACAGCCTGTATTGCGCGGTCATCGTCAAGCGCGTCGATGCGCAGACGCGGGCCAAGACGAGCATCAACGAACTGCTGCGAAGCTGAAGGGAACGACATGAGCGCCGGTAACATGGAGCGCGTACTGCGCCTGATGTCAGAGAAAGGCGCTTCCGACGTCTACCTCTCGGCAAGCTCGCCGATCCTGATCAAGATCAACGGCCAGTTGCTGCAGCTCTCCGACCAGCCGCTGACGCATGCCCAGCCGCGCCAGCTGCTCGCCGAACTGCTGACGCCGAGCCAGCTCGAGGAGCTCGAAGACACCGGCGAGCTCAACATCGGCGTCGGTCTCGCCGGCGTCGGCAGCTTTCGCCTGTCCGGCTTCAAGCAGCGCGGCTCGATCGCCGCGGTCTTTCGCTGCATCCCGTTCGAGATCCCGACGCTCGAAAGCCTCAACGTGCCGTCGATCCTGAGCACGCTGGTGATGGAAAAGCGCGGCCTGATCCTGATGGTCGGCGCGACCGGAACCGGCAAGAGCACGACGCTCGCGTCGATGCTCGAGCAGCGCAACCAGACGATGGCCGGCCACATCCTCACGATCGAGGACCCGATCGAGTTCATCTTCAACAACAAGAAATCGGTCGTCAACCAGCGCGAGGTCGGCCGCGACACGCAGAACCTGCAGATCGGCCTGAAGACGGCGCTGCGCCAGGCGCCCGACCTGATCATGATCGGCGAGATCCGCGACCGCGAGACGATGACGGCGGCGATCTCGTACGCACTCTCGGGGCACCTCGTGCTGTCGACGCTGCACGCGAACAACAGCTATCACGCGCTCGGCCGGATCCTGTCGTTCTACACGCCGGAATCCCGCCCGGCGCTGCTCGCCGACCTCGCGGCGGGCACGCGCGCGATCGTCTCGCAAAGGCTCGTGCGCAGCGTCGCCGGCGGCCGCATGCCGGCAGTCGAGGTGCTGCTCAACACCAAGCTGATCCAAGAGCTGATCGAGCGCGGCGACTTCAGCGGCGTCAAGGAGGCGATGGAGAAGTCGCTTGCCGAAGGCTCGCAGACGTTCGAGCAGGATCTGGCGCGGATGATCGAGAACAACGTCATCACCCGCGACGAAGGCCTCGCCTACGCCGACTCGCCGACCAACCTGATGTGGCGGCTGCAGAACGACATGACGCCGATCTCGCGCATCGTGCAGAAAAAGGAAGAGGAAAGCGACCAGCCGAGCTTCACCGAGATCACGATCGACGTCCG
Source organism: Caldimonas sp. (assembly GCA_036272325.1). Lineage (GTDB taxonomy): Bacteria > Pseudomonadota > Gammaproteobacteria > Burkholderiales > Burkholderiaceae_C > Schlegelella_A. The sequence continues at coordinate 23,608 of DATAYY010000024.1, read as the reverse complement.
CCCGGAAGAAGTCATCGGCGTCTCGCCGAACGTGCGCCGCTTCTGAGCGCTATCCTGACCGGATGTCGAAGACATCTGGTGCAACGCTCGACCTCGCCGAGCGGCAGTTCTCCTGCCGCTCGGTGACGACCGAGCTCGAGCGGCTCGTCGCCTGAACGGAGTCGACGTTGACGCTGGTCTCGCTCGTCGTCGCCATCGCCGAACGGCTGAAGCAGGCCGGCATCGCGTTCGGGCACGGCACCACGAATGCCTTCGACGAGGCAGCGTGGCTCGTGACCTGGGCGCTCGGCCTGCCGCTCGACGCGCTCGAGACCCAGGGCAAGCGCGAAATCGACGGCGCCGGCGAGGCGAAGGTCGACGCGCTCGCCACGCGGCGGATCGAGACCCGAAAGCCGATCGCCTACCTGACCGGCGAGGCGTGGCTCCAGGACATCCCCTTCACGGTCGACGAGCGCGCCATCGTGCCACGCTCGTACATCGCCGAACTGCTCGTCGATGTCGAACAGACCGGCACGCTCGACGCGTGGCTCTCCGACAAGACCCGTGGCGTGCTCGACCTCTGCACCGGCAACGGCAGTCTCGCGGTGCTCGCGGCGATGGTCTATCCGGAGGTCATGGTCGACGCCGCCGACGTCTCCGTCGAAGCGCTCGAGATCGCGCGGATCAATGTCGCCCGGCACGGCCTCGGCGGCCGCGTCACGCTGATCGAGTCGGATGTGTTCGCGAAAGTGCCCGGCCGGTATGACCTGATCCTGTGCAATCCGCCGTACGTCAGCGACGCGAGCATGGCGGCGCTGCCGCCGGAATACCGCGCCGAGCCGGCGCTCGCCCTTGCCGGCGGCGCCGACGGCATGGACCTGATCCGGCGCATCGTCGCCGCGGCGCCGGCCCACATGACCGACGACGCGGTGCTGGTGCTCGAAGTCGGCCACGAGCGCGGCCACTTCGAAGGCGCGTTCCCACGCCTCGAGTGCGCGTGGCTCGAGACGAGCGGCGGCGACGATCACGTCGTCCTGATTGAGAGACGCGCGCTGGAAGGGTGATCGTCCCCCTGGGCGGACCGATCGCGACCCGCTCCGCCACGCGAGCCGGACCTTCGGCTGCGGTCAAAATCGCACGATGCTCGTTCTCAACCAGCTCTCGCTTCGCCGCGGCGTCAAGCTCGTCCTCGACCGCACCAGCCTGACGGTGCAGCCGGGCGAGAAGGTCGGCCTGGTCGGCCGCAACGGCGCCGGCAAGTCGTCGCTGTTCGCGCTCCTGGCCGGCCGCCTGCACGCCGATGGCGGCGACGTCGCCGTGCCGCCGCGGTGGCGCATCGCCGAGGTCGCGCAGGAGATGCCAGAGACCGAGCAGGGCGCGACCGACTTCGTCCTCGCCGGCGACACGGCGCTCGTCGAAGCCGAGGCCGAGCTTGCCGCGGCAGAAGCGAGCGACGACGGCGAGGCGATGGCGCACGCGCACGAGGCGATCCGGCTCGCCGGCGGCTTCGACGCGCGGCCGCGCGCGCAGGCGATGCTGCTCGGCCTCGGCTTTCAGAGCGACGCGCTCGATGCCGCCGTATCGAGCTTTTCCGGCGGCTGGCGGATGCGGCTGCAGCTCGCGCGCGCGCTGATGTGCCCCGCCGACCTGCTGCTCCTCGACGAGCCGACCAACCACCTCGACCTCGACGCGCTCGTCTGGCTCGAGGCCTGGTTGCAGCGCTTCGCCGGCACCATGGTCGTCATCAGCCACGACCGCGAATTCCTCGACGCCGTGACGCGCGTCACCGTGCATGTCGAGGACGCGAAGCTCATGCGCTACGGCGGCAACTACACCGCGTTCGAGGAGATGCGCGCGATCCGCCTCGAGCAGGCGCAGGCGAGCTACGAGAAGCAGAAGGAGCGCATCGCCCACCTGCAGAAATTCATCGACCGCTTCAAGGCCAAGGCGACCAAGGCTCGGCAGGCGCAGAGCCGCGTCAAGGCGCTGGCGCGAATGGAGCGGCTCGCTCCGGTACTGACGAGCGCCGACTTCCAGTTCGAGTTCCGCGAGCCGATGAGCCTGCCCAATCCGATGCTCGCGTTCGCCGACGTTTCTTGCGGATACCGAAGCGAAGACGGCGACGAGAAGCGCATCGTCGACCACATCGACCGCTCGGTGCTTGCCGGCCAGCGGATCGGCATCCTCGGCGCCAACGGGCAAGGAAAGTCGACCTTCGTCAAGACGATCGCCGGCGAGCTCGCGGCACTTGCCGGTGCAATCGTCGCCGGCAAGGGCTTGACGATCGGCTACTTCGCACAGCAGGAGCTCGACGTGCTCTCGCCCGGCGACGGCCCGCTGATGCACATGGTCCGCCTCGCGCGCGACGTCGGGCCGGCCGCGCGCGAGCAGGAGTTGCGCGACTTTCTCGGCTCGTTCCGCTTCACCGGCGAGATGGTGCAGCAGCCGGTCGGCACGCTCTCCGGCGGCGAGAAGGCTCGCCTCGTCCTGGCGATGCTCGTCTGGCAGCGCCCCAACCTGCTGCTCCTCGACGAGCCGACCAACCACCTCGATCTGACGACGCGTGAAGCGCTCAGCATGGCGCTCAACGAGTTCGAAGGCACGGTGATGCTGGTCAGCCACGACCGCGCCTTGCTGCGCGAGGTCTGCGACGAGTTCTGGCTGGTGAGCGGCGGCGCGCTGGCGCCGTTCGACGGCGACCTCGATGACTACCAGCGCTGGCTGCTCGAGCAGGCCCGCATCGCGACCCGCGCTGCGCGGCCGCAGGCTACGCCGGAGACGCCGGCCGCATCAGCGGTGGCGGCGCTACCCGCGGTGCCTCCGGCGGCACGCAGCGCCGAAACCGCACCACGCACTGACCGCAAGGCCGCCGCGGCAGCGCGCCAGCAGCGCGCCGACGCCGCCAAGCCACTCAAGCGCGAGCTCAATCTGATCGACAACCGCCTCGGGGTCCTGTTCGCGGAGCGCGACGCGCTCGAAGCGGCGGCCGGTGGCGAGGCGCTCGACGTCGAGCAGCGGGCTGGCAACGGCAGGCGGCTGAAGGCGCTCGCCGCCGAGATCGAAACGCTCGAGGCGCGCTGGCTCGACCTCAGCACGCGACTCGACGACATCGCAGAATCGGTCGGCTGACACCTTTTTCCGCCAGCAGACAAGGACGACGACCATGAAGCCAGAAAAGATCCTCTACACCGCCCACGCCACGTCGACCGGCGGCCGCGACGGCACGTCGCGCACCGACGACGGCAGCCTCGACGTCAAGCTGACCGTGCCCAAGGGCCTCGGCGGCAACGGCGCGCCGGGAACCAATCCCGAGCAGCTGTTCGCGGCCGGCTATTCGGCGTGTTTCATCGGCGCGATGAAGCACGTCGCAATGACGCAGAAGATCGCGCTGCCCGCCGACACGTCGATCGCCGCCGACGTCGGCATCGGCCCGATCCCGCAGGGCTTCGGCATCCAGGTCGCGTTGCACGTCAAGATCCCGGGGATGGACAGGGACGCGGCCCAAAAGCTCGTCGAGGCGGCGCACCGCGTCTGCCCATACTCGAACGCGACGCGCGGCAACATCGAAGTCGCCCTCGACGTCGTCTGACCGCGACCGGCTAGCGGCCGGCGGCGCGTCGTTCGAGCAACTGCACGATCAGCTCGACGCGCGCCTGCTGCGGCGTGAGCGCGCCGGCCGACGGCAGCTGAGCCGCCGGCGCGCGCGGCTCGACGATCGCGCCGGCGAGGCAGCGCGTCGCCCGCAGCACCGCACAGCCGCGCGCCGCCGCCTCGCGCAGCGGTGCCTCGAGAGCGCGGTGGATCGTGCCGTTGCCGGTCGCGGCAACGACAATGCCGGCGACCCCCGCGTCGACCAGCGTGCGGACGGCGCGTGGATCGGCGCCCACACCACTGGCGACGATCGCGACCCACGGCCATTGCGAGTCGTCATCCGGAAGCCGCTCGAGATCGAGCGCGACGCCGCCGTCGACAGTGGGCCACGGACGCTCCACCTGCAGCCGGCCGCCGCTCAGCCGCCCGAGCGGCCCGGCGTCGCCCGAGCCGAAGGCGTCGACCCGGTGCGGATGGGTCTTGCGGACGTCGTTCGCCGCATGCACCACTCCGGCGATCACGACGACCGCACCGCGCGCGCCTGTCGCGCTCGCGACGACGACGGCGTCGCGCAGGTTCTGCGGTCCGTCGGCGTGGTGCGAAGTCGCCGGCCGCATCGACGCCGTCAGCACGACCGGCTTTGCCGGCGCCAGGACGCGTTGCAGGAAATACGCGGTCTCCTCGAGCGTGTCGCTGCCGTGGGTGACGACGACCGCGGCGACGTCGTCGCGCGCCAGATGGCTGGCAATCCTGAGCGCAAGTCGCCGCCAGGTTGCGAAGTCCATGTCCTTGCTGTCGAGCTGGGCGACCTGCTCGCTCTCGAGCACGAACCCCGGCGGCGGTGGCAGGCCGCCGAGTAGCGCCGCAACCGGCAGCGCCGCCGATCGATAGCCGAGGTCGTCAGCGGGCGACGCCGCCTCGCCCGCGATCGTCCCTCCGGTACCGAGGATGACGAGGGATCGCGCTTGGCTTGGCATTTCGGTGAAACTGGATGAAAATACAGGACTGGATGTTTGTTCAGCTACGGAAAAAGCCCAAGGAGCGCGCCATGGCCGAGACGCCGAAGCTTACCGACCGTCAGCAGCAGATCCTCGACCTGGTCCAGAGCGCGATCGAGCGCACCGGCGCCCCGCCGACCCGCGCCGAGATCGCCAACGAGCTCGGCTTTCGCTCGGCGAACGCGGCCGAAGAGCACCTCCAGGCGCTGGCGCGAAAAGGCGTGATCGAGCTCGTCGGCGGAACGTCGCGCGGCATCCGCCTGCAGTCGGAGACGCTGCGAGCGCTCAACCAAGCGCGCGGCAAGCAGTTCAGCCTGCCGCTGCCGAGCCTGGCGCAGCTCTCGCTGCCGCTCGTCGGCCGCGTCGCTGCCGGCAGTCCGATCCTCGCCCAGGAACACATCGACCGCACCTTCCTGATGGAAGCGAGCATGTTCTCGCGCCGGCCCGACTACCTGCTCAAGGTGCGAGGCATGAGCATGAAGGACGCCGGCATCATGGACGGCGACCTGCTCGCGGTACAGAAGGCGAGCGAAGCGCGCAGCGGCCAGATCGTCGTCGCCCGCCTCGGCGAAGACGTCACCGTCAAGCGATTCAAGCGAACCCGCGGCGGCGTCGAGCTGCTCGCCGAAAACGCCGACTTCAAGACCATCGTCGTCGGCCCCGGAGACGCGTTCGCGATCGAGGGCCTCGCCGTCGGCCTGATCCGCAACAACATGTTGATGTGACCGGAGGCCGCGGTGGTGATCAAGGCCCCGAAGGCAAAGAGCGCCGATGCGTGCGAGCGCCTCGAGCAACTGCCCAACATCGGCCCGGCGCTCGCCGCCGACCTGCGCCTGATCGGCATCGCGCGTCCAGCCGACCTCCGCAACCAGGACGCGTACGCGCTCTACCGCCGTCTGTGCGAGGCGACCGGCGAGCGGCAGGACCCTTGTGTGCTCGACACCTTCATGGCAGCGACCGACTTCATGCGCGGCGCCGCGGCGGCCCCGTGGTGGGCTTACACGGCGCGCCGCAAGGCGACGTTCGGCCGGCTCTGAACGAGGGCCTCAGGACGGCCGCGAACTGAGCGGTCAGTTGCTGCCTTTTCGCGGCTTTCCGGCCGCGGCCCGCTCGAACAATCGGTAACACCGGCGCTGGCCGGCTTCGTTGTCCGATGCTTCGCAATCTCCTCTCCCGCTGGCGCCTGTCGACGTCGACCGGCACGGCCTGGCCGGCCTCGTCGTCGTTCGGCAAGGCAGCGCGGCACGAGCGCGTCGCCGCCGCGCGGCTCGACTTCGCCGACGCACTGATCGACGTCCATACCGACGCCGCCGCCGACGCGCGCGACCGCATCGCCGTCGCGCGCTCGCTCCACGAGCTTTGGCATTTCCGGGTCGAGGTCTTCAGCCGCGTCGCGCAGCGCCACGACCAGGCCGAGGCCGCACGCCGGCTGGCGCTGCTCGACCGCCACTTTCCGGAACGGTCGCGCCGCGTTCCGCCGCGCCTGGGCGAGACCGGAACCCGGCGCTGAATCTCAGCCGCCGGTCGCCCCGGCCTGCGGCAAGGCGCCGAGGAAGTCCATCTTGCCGAGCTCGACGCCGCTGTGGCGCAGCAGCGCGTAGGTCGTCGTCACGTGGAAGAAGAAGTTCGGCAGCGCGTAATGCTTGAGGTACGCCTCGCCCGTCATCGTGATCGCGCCGGTGCGCCGCGGCACCGAGATCCCGCGACCATCGCTGCCGTCGATCTGCGCGGCCGGCACCGATTGCACGTAGTCGATCGTCTTCCTGACCCGCTGGCGCAGGTCGTCGAGGCTCTTCTCGTCGTCGGCGAACGGCGGCGAGTCGACCCCGGCGAGGCGGGCGACGCAGAACTTGGCGGTGTCGCACGCGATCTGGATCTGCGTCAGCAGCGGCAACATGTCGGGCGCGAGGCGCATCGTCAGGTAGACCGCGGGCTCGAACTTCTTCGCCTGCGCATGGGCCTCGGCCTTGTCGAGCCAGGCCGCCAGGTTGCCGAGCATGCGAGCGAAGATCGGCACGCTTGCCGAGTGCATCGTGAGGGCCATCGTGAGTCCTTGCTGAGGGGGAGACAGCGATCGTAGCGGCAGGCCGGCGGCCGTGCACAATGGGACGTTCAGGCCGCCGCGTGCGAGCGGTGCACGACCGAAGCCCGTGAACATCATCATCCTCGACGACTACCAGGATGCGGTGCGCAAGCTCAAGTGCGCATCGATCCTCGAGCACCTCAACACCAAGGTCTTCACCAACACCGTCAAGGGGCTTGGTCAGCTCTCGGTGCGCGTCCGCGACGCCGATGTGCTGGTGCTGATCCGCGAGCGCAGCCAGTTTCCGCGCCAGCTGCTCGAAAAGCTGCCCAAGCTCAAGCTGATTGCGCAGACCGGCCGCGTCGGCCCGCACATCGACGTCGAGACCTGCACCCGGCTCGGCATCGCGGTCGCCGAGGGCGTCGGCTCGCCGGTCGCGCCGGCCGAGCTGACGTGGGCGCTGATCATGGCGGCGATGCGGCGGCTGCCGCACTACATCAGCACGCTCAAGCACGGCGCCTGGCAGCAGTCGGGACTGAAGACGGCGTCGATGCCGCCGAACTTCGGCATCGGCATGGCGCTCAAGGGCCGGACGCTCGGCATCTGGGGCTACGGCAAGATCGGCCAGCTCGTCGCCGGCTACGGCAAGGCGTTCGGCATGCGCGTCCTCGTCTGGGGCAGCGAGGCGAGCCGCGAGCGCGCCGTTGCCGAGGGCTTCGAGGCGGCGGCGACGCGCGACGAGCTGTTCGAGCTCGCCGACGTGCTCACGCTCCATCTGCGGCTCGTCGACGCGACACGCGGCATCGTCAAGCTCGAATCGCTCCTGCGCATGAAGCCGACCGCGCTCGTCGTCAACACCTCGCGCGCCGAGCTGATCGAGGAAGGCGCGCTCGTCACTGCGCTCAACCGCGGCCGGCCCGGCATGACCGCGGTCGATGTCTTCGAGGCCGAGCCGATCCTGCAGGGCCACTTGCTGCTGCGCCTCGAAAACGCCGTCTGCACGCCGCACATCGGCTACGTCGAGCAGGACAGCTACGAGCTCTACTTCCGCGCCGCGTTCGAGAACGTCGTCAATTTCGTCGAGGGTCGGCCGACCAACATCGTCAATCCCGACGCGCTCAAGGTGCGTCATTGAGGCGTCGCCGCTGCGTCGCCGCGAAGGCGCCGGCGTGAGCACGGGAGCAGCGGCTCCGGACCCGGCCGCAGCGCCCGCGATCGGCGGGCGCCGGTTCGGCCACGTGCGCTGGTCGCTGCTGTTCGGCAACTTCGTCATCGGCTGCGGCGTCATGGCGCCGGTCGGAACGCTGCCCGACATTGCCCGCTCGCTCGACGTCTCGGTCGCCGTCGCCGGCCAGCTCATCGCCGTCGCCGCGGCCGTGATGTGCTTCGGCGCACCGCTTCTCGCCGGCTGGGTCGGCGCGCTCGACCGCAGGAAGCTGCTCGCCGCAGCGCTCGCCTGGTATGCGATCGGCCACGCGCTCTGCGCGCTGATGCCGAGCTTCGCTGCGCTGCTGCTGGTGCGTGCCGTCACCGTCCTCGGCGCCGCCGTCTTCACGCCGCAGGCGGCAGCGGCGATCGGCGCGATGTCGCCACCGGCCCGGCGCGCCGGCGCGATCACGTTCATCTTCATCGGCTGGTCGGTCGCGTCGGTGGTCGGCATGCCGGTCGCGGCGTGGCTCGGCGACACCTTCGGCTGGCGAAGTGCCTTCTTCGCGATCGCCGCAGTCGGCCTCGTCGGCGCGGTCTGGGTGTTGGCGACGATTCCGGTGCACGTGCGGCCGGCGACGCTCACGCTGGAGGCCTGGCGCGCCGCGTTCTCCAACCCGGTGCTGATGGCGATCGTCGTCGTCACCGCGCTCGCCGGCGCGGGGCAGTTCACGCTGTTCTCGTATTTCGCGCCGTACTTCAAGGAAGTCGCCGGCGCCGGCACGCGCGAGGTGACGCTGCTGTTCGTCTGCTTCGGTGTCTTCGGCGTCATCGGCAACACGCTCGCGTCGCGCCAGGTCGATCGCTTCGGCCCCGATCGCACGGTCGGCGCTGCGCTCGTCTTGATGGCGCTGTCGCTGCTCGCCTGGCCGCTCGCCACCAGCGCCGCGGTCGCCGCGGTCGTCCTCGTACCGTGGGCGCTCGCGTGCTTTTCGACCCAATCGCTGCAGCAGGCCCGTCTGGGCGCCGCCGCGCCCGCGCTGGCGCCGGCGCTGATGGCGCTCAACACCTCGGCGATCTACCTCGGCCAGGCCGCAGGCGCAGCGGGTGGCGGCTGGCTGATCGCGCGTCACGGCTACAGCTCGCTCAGCATGGTCGGCCTCGCCTGGGTCGCCGCCGCGATCGCGCTCAGCGTCTGGGCCACGCGCGCACGCAGGCGCTCGCCATGAGCGCTGGCGACGACGACATCGCCGCCAGCAGGCCGGCGTCTGCGAGCGACCTCTTCTTCACCTTCAACCGCCTCGCGCTGCAAGGCTTCGGCGGCGTCCTCGCCGTCGCCCAGCGCGAGCTGGTCGAGCGGAAGCACTGGCTGACGAAGACGCAATTCGTCGAGATGCTTTCGCTCGGCCAGGTGCTGCCGGGCCCGAACGTCGTCAACCTCGCGCTCATGCTCGGCGATCGCTTCTTCGGCCTGCGCGGCGCGCTCGCCGCCGTCGGCGGCATGCTCGTCGTGCCGCTCTTCATCGTCATGGCACTGGCGGCGGCGTATGCCGAGTTCTCGCGCATCGCCGTCGTCTCGGGCGCGCTGCGCGGCATGGGAGCGGTCGCCGCCGGGCTCGTCATCGCGACCGCGATCAAGCTGATGTCGACCCTCGGCAGCAACCGGCTCGGCGCCCTCCTCGCGACCGCCTTCGCAGCGCTCACCTTCGTCACGATCGCATGGCTGCGCTGGCCACTGGTCTGGGTCATCGCCGGCCTCGGCAGCTCGGCGGTAGCGATCGCCTGGTGGCGCTGGCGATGAGCCTCTCGCACGCCGTGCTCTCGGCGGCCGACCTGCTCGGCCTGTTCGCGCACTTCCTCGTCCTCAGCCTGCTCGCGGTCGGCGGCGCGATCACGACCGCGCCCGACATGCACCGCTATATCGTCGACGAGCACCAATGGATCAGCGACGCGCAGTTCAGCGCCTCGATCGCGATCGCGCAGGCTGCACCGGGACCGAACGTCCTCTTCGTCGCCGTCCTCGGCTGGAACGTTGCCGGCCCGCTCGGCGCCGTCGCGACCATGGCGGGAACGCTGCTGCCATCGACCGCGCTCACGCTCGTCGCCACGCGCTGGGGCGCGCGGCGGCGCGAGACGCGCGGCATGCGCGCGTTCACGACCGGTCTGACGCCGCTCACGATCGGCCTGCTCCTCGCCACCGGCTGGCTGCTCGCGCGACCCTACATCGTCGATGGCGGGCATGCGATCGGCGCGCTCGCGCTGGTCGCGCTCTCGATCGCCGTCATGGTGCGGACCCGGCTCAGCCCGATGTGGCTGGTCGGCATCGGCGCGCTCGTCGGCGCGCTCGGCTGGGTCTGAGCGACTGGCGCCTGCTAGCGCGTCCCGAAGATGCGGTCGCCGGCGTCGCCGAGGCCGGGGATGATGTAGCCGTTGCCGTCGAGATGGTCGTCGATCGCGGCCGTCCAGCAGCGCACGTCCGGATGCGTCCGCTCGAGCGCGGCGACGCCCTCCGGCGCGGCGACAAGGACGAGGGCGCGGATGTCGACCGCGCCGTGCGACTTGAGCAGCGCGACCGCCGAGTTCATCGAGCCACCGGTCGCGAGCATCGGATCGAGGACGATCGCGGTCCGCGCCGGCAGGTCGCTCGCGAGCCGGTCGACATACGGCTCGGGTTGCAGGGTCGTGTGGTTGCGCGCGATGCCGACGACGCTGACCTTCGCGTTCGGGATCGTGTCGAGCACGCCCTCGAGCATGCCCAGGCCGGCGCGCAGGATCGGCACGACCGTCACCTTCTTGCCGCTGATGCGCGGCACCTCGATCGGGCCGCTCCAGCACTGCACCGCGACGGACTCGAGCGGAAAGTCGGCCGTCGCCTCGTACGTCAGGAGCCGCCCGAGCTCGGCGGTGATCTCGCGAAAGCTCTTGGTCGACAGGCTCGCTTCGCGCAGCAGGCCGATCTTGTGCCGCACGAGCGGGTGTCTGACTTCGATGACCGGCATCGGTTTCAGCCGTTCGCCGCCGGGCGCGCGGCCTTGAGGCTGCGCTGACGAACCGCTTCGTAGAGGCAGACGCCGCTCGCCACCGAGACATTGAGGCTTTCGACCGCGCCCTTCATCGGCAGGCGGACGAGCTCGTCGCAGCTGCGTTCGGTCAGCTGGCGCATGCCGCGCCCCTCGGCGCCGAGCACGAGCGCGACCGGCCCGCTCAGGTCGCAGTCGTAGAGCGAGCGCGGTGCCGAATCGGTGGTACCGACGACCCTGATGTCGCGCTCCTTCAACTCGCCGAGCGTTCGGGCGAGGTTGGTGACCATCAGGTACGGCACGGTCTCGGCAGCGCCGCTCGCGACCTTGGCAACGGTCGCGTTGATGCCGACCGCATGATCCTTCGGCGCGACGACCGCGTGCACGCCGGCGCCGTCGGCGACGCGCAGACAGGCGCCGAGGTTGTGCGGATCGGTGACGCCGTCGAGAACGAGCACGAGCGGCGTTTCCCCGGCGGCATCGGCATCGTCGAGGAGATCGTCGAGCGAATGGCTGCGCGTCAGGGCCGCGACCCGGGCGACGACCCCCTGGTGGCGATCGCCGCCGACGATGCCGCGCAGGCGCGCATCGTCGCTGTCAAGGACGCGAACGCCAGACGCCTCGGCGCGGGCGACGAGCTGGCGCATGCGCTGATCGCGCCGGCCGCGATCGACCAGCAGCTCGAGAACAGAGCCGGGCGCCGTCTTCAGCCTGACGGTGATCGCGTGGAAGCCAAACAGCACCTGCGTCGCCATCGAGCGATGGTAGTCGAGCGCTGTTGCCTTCGCAGCAAGCAGCGTCGGCGCTTCGCGCTCAGCGTCGCAGCGCGACCGCCACCAGCCAGAGCAAGCCGATCAGCACCGGCTGGTGCAGCATGTAGAAGCTGAGGCTCCAGCGGCCGAGAACGGCAAGCGGCCGCAAGACGCGAGGCAGCGCGCCGGTGAGCAGCGTTCGGCGGTGCGCGAGCAGCCAGTCGGCCGCAGCAGCTCCCCACCAGACGACGCCGAGCCACGGCAGCAGCGGCGCGTAGTCCTCGGTCACCGGCAGGTGGGTGACGAGGCCGACCCAATTGGTCCAGCGGCTGTCGAAGAAAGGATCGGCGATGAGCTTGGGCAGCATGATCGCCACCAGCCCGAGTGGCCAGCGCCAGCCGCCCCAGGAGGTCGTGAAGCGGACGGCGATCAGCATCACCGCAATGCCGTGCAGGACGCCGAAGCTGATGAAGCTGCGCGGGAACATCAACGCCGAGCCGAGCGTGACGAGGACTGCGCAGCCAGCGATCTGGGCCCAGCGTTGCCAGAACCGGCGCAGCGATTGGCGCTCCGACGAAGCGATCGCCTGGCCGGCGCCGACGCACACCATGAAGAGCGTGACGATGCAAGCGCGTTGCACCGTCCAGAACGGGTCGCGGTAGAAGTCCTGGTGGATGAAGCGGAAGTAGTTGAGATCGAACGAGAAGTGAAACGCCGCCATCCACACGATCGCGAAGCCGCGCAACGCGTCGAGGCGATCGAAGCGGAGGCGCTCGGCGGCCTCTGACGGCCCGTGGGCGGCCACCGGCGCGGCGCTCACGCCCGAGCGGCGGCGACGCACGCCGCCTCGGGCGCGCAGCGCGCCTTGTCGCCGAGACGCGCGCCCGCAGTCAGGATCTGCGGCCAGCGGCGCACGACAGGCCACGCAGTGGCGGAGAGCACCGGGCGCATCGCGACGCGCGCGAAGCCGGCGGCGATCGCGAGCCGGCGGCCGAAGCGGCGCCGCCAGAGCGCCGCGTACGCGCGCTGTGCGCCGCGCTGCACAGCGAAGGCACGGGCCGGGTCGATGAGCGCGGCGTGCTGCGGGACGATCAGCGCGGCGAGGACGAACGCCGATTGCAGCGCCATGCTGATGCCTTCGCCGAGGATCGGATGCGCTTCGCCGGCGGCATTGCCGACGCGAAAGACGAGGTCGCCGGTATCGACGCGGACGCCGGGCCTGAGCGGCCCGCTCGCAAGCCACGGACCTTCGCGCGTTGCCGCGGCGAGCGCGACACCGACGCCGGCGCACTCGCGTCGCAGCATCGCCTCGAAGACATCGCCGGCGCGCGCGCCGGGGCTCGTCGCACGCAGCGCCACCAGCCGATCGGCGCGAATGCAGCCGGCGAGCGTCATCACGCCGCCGTCGGCGACGACCATGCCGCCGTAGCCACCGGCGAACGAGAGCACGGGCAGCAGGTCGGCGTCGAGTGCAGCGGCGCGAAAGTTGGCCTTGAACGCGAACAGATCGGCCGCCGAGCGGGCATCGCGGCGCTCGGCGCGTTCCGAAGGCAGCGGCTGCCACGAGCCGTGCGCGGCGACGACGACCGCGGCGCGCAGCACGGTGTCGCCGCTTGCGCCTTCATTCGCCGCCGGCCGGATGCGCAGGGCGAAGTTCCCGGCGACGCCGTCCATCGTCTGCAGCGACCACGGCTGGAACAGCGTCGCCCCCGCCGCCGCGGCAGCGCCGGCGAGCGCGGTGTCGAGGTGCTCGCGGCCAAGGGCACGTCCCCAGGGATGCGCACCCTCGGCCGCCGGCAGGTCGGCGACGATCGTTTCGGCACCGCGCAGGAGTGCGACGCGGCGCAGCGAAGCGCCGGCGCGCTGGTCGAATGCCTCGCCGACCCCGAGCGCATCGAGCAGCGCGAGATTGCTCGCGGCGACGCACTCGCCGCAGACCTTGCGGCGCGGAAACGGCTGCGCCTCGATCAGCGCGACCGACCAGCCGGCGCGCGCGAGGAGGACCGCCACGCTCGCGCCGGCCGGGCCGGCGCCGACGATCGCGACATCGAACGCGGTCCTCACGCGCTTCTTCCTCCGCGCCCGGCGCAAAAGCAATGCGTAAAGGCGCCATCGTCGTACTCGTCGAGCCGCCAGGCATCGGCGCCGTCCGGCCATGCCGTCTTCAGCTCGTCGCCGATGAAGCCAGCGCGCACGCTCAGCACACCGTCATGACGGGTAACTGCGTTGGCGCCGAGAAAGAAGATCAGGTGGCTCGCGGCGAGCGCGAAGCGGCTGCGGCGCGGCTCGCAGGCGGCAAGCGCGTCGGCACGACGCGCGCAGCCGGCGAGCAGCAGACGAAGGGCGGCGCCATCGAAGTGATGCAAGAAAAGATTGGCGACGACCACATCCCAGCGCTCGCCATCGTCGGCGCGCGCCCAGTCGAGGACGTCGGCGACGATCGTTCGTGCCTGCCAGCCGCAGCCAGCGTACGCAGCGATCGTCGCGGCGTCGACGATCGGCTGGCGGTCGAGCAGATCGACCTGCGCGGCCGGCCAGCGCGAGCCGCGAAAGCGGGCGACGTCGAGCAGCAGGCGGCCGTCGCCGCAGCCGATCTCGAGGATGCGCAGGCGCGGGCGATCCGCCGGCACTGCGCGCGCGAGCGTGCGCGCAAGGATGCGCCGCGCGCCCATGAACGCGTTGACGCGGCGCAGATCGCGGCGCGCGCGCTGCGCCGCCCGGTCGTCGGGGGCGAGGTGATCGAGGGTCTCGGGCTCGAGGACGCGGCTCAGCATCGCATCGCCTTCGCCGCTCAATCGACCCGGAGCAGCGCGCCGTGGCAGCTGAAGCCGGCGCCGAAGGACGTCAGCCACCACCAGCCGCCGGCCGCTTCGTCGGCGAGTGCGGCAGCGAGAACGAAATAGACGAACGCGCTCGACAGGTTGCCGTACTCGCGCAGCACGCCGGCGCTGTAGCGGAAGGCGTCGCGGTCGAGCTCGAAGCGACGCTCGAGCGCGAGCAGCACGTCGCGGCCGCCGGCGTGGACGATCCAGGCCGCGATGTCGTCGCTGTGCAGCTGCGCGCGATCGAGCACGGTCTCGAGGACCCGGCGGGCGTAGTCGGCAGCGAGCCCGGGCACCTCGCGGGTGAGGATGTTGCGCAGCATGCCGTCGCGCTGCTCGAACATCAGCGCCTTGCGCTGAGTCGGCTCGAGCAGCGACGCGCTGTCGTGCCATTCGATGCGGCGGCCGCTCCCGGCCGGTTCTGCCGACAGGACCGCGGCGCCGGCGCCGTCGCCGAACAGGCAGGCGCTGATCAGGACGCCCGGATCGTTGTCAAGGTACATCGCCGCGCTGCTCACCTCGACGCAGACCGAGAGCACGTGCGCCGCCGCGCCCGAGGCGATCAGCGAGCGGCCGAGCTGCAGGTTCGGCAGCGCTGCCGCGCAGCCCTGTCCGACGAGATCGAACGCCTGGACGTCGGCGTTGAGACCGATCCGCTCGGCGACGTAGCCCGAGAGTCCGGGACACAGGTAGCCGGTGCAGGTGCTGACGACGACCGCACCGATCTCGACCGCGGCCAGGCCGGCAGCGGCAAGCGCTGTCTCGGCCGCCTCCGCCGCGAGCGCCGGCGCGTTGGCGAGAAAGCGCCGGTCGAGGGTGTCGGGGTCGATCGTGAAGACCTCGTCGAGCGAGGCAAGCGCGAGGCGGCGCGCCTCGATGCCGTTGTCGCGCTGCAGGACCGTCCGTGCGATCAGGTGCGAGCGGGGCTCGAGCCGCGCGAACCACTGCGAGCACTCGAAGGCGTCGAGGCACTCCGCCTTGGTATAGCGAGGCGCCGGTGTGGCGGTGCCGAGGCCGCGGATGAACATGATCGATGCAGGCTGAATGCGGAGCATCGCAGTATCGACGCAACGGGCACCGGAGTCCGGGGCCGGGACTTCTGCCTGCTGCGTTCGCCCGCAAGGGCAGCGTTGGCCGTCAGCCGAGAACCCGGTAGAAGTACGTCGTGTCGCAGAGGCCGCCTTGCGGCAGCAAGGCGAATCCGGGCACCGTGCCGCAGCGCTGCCAGCCGAGGCGCTCGTAGAGGCGCTCGGCATCCGCGCTCGCGGTGTCGAGGACGAGCAGCGACTTGCCGGCGTCGCGCGCCACGCTCTCGGCCGCACGCATCAGCGCGGCGCCGACGCCGGCGCGACGCGCGCTTCGCCGCACCAGCATCTTCGAGATGTCGGCGCGATGCGGCTGGTTCTCGGGCTGGGCGAGGACGAGCTGCACCGTGCCGACGATGCCCCGCCCGCCATTGTCG
The DNA here is from genome assembly GCA_036272325.1 of Caldimonas sp. Taxonomy (GTDB): domain Bacteria; phylum Pseudomonadota; class Gammaproteobacteria; order Burkholderiales; family Burkholderiaceae_C; genus Schlegelella_A. The sequence goes on along the minus strand of DATAYY010000024.1, from coordinate 7,815 downwards.
GCGACGAGGAGCGCGCGCTCGCCACGCACGACGGCTGCAGCGACGCCACGCCAGTACGCTGCCGCACGCGCGACGTCGATCGGCTGCATGAACCCGACCGAGGCACCCCCCTCGACGCAGTCGACGAGGAGGCTCGCCAGCGCGGCGATTTCGGCGGCGCCGGCGGTCGGCAGGCGACGCACGTCGGCGCGAACAGGCGGCGATTCGTTCGGCACGGCGTTCTCCGAATTTCGACGAAGCGCAAGTATCTGCGACGTCTGTTGTGGCGATTTGTCATCGTCGCGCTGGCGCTCGTCACTGCTGGCGTGACGAGCGTCACGGCAATCGCGAACGGCGCGTCGTTCCGGCACTAGTTCACCTCGGAGTTGCTCGATCATCGAGTCCGCCGATCACTGCAGTGCTCAAGTCGGTGCAGGTCGGGCCGATGCTCACTTACAGCACCTCTTCGCCGGAGTCCGCATGAACGCCAGGATCAAGCAGCTACGCGATCTCGTCGTCGCGCTCGATCGCGCCGATCGCAATCAGCAGCCACTCGATCCCGACACCTACCGCGCCGCGGCCAAGGCAGCCTTCTCGCTGACCAAGCAGGAGATGGGATTGCTGCCGATGGCCGATTTCGCGGGCCCGGTCAACGCGCTGCAGAACATGGCCGAGAACATCTATTTCGGCATCAACGGCTGCTTCGCCGACCTCGACGGTACTGGCCGCGCGCCGGTCGCGGCAACGATGGCGAAGGCCCTGCTCGGCCGCATGCGCGCACGGCCGACACACGACATCCGCCAGATTTCCGAGCAGCTGTTCGAACGCCTGTGCACGCCGGCGGCGAACGGCCGGCCGCGTCGCGGCCGCAACACCGCCGGCACGAAGGGCTGACCGCAGCTCCGGGTCGCCCGCGCGGGCGACCTGCTCCCGTCCGACTCGCCGCTGGCGAGAATGGCACATGGACGGACCGACCGCGCTCGAACGCGCCCAGGCGCTCTTCCTGGAAGGCAACGTGTGCTTTGCCGACGGCCGCTTCGCAGACGCGGCAGCGCGGTTCGAGGCGGCGCTGGCGCTCGCCCCCGGTCGCCCCTCGATCCTGGCGAACCTCGGCGCCGCGCGCGTCCGTGCCGGGCGCCACCGCGAGGCGATCCCGGTGCTCGAGCAAGTGCTCGCCGCCGAGCCTGGCGACGTTCACAGCCGGGGCCATCTCGGACTTGCTTATGCCGGCATCGGCCGCCATAGCGAAGCGCTCGCGTGCCACGACCGCGTCCTCGCGGTCGAGCCCGACCATGCATCGAGCTGGCTGGCACGCGGCGAGGCGCTGCGCTTCCTCGAGCGCCACGACGAGGCGCTCGCCGCGTACGAGCGCGCCAACGCGATCGCGCCGGCCCTCGCCGCCGCGTGGACGCAGCGCGGCAACATCCTGCGCGATCAGGGCCGGCTCGGCGAGGCGCGCCATGCCTTCGAGCAGGCCCTCGTGCATCACGGCGACGCGGAGCTGAACCGCTACTTCCTGGCCGCGCTCTCGGGCCGCGACATTCCCGCGCAAGCTCCAGCGAGCTATGTGCTGCGCTTCTTCGACGAGTACGCGAGCTCGTTCGACGGTCATCTCGTCGGCAGCCTCGGCTACCGTGCGCCCGAGATGCTGGCGGCGCGAATCGGCGCGCTCGGCGGGCGCCGCTTTCGATCGACGCTCGACCTCGGCTGCGGCACCGGCCTGTGCGGGCCATCGCTGCGGCCGATCAGCGAGCTTCTTGCCGGCGTCGACCTCTCGCCGGGCATGCTTGCGCAGGCCGCCGCGCGCCGCCTCTACGACGCGCTCGTGCGTGACGACATCGTCGCCCACCTGCGCACGACCGCCGAGCGGCACGACCTTCTCGTCGCCGCCGACGTCTTCATCTACATCGGCTCGCTCGGCCCGGTCTTCGAAGCCGCAGCGAGCGTGCTGTCGACCAACGGCGTGTTCGCGTTCAGCGCGGAGGCAGCCGACGATTCCGGCGATGTCATCCTGCTGCCAAGCCTGCGCTACGCGCATTCGGAGCGCCATCTGCGCGAGCTCGCCGCTCGACACGGCTTCGTCGTCGCATCGCTCGTCCGTGCGACGCTGCGCCGTGAACAACAGCGCGATGTCGAGGGGCTTTACGTCGTCCTCGGCCGCTGACGCGAACGGAAGCGAGGCCGGTCTAGCGGCAAGCGCTGCGCGCCGAGCGGAACATCGCCATCCATGGGCTCGCTCGGCCGACGCCGGAGCTCGGCCAACTCATCTGGACGTCGCGAAAGACACGCTCGGCGTGCGGCATCAGCGCGGTGAAGCGACCGTCGGCGGTGGTCACTGCGGTCAAGCCGCCCGGGCTGCCGTTCGGATTGAACGGATACGCCTCGGTGGCGACGCCGGCGTGGTCGACGAAGCGCATGACGGCGTGCACCTTCGCCCGGTCGCCGCGCTGCGAGAAGTCGGCGTAGCCCTCGCCGTGCGCGACCGCAATCGGCAAGCGGCTGCCTGCCATGCCGGCGAAGAAGATCGAGGGTGACGGCAAGACCTCGACCAGGCTCAGGCGGGCCTCGAACTGCTCGCTCCGGTTCCTCGTGAAGCGCGGCCACGCCGCGGCGCCCGGGATCATGTCGGCGAGCGCGGCGAGCATCTGACAGCCGTTGCAGATGCCGAGCACAAACACGTCGGGGCGGGCGAAGAAGGTCGCGAACTGGTCGGCGAGCCGGGGGTTGAAGCGGATCGATCGTGCCCAGCCCTCGCCGGCACCAAGCGTGTCGCCGTAGCTGAAGCCGCCGCAGGCAACGAAGCCCTGGAACATGTCGAGCCGCGCCCGGCCCGACTGCAGGTCGGTCATGTGCACGTCGTAGGTCTCGAAGCCGGCCTCGGCCATCGCGTAGCTGAGCTCGATGTGGCTGTTGACGCCCTGCTCGCGCAGGACGGCGATCCTGGGCGCGCTGCCGACGATCGCAGCGGCCGCGCCCGTACCTGCCGCGAACGCAGGTCCGGCGAGATGGACGTGGAGCCCGGGGTCGTCCTCGCGACCCGCGGCGGCGTGCTCGGCATCGGCACCGTCGGGGTGGTCGCGCAGCCGGCAGATCCGCCAGCTCACCTCGTCCCACGCCTGCTGTAGATCGCGCAGCGATGCGCTGAACACCGCCTTCGCGTCGCGCCAGACCTCCATCCGATAGCGCGTGTTCGTCTTGCCGATGACATGGCTGTACTTGCCGAGGCCGGCGGCGCGCAGGATCGCGATCGCCTCGTCGCGGCGCGCGGTCGGCACCTGGACGACGGCGCCGAGCTCCTCGTTGAAGAGCGCGCGCAAGGTCAGCTCCTCGCGCCGCGCGCTCACCTGCTGGGCCCAGTTCTTCGCGTCGCCCTGATCGGATCGGCTGTCGGCGATGCCGTCGCTCTCGGTGACGAGCAGGTCGACGTTGAGGCTGACGCCGAGGTGGCCGGCGAACGCCATCTCGCACGCCGCCGCCCACAGGCCGCCGTCGCTGCGGTCGTGGTACGCGAGGACGAGGCCGGCGTCGCGCAGGCGCGAGACGCCGTCGACGAGCGAGACGAGAAGGCACGGATCGTCGAGATCGGGAACGGTGTCGCCGACCTGGCCGCTCGCCTGGGCGAGGATCGAGCCGCCCATGCGCATCCGGCCGCAGCCGAGATCGACGAGCAGAAGCGTCGTGTCGCCGCGCTGCAGCTCGGGGGTCGACTGGCGCCGGACGTCGTCGATCGACGCGAACGCGCTGACGACGAGGCTCACCGGCGCGGTGACCTGCTTTGTTTCGCCGTCGTCGCCTTTCCAGCGTGTCCGCATCGACAGGCTGTCCTTGCCGACCGGGACGCCGATGCCGAGCGCCGGACAGAGCTCCATCGCAACGGCGCGCACCGTGTCGTAGAGCGCAGCGTCGTCACCGGGCGCGGCACGGTCGTCGCTGCACGCCGCCATCCAGTTGCAGCTCAGCTTGACGCGGTCGAGCGCGATCGGCGCGGCGAGCAGGTTGGTGATCGCCTCGGCGACTGCCATCCGGCCGGACGCCGGCGCGTCAACGACGGCGAGCGGCGTGCGCTCGCCGATCGCCATTGCCTCGCCTGCGGTGCCGCGGAAGTCGGCGAGCGTGATCGCGCAGTCGGCGACCGGGACCTGCCATGGCCCGACCATCGGATCGCGGCACGACAGGCCGCCGACGGTGCGATCACCGATCGTCACCAGGAAGCGCTTGCTCGCGACCGTCGGGTGGCGGAGGACGTCGAACGCTGCGCTCGCCAGGGCAACGCCGTCGAGGTCGAGCGGCGGCAGCGCGAGCTGAAGGCGACGGACGTCGCGATGCATCTTCGGGGGCTTGCCGAACAGGACGTCCATCGGCATGTCGATGACGTGACCGTCGTCGCCCGCATTCGAGCCGCTGAGCGGATCGAGCGCGCCGGCGACGAGCGCGCGCGGCGCGCTGGCGACGCCGACGACGGCATACGGGCAGCGCTCGCGCGCGCACATCGCGTCGAACAACGGCAGCGACTCCGGAGCGATCGCCATCACGTAGCGCTCCTGGCTCTCGTTGCACCAGATCTCCTTCGGCGCGAGGCCGCTCTCCTCGACCGGCACCTTGCGCAGGTCGAACCTCGCGCCGCGCCCGGCGCCGTCGACGAGCTCGGGAAATGCATTCGAGAGGCCGCCGGCGCCGACGTCGTGGATGGCAAGGATCGGGTTGGCGTCGCCGAGCGCGGCGCAATGGCCGATGACCTCCTGCGCGCGCCGCTGGATCTCGGGGTTGGCGCGCTGCACCGAATCGAAGTCGAGCTCGGCGGCGTTGGCGCCCGCGGTCATCGAGCTCGCCGCGCCGCCGCCCATGCCGATCCGCATTCCCGGGCCGCCGAGATGAACGAGCAGAGTGCCGGCGGGAAACTCGACCTTCGTCGTCTGCGTGGCGGCGATCGCGCCGAGGCCGCCGGCGATCATGATCGGCTTGTGATAGCCGCGTCGTTCGCGACGTTCGCCATCGGCGGTGATGATCGTCTGCTCGTAGACGCGGAAGTAGCCGCCGAGGTTGGGCCGGCCGAACTCGTTGTTGAACGCAGCGCCGCCGAGCGGGCCGTCGATCATGATCTGCAGCGCGCTTGCGATGTGCGCGGGCTTGCCGTAGGAGTCGCGCTCCCACGGCTCCGGATGGTCGGAGCCGGACAGGCCGGGCAGGTTGGGCAAGTGCAGGTTGGAGACGGCAAAGCCGGTGAGGCCGGCCTTCGGCCTCGCCCCGCGCCCCGTTGCGCCCTCGTCGCGGATCTCGCCGCCGGCGCCGGTCGAGGCGCCGGGGAACGGTGAGATCGCGGTCGGGTGGTTGTGCGTCTCGACCTTCATCAGCACGTGGACGAGCTCGCGCCGCGCCGAATAGCGCGGCGCGTTGGTGTAGCCCTCGGGCAGCCAGCGCTCGATCTCGCGCCCCGCCATCACCGCCGCGTTGTCGCTGTAGGCGACGATCGTGTGCTTCGGCGCGCGCTGCTCGGTGTTCCTGATCATCGCGAACATCGAAAGCGGCTGCGGCTCGCCGTCGATCGTGAAGGCGGCGTTGAAGATCTTGTGCCGGCAATGCTCGCTGTTGGCCTGCGCGAACATCATCAGCTCGACGTCGCTCGGGTTGCGGCCGAGCGTGCCGAAGGCGTCGAGCAGGTAGTCCATCTCGTCGCCCGAGAGCGCGAGGCCGAAGGCGCGGTTGGCGTCCGCCAGCGCGGCACGGCCGCCGGCGAGGATGTCGACGGCGACGCTCGGCCGCGGCGGCTGCTCGGCGAACAGCCGGCGCGCCTCGTCGGCAGCGAAGAAGACGCACTCGATCATGCGGTCGTGCAGCAGTGCAGCGACGGCGGCGCGCTCGCCGGCGTCGAGCGGCGCGGCGCGGCCGACGAAAGGCTTCTTCAGCCGCAGCACGAACTCGGTGACGCGCTCGATGCGGTGGACAACGAGGCCGCAGTTGCGCGCGATGTCGGTCGCCTTCGACGCCCACGGCGAGATCGTGCCGAGACGCGACGCGACGACGATCGTCTCGGTGGCGTCGATCGGTCGCGCCGGAGCGCCGTAGCGCAGCAACGCATCGAGCCGGTCGGCATCGCCGCGCCCCAGCGGCGAGTCGCTCCAGACCCAGTGGACGTGGCGCGCGCCGACCGCATCGATGCGCGCGACTCGCGCCTGCAGCCGGGCAAGGAGCGCGGCGGCACGAAACTCCGGCAATGCATTGCCGCCTTCGAAGCGGGCGAGATGCTGGGGCTCGGTCGTCAACGCGGGCGGGGCTCGAAAGGGTCCGGAGAGCGAGCTTCGTCACGCCTTGCGGCAGTGGGGCGACCTCGGTGGAAACCCGAAATTCTAAGGCCCCGATGCGATAATTCAACGATGACGATCTCGATCAAGAGCGAAGCCGACGTCGCCGGCATGCGCGTCGCCGGGCAGCTCGCCGCGGAGGTCCTGGACCTGCTCACGCCGCACGTCAAGGCAGGCGTGACGACCGAAGCGCTCGACAAGATCGCCCACGATCACATCGTCTACGAACAGGGCGCGGTGCCGGCGCCGCTCAACTACGCGCCGCCGGGCTACACGCCCTACCCGAAGTCCATCTGCACGTCGATCAACCACCAGGTCTGCCACGGCATCCCGAACGATCGGCCGCTCAAGAACGGCGACATCGTCAACGTCGACGTCACCGTCATCAAGGACGGCTGGCACGGCGACACCAGCCGCATGTTCATCGTCGGCGAAGGCTCGATCGCGGCGCGGCGCCTGGTCCAGATCACGTACGAGGCGATGTGGAAAGGGATCGTCAAGGTCAGGCCGGGAGTGCGCCTGGGCGACATCGGCCACGCGATCCAGACCTTTACCGAGACGAGCGGCTTCTCGGTGGTTCGCGAGTTCTGCGGCCACGGCATCGGCGAGCGCTTCCACGAGGACCCGCAGGTGCTGCATTACGGCAAGCCCGGAACGCTCGACGAGCTGAAGGCGGGCATGACGTTCACGATCGAGCCGATGATCAACGCCGGCAAGCGCGACATCCGCGAGGCGGGCGACGGCTGGACCATCGTCACCCGCGACCGGTCGCTGTCGGCGCAGTGGGAGCACACCGTGCTCGTCACCGACAGCGGCTACGAGGTGCTGACGATCTCGGCCGGGACGCCGCCGCCGCCGGCCTTCGTCAACGCCTGAGCGGAGGCGTCGTGGGCGCCAGCGACCCCGTCCTCGCGCCGGACGCGTCGGCAGCGGAGGACGAATCGCGTCGGCCGCGGGTTGCCGGCGAGTTGCGGGCACGCTTTCGCGAAGGCAAGGCAGCGCGGCTGACGCAATTCATGGCGGCCCGGCCGAGCGCGCGTGGCGCGCTCCGCCTCGTGCGCGCCCTCGCCCGCGACGTCGACCACACGGTGCTCGAGCTCTGGCGCGACGCCCGCATGCCCGCCGATGCTGCGCTCGCCGCGGTCGGCGGCTATGGCCGCGGCGAGCTGTTCCCGTATTCCGACGTCGACGTCCTCGTCCTGCTGCCGACCGGCAGCGACGGCGAGGCGCGCGCCGCGACCGAGCGCTTCATCGCTGCCTGCTGGGACGCCGGCCTCGAGATCGGCTCGAGTGTGCGCACCGTCGACGAGTGCGTCGCGATGGCGCTCGCCGACGTCACCGTCCAGACCGCGCTTCTCGAAGCGCGGTTTCTCTGCGGCGCGCGCAAGGTGTTCAAGGCGTTCGCGCGCGCGACCGCGACGGCGATGGATGCGAAGGCGTTCCTGCGCGCGAAGACGCTCGAGATGCAGCAACGCCACCAGAAATACGAGAATACGGCCTACGCGCTCGAGCCGAACTGCAAGGAGAGCCCGGGCGG
>DATAYY010000023.1:0-3979 GCA_036272325.1 Caldimonas sp. | reverse complement strand
TACGGCAACGTGACGCGCGGCGCCTCCCAGACGCGACGCACCGACATGTGGTGCTCGAACGTCGTCTCGCACGGGTCGAGGGTGCCGCTGATCGGCGCCGCCGACGATGGCTCGGGCGAGCAGGCGAGCGGAATGTGGCCTTCGCCCGCGTACAGCCCCGACGTCGGATCGAGCCCGATCCAGCCGGCGCCCGGCAGATAGACCTCGCACCAGGCGTGCAGGTCGGTGAAATCGACCTCGGTGCCGCTCGGACCGTCGAGCGACTTGATGTCGCTCTTCAACTGGATCAGGTAGCCCGACGCGAAGCGCGCCGCGAGGCCGAGATGGCGCAGCAGCTGCACCAGCAGCCAGGCGCTGTCGCGACACGAGCCGCTCGCGTTCTGAAGCGTCAGCTCGGGCGTCTGCACGCCATGCTCCATCCGGATCAGGTAGGCGATGTCCTGCTGCAGGCCGCGGTTGAGCTCGAACAGGAAGGTGCTGGTCGGTCGCTCGGTCGTGTCGATGCGCGCCAGGTACTCGGCAAAGCGCGGCGTCGCCGGGATCTTGCGCAGGTATGGCGCGAGCTCGACGAGCAGCTCGGGCTCGTAGGTGAACGGAAACTTCTCGGCGCTCGGCTCGAGAAAGAAGTCGAACGGGTTGAAGACCGCCATCTCGGCGACGAGGTCGACCTCGACCCGAAAGGACGCCGTCGGATCGGGGAAGACGAGCCGCGCGAGGTAGTTGGCCTGCGGATCCTGCTGCCAGTTGATGAAGTGCTTCGCCGGCTCGACCTTCATCGAGTAGGCAAGGATGCGCGTGCGCGAATGCGGCGCCGGTCGCAGCCGAACGACCTGCGGCCCGAGGTGCACGGGCCGGTCGTAGCGGTAGTGCGTGACGTGGTGGAGGGCGACGTGGATCGACATCAGGAATCGGCGGCCAGCGCGGCGCTCAAGGCGCGACCGGCACCAGGAAGTCGCGACTGATGCCGGCGCCGAGCGCGTTGACGCGCTCGAGGAACTGCGTCAGGTACGCGTGCAGGCCGGTCGCGAGGATCTCATCGATGCGGCCGTATTGAAGATCGGCGTCGAGCCGGCCGGCGAGCCGCAACGTGTCCTTCGACTGTTCGTTGGCGACATGCTTCAGGTTCGACACCACCTCGTGCATGCACGCCGCCAGCGAGCGCGGCATGTCGGGGCGCAGGATCAGCAGCTCGGCGACACGCTCGGGTCGGATGACATTGCGGTAGACCTTGCGGTAGACCTCGAAGCCGGACACCGAACGCAGCACCGCGGACCAGTGATAGAAGTCGAATTCGACGTCCTTGCCGCCGCTTTCCTGGCTCTGCGTCTGGCTTTGCAAGCCATCGCCGCCCTGACTCTGGGTCGAGCCCTGACTTTGGCTTTGGCTCTGGCTCTGCCCTTGACTTCGGCTCCCGGCCGACGTCGCGGCCATACCGTCACGCATGCGCGCGCCGATCGCCCCCGGCCCGTTGCCGAAGCGGTCGTGCTCGACCGAATGGAACTTGACGTCGAGCAGGCGCGCCGTGTTGTCGGCACGCTCGAGGAAGCTGCCGATGCGCAGGAAGTGGAACGCCTCGTCCTGCAGCATCGTTCCGACGGTAACGCCGCGCGACAGGTGCGAGCGGAACTTGACCCATTCGAACGCCTCGCCGGGGCTCGTCTGGAAGGCGTCGTCGGCGATCATGCGCTGGAACTCGAGCCAGGTCTGGTTCTGCGTCTCCCAGACCTCGGTCGTGAGAGTTCCGCGAACGGCGCGCGCGTTTTCGCGCGCCGCCGTCAGGCAACTGCGGATCGACGAGCCATTGGCGGCGTCGTTGACCATGTAGTCGATCACGGTCCGCGGCGTCACCTCGCGGTTGCGCTTGGCGAAGTCGCCGCTGATCTCGTTGATGCTGAGCAGGCCCCGCCAGCCGCGCTCGGCGGCGGCTTCCGACTGCGGCAGCAGCGACATCTGGTAGTTGACATCGAGCATGCGCGCGGTGTTCTCGGCCCGCTCCATGTAGCGCGCCATCCAGAACAGGTGATCCGCGGTTCGCGACAGCATTCAGGCCTCGAGGATCCAGGTGTCCTTGGTGCCGCCGCCCTGCGAGGAATTGACGACGAGAGAGCCTTCGTTGAGGGCGACACGCGTCAGCCCGCCAGGCACCATCTGCACGGTCTTGCCGGAGAGCACGAACGGGCGCAGATCGATGTGGCGCGGCGCGATGCCGCTCTCGACGAAAGTCGGGCAGGTCGACAGCGCCAGCGTCGGCTGGGCGATGTAGCGTTTCGGGTCGGCCTTGAGCACGCCGCGGAAGACTTCGATCTCCGCCGTCGTCGCCGCCGGGCCGATGAGCATGCCGTAGCCGCCGGCGCCGTGGACTTCCTTGACGACGAGCTCGCCGAGATGGTCGAGGACATAGCCGAGGTCGTCGTCGTCGCGGCAGACCCAGGTCGGCACGTTCTGCAGGATCGGCCGCTCGCCGAGGTAGAACTCGATCATCTTCGGCACATACGGATAGATCGACTTGTCGTCAGCAACGCCGGTGCCGATCGCGTTCGACAGCGTCACGTTGCCGGCGCGATACGCCGAGAGCAGACCCGCGCAGCCGAGCGTCGAGTCGGCGCGAAACGCCAGCGGATCGAGAAAGTCGTCGTCGACGCGGCGGTAGATGACGTCGACCCGCTTCGGGCCTTGGGTCGTCCGCATGTAGGCGAAGTTGTCGCGGACGTAGAGGTCCTGCCCCTCGACGAGCTCGACCCCCATCTGCTGGGCGAGGAACGCGTGCTCGAAGTACGCGCTGTTGTACATGCCGGGCGTCAGCACGACGACGGTCGGATCGTTGACCGCCGCTGGCGCGACCGAGCGCAGCGTCTCGAGCAGCAGGTCGGGATAGTGCGCGACCGGGGCGACGCGATGGCGGCTGAACAGCTCGGGAAAGAGCCGCATCATCATCTTGCGGTTCTCGAGCATGTACGAGACGCCGCTCGGCACCCGCAGGTTGTCCTCGAGGACGTAGTAGCTGCCGCTGCCGTCGGCGTTGGCGGCGCGGACGATGTCGATCCCGGCGATGTGCGAGTAGATGTGGCCCGCGACCTCGACCCCCTGCATCTCGGCGCGGTACTGGGCGTTGCCGAGGACCTGGTCGGCCGGGACGATGCCCGCCTGCAGGATCTCCTGGCCATGATAGACGTCGTGGAGGAAGCGGTTCAGCGCCGTGACGCGCTGGCGCAAGCCCCGCTCCATCTCGCGCCATTCGTGCGCGGGGATGACGCGCGGGATGAGGTCGAATGGAATCAGCCGCTCGGTGCCGGCGTTCCGGCCGCCATCGTCCTTGGCGCCGTAGACGGCGAACGTGATGCCGACGCGACGAAAGATCACCTCGGCCTCGTCGCGCCGCGTCCGCATGACCTCCGGCGGCTGCTCCTTCAGCCAGCGGTCGTAGCCGCCGTAGTGCTCGCGCACCGTGCCACCGTCCTGCATTTCGTCGAAGCCGGGCTTCATGCTGCCTCCGCGTGTGAGGGTAGCAAAGTCCGCGCCATCCGACCGCAGCGACGCGTCAGGGCGTCTCCTCGTCGAGCGGGTGATGCCAGGAGCGCCGCGCCGTCTCGCGCCCGTAGCTGCCGTCTTCGGGCCCGTCGGGGCGCCACTGGCAGGCGCCGCACGCCGGGCTCGCGACGACCTCGATGCCGGGCTCGCGGTAGCGCTCGACCACCTCGGCCTGGGTGGCCGAAGCGGTCGCGATCGCCGGCCTGGAAGACGGCGACGCGCGGCCACACAGCGTTGAGGAACGCCGCGCTCGACGACGTCTTGCTGCCGTGGTGCGGCACGATGACGACGTCGCTTGCAAGCGGCGCCTGCTGCGCGACGAGCGCCGACTCCTGCTCGCGCTCGATGTCGCCGCTGCGCCCTGGCGACGAGAAGGCCCGCGAGCCAGGCAAACAGGGTCACGTGCAGGCCGCTGATCGACCTCAGGTGGGCGACCGGTGTTGCAGAAAGG
>DATAYY010000022.1:0-87493 GCA_036272325.1 Caldimonas sp. | reverse complement strand
CGCAACTACCCCTGGTGAGGCGGCCCCGTGAATGCCGCGGCGACGGGACGAGCACAGCCGCGACGTTCGGGTGCCCGCGGCGCCCGGCGCGGCGACAACGTCCGCAGTACTCCAGAAATCGGCTGGTCGCCGCCGTCGACGGCGGTCGCGCCGATGACCGCAACGCGCCAAGTACCGTGAGCACCCAGCTTGACCGCAGTCGACGGCAACCGTGCATTGCTGACACTGAAGTCGGCGCGGCGGGGCAGTGACGGGTAGCCGCCGTTCCGACTAGTCGGCGGGAAACCAGCCCCAAAACATTTCGCTGGACCGCGGTCGCGAACGAAGCGGCCAGGCGATCAATCGTTGCTGATGCGCGGGTCGGACCTGGTGCATGGGCCGCCTCCATCCTTCAAGATGCGGAAGCCATACTCGATGTCGGGGTCCTTTTTGCCATGCTTGTCCCGCCATGAATAGGAGGCACCGTTCGGCGTTTCCTTGTCGAAATCCTTGTTGCCCTTGAAATCGATTCCGCTCGGGCTATCGAACACGTAGCCCACCGTCTTGATCGTCCAGTTGAGCGGCTGGTTGTTGTTGCACACGTGCAGCGTGTCCGGAACCACGTGGACCGCACTGGGTAGACATGCGTCTAGCGTGACTGTCAGCTCGCAAGTGCCCGAGCTGCAGTAGGTGGCGTAGTCGTCGTCGCACTGCTGGTGCCCGGTCCTCGGAAAGAACTGGTACGCGGCAACGAGTGCGACGACGACGACGCCGGCCACGACTGCGATGGTTTGGGTTTTCAAGTCGTCCCTCCCGGTTGAACGCTTCGCGACCCCGACGCGGGGGGCGGCATGGCGCACACGGTAGAGGACAAGCTCGAACAGGTCAACGACAGATTGCGATCACGCGCAGGTCGGCGCCCAGCCCGGCACCGCCATTCTCAACTTTGATGTTGGCCGCCGGCCGACCCTCGCATACAGTTCCTGTCGTCCAGCCGAGGAGGAACGAACTTCAACCAAGCGGAGGTTCTGTGAAGCGTCTTCAAAGAACAGTGGCAGCCTGCGTCTTGGCCTTTTTTTGCGTGAGCGTCGTTGCGGCACCGCCGCCGAACGAGAAGGCGAAGCGATCGAACCAGCCGGCGATCGTGTATTCGGAAAGGTCGCACATCACGATCACCGATGAGCAGAAGGCGCAGTTCCTGAAGTTCATGGAGCTTCGCTCCGTCCTGTTCACTCCCCCCATCACCTGTGCCATCCAGGTCGGCGGTGTGTGCGTGATCGAGGTGCCCATCGTCCTGGTGAGCGACTCGAGCGGAACCGAGTATTGCGTGGGCCTGTTCCCCGAGACTGTCTCGTTGTCGGGAACCACGGGCACGGATACCGAGAAAACCGTCGTCTGGTCGCTGAGCCCGGTGAACCCGCCGCCGGCTGGCACGACGTTCACTTTCTACGACGCCTCGAAATACCTTACCAAGGCACCCGGCATCATCATCTTGAGCGACAAGAACAAGCAGATGCACAGCGGAGCTCTTGGCGACGGAACCACTCCAGTGAACCCAACGAGGTGGCGTCTCAAGAACAAGCACACGATGATCGGCGAGGCGGTCTACATCCCCGTCGTCGTGCGCACGGACAACGCGGGAACGGCGATGGAGAAGGTGTCCGTCTGCGGGACGCCAGACCCGAGGATCGCCAACGACTGACGGGCGGCGCCGCAGACTCAGCGAACGGTGGAGGCGGCGCCGATCGCCGCAAGGCGGCGGCGCAGCTCGGAGTCCGGGCCGCAGTCGATCTCGTCGGCGATGCGCCTGGCGCGCTGCATCGCAGCCTCCGCTGCCGCGGGCGCAGACGCGAGCAGCTCGATCTCGGCGCGATCGCAAAGCAGCAGGGCATGGCTCAGCGGGTCGGCGCTAGCGACCAAGAGGCTCTCGCCCCGATCCGCCATGTCGCGCGCGTCCTGCAACAGGCCCTGTTTCGCGAGCACGAGCGCGAGGTAGCCACGAATCTGTCCTTCGACGCGACGATCGGACGAGGCGACCGCGCCGTGCGCTGCTTCGTCGAGATGTTGAGCGGCCTCCGCCAAGCGGCCTTCGGCCGTGAGCAGGATGCCGAGATTGCAGAGCACGATGTTGGCAAGGCGCACGTGGCCGACCTCGCGCGCCGTGTTCAGCGCCAGGTCGAATTGCGCGCGTGCCTCCTCGTTGCGCCCCTGCTCCTGATAGAGGAGGCCGAGGTTGCAGTGCCCATTGCCTTCCCAGCGCCGGTCGCCGACTTCGCTGGCGATCGCGAGCGCGCGTTCGTAGTGGCTGCGTGCGTGCTCCAACTCGCCCAAGGCGTGGTGGATGCCGCCGAGGTTGCCGAGAACCCCGCCTTCGGTGCGCCGATCGCCGCGCGAGCTCGCGAGCGCGAGGGCTTGCCAGTTGTAGTTGCGTGACTCCGCGAAGCGCGACTGGTATTCCATCAATCGCGCGAGGACGATCAAGGCCGCTGTTTGCACCGCCTGATTGCCCTGCGTCTCGCCCAGGTGATGGGCCTCGGTCAGGCTCGCCAGCGCGCCGTCGAGCTCGCCGTCCAGCCCCTGGCGGCTGCCGCGAACGATCAGCAAGCGTGCCGTGCAAATCGGATCCTCCGCTTGCCGGGCAAGCCGCAGGCCCCGCTCGACCCGTCGACGCGCGGCGTCCACATCGCCGAGGGTATCGAGCGCATCGCCGGCGACCCAGTGCAGCCACGCCTGTTCGCCGTCGCTCAGCCTGCTCGTCCGTTCGACCAGCGCAGCAAGATCGACGGCGGCGCGGTAGGGGCCCGTTAGCCTCAGCGCCGTCCATGCTGCGACGAGGCAGCCGATCGCCGAGGCTGCGTCGCCCGACTGGGCAGCGGCGCGACATGCAGCGACGAGGTTGCTGAGCGCGGCACATCGGTTCGCGACCGCGGCGTGCTCGTCGAGCGTTGCGAAGTAGCGCCAGTGCCGCATGCGCGCCTCCGCTTCGCACGCCGGCCCGCTCCCCTCGAACCGGTTCTCTGTTCGCAGGTGCTGGGCTGCGTATTCGCGCACGCTTTCCAGAAGGTCGAAGCGCTCGTCGTTGACCTGGCGGATGAAGCTCTTGTCGACGAGCCACTGGACGAGATCGATGACCGATGGGGTGTCGTCGACCGCTGCCGTCGCACCGACGACCGCGGCCGCGGACTCGAGGGTGAAGCCGCCCTCGAAGACCGAGAGACGTGCGAGCGCCGCCTTCTCCGATTCGCTGAGCAATTCCCAGGACCAGTCGAACGCCGCGCGCAGCGTCGCCTGACGATCGCGTCTTCCGGCGTGCGAGAGGAGGACATCGAATCGATCCTTCATGCGCGCGAGCAAGGTCCGCGGCGCCATCACGCGCACGCGCGCCGCCGCGAGCTCGATCGCCAGGGGGAGGCCGTCCAGCACCTTGACCAGCTGCGCGACGGCGCTCAGATCCTCCGGGCCCGGCCGATAGCCATGGCGCGCCGCGTCGGCGCGCTTCAGAAACAGCTCGACGGCGTCCTCACCGTCGAGCGGGGGGACGGCGAGGATCTCTTCGCCGACGATGCCGAGCACCTCCCGGGTCGTGACGATGAACTGCGCGAGCGGAGCTCGTTCGAGCCAACGGCCGAGCGTTTCCTCCGCGTACTTGGCGACCTGCTCGAAGTTGTCGAGCACGACCAGGCACTTGCCGCGGCCTGCGATCGCCCGCCCGAGCTGAGCGACTAGGTCGGACTGGCCGAGAGGCACGTCGAGCCCCTGGGCGACGGCGAAGAGGATGCCGTCGACCCCGCGCGCCTGCGACAGGTCGCAGAACCAGGCCCCGCCAGGACACTCTGCCCGCCGCGTCCAGGCAAAGCGCGTCACCAGTCGGGTCTTGCCAACACCACCCATCCCGAGCACCGAGATGAGCCTGGCATCGGCGTCGACCTTGCTCGCCAGCACCTCGAGGAGTGTCTCCCGACCGACGAAGGTATCGCGCTCGGCCGGGAGGCTATGGCGGATGTCTCGCAACGGTTGCCAAAGATCTCCCTGCCGCACGACGCGATACGCCTTCGCACCGTCTGGCGGGGTCGTGAACCGGGCGCCGTCGTCGGCGACTTCGAACAGCTCGATCGGCTCGGCAATCCCGTGCATGAGCCAATGGCCATGCGATCGGACGCGCAGTGGCAACGGCCCCAATGCCCGCCTCGCGGGTTCGCTCAGCAAGGTCTGGCCGCCCCCTGCGATCGACATGATTCGGGCAACCATCGGCAGCGCGATGCCATCGACCTCGATCGGCTTGGCGCCACGGGCCACGTCATGCGCAGGGTTGGCGCGCAGGCTGATCGGCCCGAGATGAATTCCGGCTCGTGCCTTGATGCCGAGCCCCTCCTCGCGGATCGCGGCGTGATAGGCAAGCGCATAGCCGAGGGCATCCGGAACCGCATCGAAGAGCAGCAGCATGCCGTCGGTCTTGTCGATCTCGCGACCGCGCCAGCGCGGAATGAGGTCTCGGGCGAGCCGGTCGTGCGCTGACCAGAGCGCCGTTGCGGCGTCTTCCTTGAGCTCTTCCGTGAGCTTCGTGCTGTCGACGATGTCGGTCAGAAGCAGGGCGTGAAGAGCGGCCATGGGTCGTGCGAAAGGGCGGCGGGTGATCGAGTGGCGCCAGTGTGCCGTCAACGACGGCATCCCGCCCGGGACGGTGCGGAGGTTTAGGAAGTCTTAGCAACGCCAAAGGACCTTATAGGGTGCCCGCGCCGAAAGTCGCGTCGTGCCGCACCGAAGCGGTGTGACATCTGACTCTGGAGGTCGCCATGCTCTGTGATCTGCCCTCGAGCGCACCCCGCCGCGAGCTCGCACGCATGCCACCTGCCGCGGCACCGCTGCGGCCCGGGACAAAGGGCGAGTCGACGTTCCTTCGCCTCATCGGCGGCGCGCCGTCGGCCGCGGACGTCCCGCCGGCGCACCTTCGTGAGGCATTGCAGGACAACGACATCGCCGCGGCGGAGGGTCCCGAGCGCGTGCTCCTGACGTTCCTCTTCACCGACATCGTCGGCTCGACCGAAACCGCCGAGCGCCTCGGCGACCGCGCGTGGTGCAGGCTTCTGATGCAGCACCACGCCGTCGTGCGGAGCCACCTCGGCCGCTTCGGCGGCATCGAGATGGACACCGCCGGCGACGGCTTCTTCGTCGTCTTCGATCGGCCGAGCCGCGCGCTCCAGTTCGCCGCGGCCGTCCGCTCAGCGCTCGCCGAGATCGGCCTCACGATCCGCGTCGGCGTTCACGCCGGCGAGTGCGAGATCGCCGGCGGCCGCGCCGAAGGGGTCGCGGTACACGTCGCCGCGCGCGTCACGGGTGCGGCGAGCCAGGGCGAGATCCTGGTCTCGAGCACGGTCCGCGATCTTCTCGCCGGATCGGGGCTGCGGTTCAGCGGCCGCGACGCGCACACCTTCAAGGGGCTCGCCGAGCCGCGCTTCCTGTTCGCGCTCGATTCCTAACCTGGGCGGCGGCAACAGGGGAGGGCCGCCGTCAGGCGAGCCGGCCGTGGCACTGCTTGTACTTCTTGCCGCTGCCGCAGGGGCAAGGCTCGTTGCGTCCCACCTTCGCCACGCCGCCAGGCACCGCCGAGCGCGATGACGCCATCGCCGCTGCGACCGCGCCGAGCGCCGCCTGCGCCGCGGCCGACTCGCTGCTGCTGCGGTCCTCCGAGACGCTGCCGTCGTCGTTCGGATGCGTGTAGGTGACGTTGGAGATGTGATCGGCACGCTCCTCGATCGCCAGCGCCGCCTCGCGCACCTCTTCTTCCGACTGGATGCGAACGCTCATCAGGATGCGGGTCACGTCCATCTTGACGATGTCGAGCATCTGCGAGAAGAGCTCGAACGCCTCGCGTTTGTATTCCTGCTTCGGGTTCTTCTGCGCGTAACCGCGCAGGTGGATGCCCTGGCGCAGGTAGTCGAGCGCGGCGAGGTGCTCGCGCCAGTGCTGGTCGATCGACTGCAGCAAGATCATGCGCATGAACGGCGTGAACTGCTCGACGCCGACGCGCGCCACCTTGCCGTCGAACAGCTCGTCTGCCGCCTGCTGCACCTTCTCGACGATGTCTTCGTCGGCGACCGATTCGCTGTTCTCGACCATCGAGGTGAGCGGCACCGTGAGCTGCCATTCCTCGCTCAGCACGCGCTCGAGCGACTTCAGGTCCCACTGCTCCTCAACGCTCTCGGCGGCAACGTAGGTGCGCACGACGTCTTCCATCGTGCTCTTTCGGAGGCTCGCGATCTGGGCGACGAGGCTCGGCGCCTCGAGGATGTCGTTGCGCTGCTGGTAGATGACCTTGCGTTGGTCGTTGGCGACGTCGTCGTACTCGAGCAACTGCTTGCGGATGTCGAAGTTCCTCGCCTCGACCTTGCGTTGCGCGCCCTCGATCGAGCGCGTCACGATGCCGGCCTCGATCGCCTCGCCCTCGGGCATCTTCAGCCGCTCCATGATCGCGCGGACGCGGTCGCCGGCGAAGATGCGCATCAGCGGGTCGTCGAGCGAGAGATAGAAGCGCGACGAGCCCGGGTCGCCCTGGCGGCCCGAGCGGCCGCGCAGCTGGTTGTCGATCCGGCGGCTCTCGTGCCGCTCGGTGGCGACGATGCGCAGGCCGCCTTGCGCCTTCACCGCATCGTGCAGGCCCTGCCACTCGTCGTGGAGCTGCTGCGCACGGGCGCGCTTGTCGTCGGCCGCGATCTGCTCGTCGGCGTCGATGATCTTGATCTGGTTCTCGACGTTGCCACCGAGGACGATGTCGGTGCCGCGGCCGGCCATGTTGGTCGCGATCGTGATCACGCCCGGCCGCCCGGCCTGGGCGACGATGCCGGCTTCCATCGCGTGCTGCTTGGCGTTCAGCACCTGGTGCGGGAGCTTGGCCTTCTGCAGCATTCCCGAGATCAGCTCGGAGTTCTCGATCGACGTCGTGCCGACGAGTACCGGCTGGCCGCGCGTGTGGCAGTCGCGGATGTCCTCGATGACGGCGTCGAACTTCTCCTTCCCGGTCTTGTAGACGAGATCGAGCTCGTCCTTGCGGATCGTCGGCAGGTTGGGCGGAATGACGACGGTCTCGAGACCGTAGATCTCCTGGAATTCGTACGCCTCGGTGTCGGCGGTGCCGGTCATTCCCGAGAGCTTGCCGTACATGCGAAAGTAGTTCTGGAACGTGATCGACGCGAGCGTCTGGTTCTCACTCTGGATCGGTACGCCCTCCTTCGCCTCGACCGCCTGGTGCAGGCCGTCGCTCCAGCGCCGGCCGACCATCAGGCGGCCGGTGAACTCGTCGACGATGATGACCTCGGGCTTGCCGTCTTCACCCTTCTGCACGACGTAGTGCTGGTCGCGGTTGTAGAGGTGGCGGGCACGCAACGCCGCGTACACGTGGTGCATCAGCGTGATGTTGGCCGGGTCGTACAGGCTCGCGCCCTCGACCAGGAGGCCGGCGTCGCGGAGCAGCTGCTCGGCGTTCTCGTGGCCGTCCTCGGTGAGGAAGACCTGGTGCGTCTTCTCGTCGACGGTGAAGTCGCCCGGATCGATCACGCCTTCGCCGGTGCGCAGGTCGAGCTCGCCGATCTGCTTCTTCAGCTTCGGCACCACGGCGTTGATGCGGACGTAGAGCTCGGTGTGGTCCTCGGCCTGGCCGCTGATGATGAGGGGCGTGCGCGCCTCGTCGATCAGGATCGAGTCGACCTCGTCGACGATCGCGTACGAAAGGCCGCGGGCGACGCGGTCGGCGACGTCCTGGACCATGTTGTCGCGCAGGTAATCGAAGCCGAATTCGTTGTTGGTGCCGTAGGTGACGTCGGCAGCGTAGGCGGCCTGCTTGTCTGCCTTCGACATCTGCGGCAGGTTGACGCCGACCGAGAGGCCGAGGAAGTTGTACAGGCGCCCCATCCACTCGGCGTCGCGGCGGGCCAGGTAGTCGTTGACGGTGACGACGTGGACGCCCTTGCCGGTGAGCGAGTTGAGGTAGACCGGCAGCGTCGCGACGAGCGTCTTGCCCTCGCCGGTGCGCATCTCGGCGATCTTGCCGGCGTTGAGCACCATGCCGCCGATCAGCTGGACGTCGAAGTGGCGCATCTTCAGCGTCCGCTTGCCAGCCTCGCGGACGGCAGCGAACGCCTCGGGCAGCAGCGCATCGAGCGACTCGCCCTTGGCGTGGCGGCCGCGGAACTCCTCGGTCTTGGCGCGCAGCTCGGTGTCGCTCAGCTGCTCGTAGGCGGCCTCGAACGCGTTGACCTTCTGCACGACGTGCCGATACTGCTTCAGCAGGCGGTCGTTGCGGCTGCCGAAGATCGAGGTGAGAAGCTTGGGCAACATGCGTGTGGCGGGTGGCAAAGGGCGGCTGGAAGGCCCGGCCGGCCGCGGAGCGCAGTGCAGTCCGAACCGGGGGCCGAAGTCGAGGTGCGGCCGGCCGAGGGCAATGCAAGCGGGCGCCGGCCGCTCGGCGCGAAAGAGCCTTCAATGTTACCAGCCGACCCTCGGGCTAGACTGCGACGGTGCCATCCAAGCCCCGTCCCTGCGCTGCGGCGATGCCCATCGCCCAGGCGTTGCGGGAAAGCGCCCCGCTCGGGCGCCTGAGCGAGCGCCTCCGCCTCTCGAACTCCCTGTTCGCGGCGGTCGCGCCGGTGCTGCCCTCGGGTCTGTCGACCGAGGTGAGCGCCGGCCCGGTCGACGACGAGGGGTGGTCGCTCCTTTGCAGCAACGCCGCCGTCGCGGCGAAGCTGCGCCAGCTCGTCCCGCATCTGCAGCAGCGCCTGCGCGACTCCGGCCAGCCGGTCGCGACGATCCGCGTCAAGGTGCAGCCGCGTTGAGCGCACCGTCCGTCGGTGCCCGGACGCCGGCCGGCAGCGGCCGGGAACTTGCCGTGTCGGCCTGAATCGCCCTTCAACCGTTGCCACTGCCATGAACATGAACCGACGCCAGCTTTCCACCGCCCTCTTCCTCGCCGGCGTCGCCGGCGCCGCTCCCTTCGTCCCCGCCGCTGCGCAAGGCACCGGCCCGGTCGAGGGCAAGGACTACACCAAGGTCGAGACGCCGCAACCGACCAACGTGCCGGCCGGCAAGGTGGAAGTGCTCGAGTTCTTCTCGTACGCCTGCCCGCACTGCAGCGCCTTCGAGCCGTTGCTCGAGGGCTGGGAAAAGCGGCTGACGCCGGAGGCGGTGCTGCGGCGCGTGCCGGTGCCGTTCCTCATGAACGCCGACAACTTCATGCACACCTACTACGCCCTCGAGACGATCGGCGCAGTCCAGGCGGCGCAGCTGAAGATCTTCCAGGCCATCCACATCGAGCGGCAGCGCCTCGACACGCCCGAAAACATCGCCGCCTTCCTCGGCAAGAACGGCGTCGACGCGGGCAAGTTCCTGGCTGCGTTCAAGTCGTTCTCGGTCGCCACGTCGGTGACGCGGGCCAAGAAGATGAACGCCGACTACAAGATCGAGAGCGTGCCGACGCTCGTCGTCGCCGGCCGCTGGATGACGTCGCCGAGCCAGGCCGGCACGCAGGAGCGTTCGCTCGTGGTCGTCGAGCAGCTGGTGCAGCAAGCGCGCAGCAAGTAGGCCGGCGTCGTGGAGAAGCAGTCGTGCTGCTGATCGGAGCGCCGAGACGGCCGGAGATCGATCAGTACACGATCAAGTTCCTGATCGGCGCGTTCGCGCTCACGCTGCCGTTCATCGAGCTGGCGCTCACCCGCGGCTCGATCAGCTCGATCAGCGCCTCGTTCTGGATTGCGGATCCCGACGTCTGGCCGCGGATCATCTTCGTGGGGTTCCTGTTCGTCATCTCCGCATTCCTGCTCGCCTACAACGGTCTTTCGGAAACGGAGATGTGGCTCGCGAAGGTTGCCTGCGCGTCAGCACTGGGCGTCGCGTTGTTCCCATGCTCCTGCGACGACACGGCGCGAGAGATCATCGGCGGGGTGCACCTTGCGTCGGCCACGGCGCTGTTCATCGTGCTGGCGTGGTTTTGCGTGATCTTCATGCGCAGAGCCAAGGCAAAGGGGCATCGCCAAGCTCGCTGGCGGACCGCGATCTACATGATCTGCGGCTGGGGGATGGTGGCCTCGGCAGCGCTCTTCATCGCCCGAGCGATCACCAAGCAAGAGGCCCTCGCCTTCTGGGGCGAGACCGTCGGTCTCATCTCGTTCGGGACCTCGTGGTTGACGGCGAGCCGGGTTCTGCCCGTCATCACCCTGCCTTCGGAGCGCCAGCCATTGGTCGTCGCGACGTCACGAAGGACAACGCCCGATCCTGGCGCGCCTGAACGCGCAGCCGATTGACATCGTCGATCGATGTGGTGCCGGCTGTCCGAATCGAACGGACGACCTTCCGCTTACAAGGCGGGTGCTCTACCAACTGAGCTAAGCCGGCGATCGGTCGCGCGGCTCGGGCGAGCGACCGGGGCCGCGGCAGTATAGGTGTGCGTGCCGCCGCGATTGCCGGCGCAGCCGCGCTATTTCACGCGCTTCAGCGATGGCCGCTTGGGCGTTGGTGGCGGACTCGGCGGCGGCTCCGCAGGCGGCTCGCTCGATGGCTTCGCCGCCGGCAATGCCGGCGAGGGGCTCAAGGTGAGCGCGTTCGCACCCCTGCGTGTCGTCGCGTTCGAGCTCCCTGCGAGCCGCGGCCCGCGCGGCGACAGCGCCGGCGCATCGTCCCTGGCGCCCTCGGCGGGATCGCTCGAGGTCGTCTCGGCCGGCATCGGAAACGCCATTCCCTGGCCGTTCTCGCGCGCGTAGATCGCGATCACGTGATCGATCGGAACTGCGATCTCGCGCGAGGTGCCGCCAAAGCGCGCCTTGAACTCGATCAGCTCGTTGCCGAGCTTGAGCGCGCTCGTCGCCTCGAAGCCGACGTTGAGGACGATCTCGTTGTTCTTGACGTATTCCTTCGGCACCTGGACATGCTCGTCGACGAAGACGGCGATGTACGGCGTGAAGCCGTTGTCGGTGCACCAGTCGTGCAGGGCGCGGATCAGGTAGGGCCGCGTCGACGTGCCGGCGGAGGCGGGGGCGATCGGCGACGTCATGTCAGTAGGCGACGGGCCGCCCCGAGCGTGCCGTAGCCCCTCGGGGGACAGAGCGGAGTGAGCGTGGTGCCACGGGCCGCCTGCTACTTTCGCATCACCTTCTCGGACGGCGTCAGCGCCTCGATGTAGGCCGGGCGCGAGAAGATGCGCTCGGCGTACTTCAGAAGCGGCACGGCGTTCTTCGACATGTCGATGCCGTAGTAGTCGAGCCGCCACAGCAGCGGCGCGATTGCGACGTCGAGCATCGAGAAATCGTCGCCGAGCATGTACTTGTTCTTCAGGAAGATCGGCGCGAGCTGGGTCAGCCGGTCGCGGATCTGCGAGCGCGCCTTCTCGAGCTGCTTGTCGGTCCCCTTGACGCCGCGGCCCTCGAGGACGTTGACGTGGGCGAACAGCTCCTTCTCGAAGTTGAACAGGAACAGCCGCACCCGCGCCCGCGCCACCGGATCGCCCGGCATCAGCTGCGGGTGCGGGAAGCGCTCGTCGATGTACTCGTTGATGATGTGCGACTCGTACAGGATGAGGTCGCGCTCGACGAGGATCGGCACCTCGTTGTACGGATTCATCAGCGCGATGTCTTCGGGCTTCGCGAACAGGTCGACGTCGCGGATCTCGAAGTCCATCCCCTTCTCGAAGAGGACGAAGCGGCAGCGGTGCGAGTACGGGTCGGTGGTTCCGGAATAGAGCACCATCATGGTCGAAAAACTCCCAGGAGACTTGTCAGAAAAGAGCGGAAGGCGAAGCGGGCGCCATCGCCGGCTTCGCCTTACGAGCGTGCCGCCGCGGCGGCGGCGGCACTAGCGGACGGTTCTCCAGTACGCCGAGCTCAGCCGCCAGGTGATCACGATGAGCAAGCCGAGAAAGACGAGCACGGCGACGCCGACGCGGACGCGGCTCCCCTGCGCCGGCTCGCCGATCCATTGCAGGTAGGCGACCAGATCGCCGACCGTTTCGTCGTAGTGCAGGTCGTCGAGCGTCCCGGGCGTGATCTGCTCGAAGCCGGCGAAACGGTGCACCATCTTGCCCTCTTCGTGCGGATCCTTGACGTCGACGAACTTCGCGCGCCGCTCGCCCTGCAACTGCCAGAGCGCGTGCGGCATCGCGATGTCGGGGAACGCGAGGTTGTTCCAGCCGGTCGGCCGCGAGTCGTCGCGGTAGAACGTACGCCAGAGGGTGTAGAGGTAGTCGGCGCCGCTGCCCTTGCCGACCTCGGCGCGCGAGCGCGCGATGACCGAGAGATCCGGTGGCGCGGTTCCGAACCAGTCCTTGGCCTGGCGCGGGTCGATCGTCGACTTCATCGTGTCGCCGACCTTGTCGGTCGCGAACAGGAGGTTCTTCTTGATCTCGTCGTCGGTCAGGCCGATGTCGTGCATGCGGTTGTAGCGCATGTACGAGGCCGAGTGGCAGCCGAGGCAGTAGTTGGTGAAGATGCGGGCGCCGTTCTGCAGCGCCGCGATATCGGTCATCTTGGTGACCGGGAACTGATCCCAGGGATAGCCACCCTCGTTCGCCGCGGCAGGAGCGAGCGGCAGTGCGAGGCCGAGGACGACCAGCAGTCTGAGCAGGAGTGTGTTCATCGTCGAAGGCTCGGCTGCGATCAGTGGGCTGCGAAGGTGACGCGGTCCGGCACCGGCGTGAAGGTGCCCATGCGGCTCCACCAGGGCATCAGCAGGAAGAAGCCGAAGTAGACCAGCGTGCCGAGCTGCGAAATGTAGTTGCCGCTCGGCGACGGCGGCTGCGAGCCGAGGTAGCCGAGGGCGAGGAAGAAGACGAGGAAGACACCGTAGACGCCCCGGTGCCAGCCCGGGCGATAGCGGATCGACTTCACCGGCGAGCGGTCGAGCCAGGGCAGGAAGAACAGGATCATCACCGCGCCGCCCATGATGACGACGCCCCAGAACTTGGCGTCGAAAGTCTTGAGCAGGTAGACCGCGACGACCGCCGCGAGCGCGACCGCGACCTTGCCGCCCGAGCGGAAGCCGCCGCGCAGGATCGCCATCACTGCGGCGACGCCGAGGATGACGGAAACGGCATTGACCATGATCTCGGTCGTCGCGCGCAGCATCGAGTAGTACGGCGTGAAGTACCAGACCGGGGCGATGTGCGCCGGCGTCTTCAGCGGGTTGGCCTCGATGAAGTTGTTGAACTCGAGGAAGTAGCCGCCGCCCTCGGGAGCAAAGAACAGCACCGCGCTGAAGATGAACAGGAACACGCTCACGGCATAGATGTCGTGCACCGTGTAGTACGGATGGAACGGGATGCCGTCGAGCGGGTTGCCGCTGGCGTCCTTCTTCTCCTTGATCTCGACGCCGTCGGGATTGTTGGAACCGACCTCGTGCAGCGCGATGACGTGGGCGGCGACGAGGCCGAGCAGGACGAGCGGAACGGCGATGACGTGGAAGCTGAAGAAGCGGTTCAGCGTCGCGTCGCCGACGACGTAGTCGCCCCGGATGAGGAGCGACAGGTCGGGGCCGACGAAGGGAATCGCGGAGAACAGATTGACGATCACCTGCGCGCCCCAGTAGCTCATCTGGCCCCACGGCAGCAGGTAGCCCATGAACGCCTCGGCCATCAGGCAGAGGAAGATCGCGCAGCCGAACAGCCAGACCAGCTCGCGGGGCTTTCTGTAGCTGCCGTAGATCAGGCCCCGCCACATGTGCAGGTAGACGACGATGAAGAACGCCGACGCGCCCGTCGAATGCATGTAGCGGACGAGCCAGCCCCAAGGCACGTCGCGCATGATGTACTCGACCGACTCGAACGCCTTGGCGGCGTCGGGCTTGTAGTGCATCGTCAGGAAGATGCCGGTCAGGATCTGGTTGACCAGGACGAGCAGCGCGAGCGAGCCGAAGACGTACCAGATGTTGAAGTTCTTCGGCGCGTAGTACTGCCCCATGTGCTCGTTGTAGAGCTTCGAGAGCGGGAACCGGTTGTCGACCCAGGTCAACAGGCGCCGCCCGGCGCCGGCGCCTGCTGGCGCGGTCTGCATTTCAGCCATCGATCGTGTTCCTGCGAATGCGTTGTTGGGCGCGGCGCTCAGGCCTTCTTCTCTTCGCCGATCAGGACCCTGCTGTCACTGAGGTACATGTAGGGCGGGACCTCGAGATTGTCCGGCGCCGGCTTGTCCTTGAAGACGCGGCCGGCCATGTCGAAGGTCGAGCCGTGGCATGGGCATAGGAAACCACCCGCCCAGTCGTCCGGCAGCGAGGGCTGCGCGCCGGGCGTGAACTTGTCGCTCGGCGAGCAGCCGAGGTGGCTGCAGATGCCGACGACGACGAGGTACTCGGGCTTGAGCGAGCGCCAGTCGTTGCGCGCGAACTCGGGCGTCGACGCGAACGTCGTGCGCTGCGATTCGGGGTCGGCGAGTTCCTTGTCGAGCTTGGGCAACTCGGCGAGCTGCTCGGGCGTGCGACGCACGATCCAGACCGGCTTGCCGCGCCACTCGACCGTCATCTTCTCGCCCGGTTTGAGGGCGCTGATGTCGGCCTCGACGGGGGCGCCGGCGGCGCGGGCACGTTCGGAAGGCTCGAAGCTGCTGACGAAGGGAACGGCGAGAAAGCCTGCGCCGACGGCGCCAGCGCAACCCGATGCGATGATCCAGGTGCGCTTGCCGCCGTCGATCTTCTGGTCAGTCATGTTTGTCCTGGCAAGAGTCTCGACGAGACCCGAGAAGTCAACCCGCAATTCTAGCGGACGCGTCAAGCGCGAGCCGCGACGCAGCCCGGCAGCGCCGCCTTGGCGACGGCAGGCGATACTCGCGCCGCCGCCCTCAGGCCGCCATCGAATGGAGGAGACGCAGCATGAGTTTCATGACCGAGTTCAAGGAGTTCGCCTCCAAAGGCAACGTCGTCGACCTGGCGGTCGGCGTCATCATCGGCGCAGCGTTCGCCAAGATCGTCGACTCGCTGGTCAAGGACCTGATCATGCCGATCCTCGGCCGCATCTTCGGCGGCCTCGATTTCTCGAATTACTTCATCGCGCTGGCGCCGCCGCCACCGAACTACTCCGGGCCGATGACCTACGAAGCGCTGACCAAGGCCGGGGTGCCGCTGTTCGCGTACGGCAACTTCCTCACCGTGCTGCTCAACTTCCTGATCCTCGCCTTCATCATCTTCGTGATGGTCAAGCAGATCAATCGGCTGCGCCAGGCGACGCCGCCGCCCGCCGCGCCGGCCGAGGACGTCCTGCTGCTGCGCGAGATCCGCGACTCCCTGCGTCGCTGAGGCTCCCGAAGCGCCGCCGCCGCACCGCGGCGGAGCGTGACGCAGTGCCGCAATCGCTGCGATCTTTGGCCCCATACTAGGAAAATCTTCGCCCGCTCGAGGAAATCTGCCTCCCACCGGCCCGACGCAGAGATGAATCTGATCGAACCGCGCGCCCAGGCCACGCTCGACGCAGCGATCCAGCTGATCCGCGACGCCGTCGCATCGGCGGCAATGCGCGTGGCCGAGAGCCTGAACGCGCAGGCGCAGACCGCGATCAAGATTGCCGAGCGCGACCAGCTGATCGTCACCCTGCAGGAGTTGCGCAGGAACCTCGGCTCGTACCAGAACGCCTTCCTCGAGGCGCTGCGCGAGAAAGTCGCCAAGGAGCTCGCGCCGCGCACCGACGCCAAGCGCAAGCTCGAGTCGGCCGACTGGCAGACGCTCAGCCTCGTCGACGAGAAGGAGGTCGAGGAGCAGATGAACTTCGTCCGCCTCGGCCAGATGATCTCGCACGAGTGCGAATGGCAGCTGCGCGAGCTCGCCGCCTACATGGGAGCGCTCCTCAACGTCGGCCGCGCCGACGACGAGCGCAATCCGCTGCGCGCCGAGATCGTCGGCGCCGCGCTGCACCGCGGCATCGAGGCGATCTCGGGCGAGCGCGAGAGCCGCCGAATCCTGGCGCGTGAGCTCGGCCAGGCGGTCGCTCACGCGATGCCGGCGTGCTACGACGACGTCCTGCGCCTGTTCCAGGAACGCGGCGTGCGCCCGGTGAACCTCACGGTGCGCACCGTCGAAGGGCCGGGCAACCAGCTCGGCGCCGCCAACTCGGGCTACGCCAGCCTGCCGCGCGACGGCGCTCACTCGTCGCGCGGCGGCGGCTATGGCGAGATCGAGTCCGGGCCGGGCAGCGACATGGACCTGCTCGCCGCGCACCGGCGGGCGCTGGCGACCGCCTTCCCCGGCCGCTCGGAGCCGGTCGAGAGCATTCGCGATCCGCTGCACAGCAGCGGTGGCTACTCGCGTCCGCGCGCGAGGGAGGCTGCCGACCAGCAGCTGATGACCCTCTTGCGCAGGCTGACCGCGATCTCGAGCCAGCCGGGCGAGCTCGGCCCGGCGAGCCTGCTCGGCGGCCCCGGCGGAGCGCTGTCCCGCAGCCAACCGTCGGCCGCGCGACCGAGCGGCTACGCGAGCTCGCGCCACGCCGGCCCGACCAGCGGTTCCGACAAGGGCGTCATCTCATCGCGCAGCGGCCTCGGCGACTCGATGCGCGCCGCTCCCGGCGCCGACCCCGCCTACGGAGAAGGCCTGACCGGCCTGATGGCAGTCAATCTGATCCGCGCCCACCGCGAGGAATTGATCCAGGCCTCGACCGGCAAGCTCGATCACATGGTGATCGACGTCGTCGGCAGCCTGTTCGACCAGATCCTGTCGGACTCGCGGGTGCCGCCGCAGATGGCGCGCGAGATCGCCCGCCTGCAGCTGCCGGTGCTGCGCGTCGCGCTCAGCGACCAGACGTTCTTTTCGACCCGGCGCCATCCGGTGCGTCGCTTCATCAACCGGATCGCCTCGCTCGCCAACGCCTTCGACGACTTCGACATCGGGCCGGGCGCCAAATTCCTGACCCGCGTCAGGAAGCTCGTCGACGAGATCGTCGAGGGCGACTTCGACCAGATCGAGCTCTACGCCGCCAAGGTCGCCGAGCTCGAGCAGTTCATTGCCGAGCAGAGCGAGGGCGCGGTCGAGAAGTCGGGCGCCACCGTCGTCCTCGACCAGAAGGAGTCGGAGCTGCGGATCCAGCAGCGCTACATGCAGCAGCTGCAGGCGGCGCTGGTGCCGATGCAGCTGCCGTCGTACATGCTGGAATTCCTGGCCCAGGTCTGGAGCCAGGCGTTGGTGCTCGCGGTGCGCGACGGCGCCGACTCCGACCGCGCCCGGCGCTACCGCCGCGTCGGTGTCGACCTCGTGATGAGCATCCAGCCGAAGGGCTCGCCGATGTTCCGCAAGAAGTTCCTGATCCAGCTGCCGCCGCTGATGAAGGACCTCAACGAGGGCATGAAGCTGATCGGCTGGCCGGAGTCGGCGCAGCGCGAGTTCTTCAGCAAGCTGCTGCCCGCCCACGCCGAATCGCTGAAGGGCCAGCCACTGAGCGAGCTCGACCACAACCTGCTCGTCAAGCAGCTCGAGGCGGTCTTCGCGATGCCGGTGCCGGTCACGGTCGATGGTTTCGCGCGCGCCGAGCCGATCGCCGAGGTGGCGCCTGAAGCCATCGAGCGCCGCTTCACCCCGGAAGAGGCCAAGCAGGTCGGCCTCATCAACGAAGCCGCCGTTGACTGGTCGGCCGCCGTCGCCACCGCGGGAGTCGACGTCGATCTCGGCGAGCTGCAGCCGCCTGCGCCGGCGTCGCCGTCGCTCGTCGGCAAGCTCGACTCGGCGGCGGTCGAGCAGCTCGGGCCGACCACGACCGAGCTCGGCGAAGCGCCCGAGCCCGACCGCGGGGCGCAGCTGATGGATCACATCAAGCTCGGCTTCGCCTATCAGATGCACCTGAAGAACGAGTGGCAGAAGGTGCAGCTCGCGCACGTCAGCGCGGGGCGAAGCTTCTTCGTCTTCACGCGCGGCGGCAAGCACCAGGAAACGATCTCGATGACGGCGCGCATGCTTTCGCGCATGTGCGAGACCGGGCGCTTCCGCGCCGTCGAGAGTGCCTACCTCATGGAGCGCGCGACGCTGCGGGCGAGGAAGCAGCTGGCCGCGCTCGGGGCGCCGACCAAGCACTGAGATCGCCGGCGAGCCGGCGCGCCAGGCGTGCCGCGGCAGCGAAGCTCGCCGGGTCCGCGGTCCCCGTGCCGGCGATGTCGAATGCGGTGCCGTGGTCGGGACTCGTGCGCACGAACGGCAGCCCGAGCGTGACGTTGACGCCGCGCTCGACGCCGAGATACTTGACCGGGATCAGTCCATGGTCATGCGTCATCGCGACGACGACGTCGAACTCGCCGGGATGCTCGGCCGTATTGCGCGCGCGCATGAAGACCGTGTCGGGCGCGTATGGTCCGCTGGCATCGATTCCTTCGCCGCGCGCCGCCTGCACCGCCGGGGCGATGATGCGCAACTCCTCGTCGCCGAAGAGGCCCCCTTCGCCGGCGTGCGGATTGAGCCCGGCGACCGCGACCCGGGGCCGTGCGGCGCCGAGCCGGCGCGCCGCGCCGTCGGCCATCCGGATCGTCTCGACGACGGCGTCGAACGTGACCGCGTCGATCGCCCGCCGGAGCGCCATGTGGATGGTGACGAGAACCGTCTTCAACTCGTCGTTGGCGAGCATCATGCGGACCGGCGGCAGCACGCCGTCCGGGCCGGCGGCGAGCGCCTGCAGCATCTCGGTGTGGCCCGGCCACGGAATTCCGGCAGCCGCGAACGCTTCCTTGTGGATCGGCGCGGTGACGAGCGCCGCCGCTTCGCCGGCGCGCACGAGCGCGACCGCGCGCTCGATCGAGCGCGCCGCGGCCGCGCCGGCGCGCGCGTCGACGGCGCCGAGCGGCGCGGCGAGAAGGTCGCTCGCGATGCCCTCGGCCTGGAGGACCGGGATGCAGCGCCGCGGCAGCGTCCCGACGTCTTGCGGAGCTTCGATCCGCGCCACCGGCAACATCGCGCCGATCGCCGCGGCGGCGCGCCGCAGCACACCGACGTCGCCGACGACGAACGCGTCCGCGGCCTCGTCGGCGGCGAACCAGGCGGCGATAATTTCCGGGCCGACGCCGCAGGCGTCGCCCATCGTCACGGCGAGCGGCGGGGCGAGCGGGGAAGCCATGCGTCGATTGTGAAGCGCGGCGACAAGCGGCGGCACGAATCCATAATGGCCGCTCACTTCCCCCGTCGAGCGATGCGCAAGGCCTGGCTCCTGTTCTCCCAGACCGTGACGATCGCGGTCGCGCTTCTGTTCGTCGTCGCGACGCTGAAGCCCGGTTGGCTGAAGCGCGAGCCCGACGCGGTCGCCGCTGTCGCACCGGCAGCGCCGGCCGTCACGTTGCCGGCGCCCGTGCGCAGCGTCTCGCTGATCGGAACCGGGACGGCGGCGACGAGCTACGCCGCGGCGGCCAAGCGGGCGTCGCCGGCGGTCGTCAGCATCACCGCGAGCCGCACCGCGCGCCAGGTCGACCCCGCGTTCGGGCTTTTCTTCGGCAACCGCGCGCGTCAGCCCGAGGCACGCCAGGTCGGCCTCGGCTCCGGCGTGATCGTCTCGCCCGAGGGCTATCTGCTCACCAACAACCACGTCATTGAGGGCGCCGACGACATCGAGGTCGAGCTCGGCGACGGCCGCAACGCCCGCGCGAAGACGATCGGAACCGACCCCGAGTCCGACATCGCCGTCCTCAGGATCGAGCTCGACAAGCTGCCGTCGATCGACTTCGGCGACGTCGAGCATCTCCAGGTCGGCGACGTCGTCCTCGCGATCGGCAACCCGTTCGGCGTCGGCCAGACGGTGACCTCGGGGATCGTCAGCGCGCTCGGCCGCAATGCGCTCGGCATCAACACCTTCGAGAACTTCATCCAGACCGACGCCGCGATCAACCCCGGCAACTCGGGCGGCGCCCTGGTCGATGTCGCCGGCAACCTGCTCGGCATCAACACCGCGATCTTCTCGCGCACCGGCGGCAGCCTCGGCATCGGCTTCGCGATTCCGGTGAGCACGGCCCGCCAGGTGATGGACAGCCTGATCAAGGAAGGGCGGGTAACGCGCGGCTGGATCGGCGTCGAGCCGCGCGACCTGACGCCCGAGATCGCCAAGACGCTCGACCTGCCGGTCAAGCAAGGCGTTCTCATCACGGGCGTGGTCCAGAATGGGCCGGCGAGCGAAGGGGGCCTGCGTCCTGGCGATGTCGTGCTCAAGGTCGCCGGCGTCCAGGTCAGCAACACGCCGCAGCTGCTGAACGCAGTCGCGGCGCTGAAGCCGCGCCAGACGGCGACCGTCAGCGTCCAGCGCGGCGCCAAGCCGCTCGACATCGAAGTGACCGTCGGCCAGCGCCCGCCGCTGCGTCCGCAGCCCGTCGAGCGCTAGTCGCTGGCGCTGCCGGCGACTGACTCCGGCGCCTGGGTGTGGCGGATGAAGATCTGCGCTGCCCAGATGCCGATCTCGTAGAGGAGGCACATCGGGATCGCCAGCGCGAGCTGCGAGACGACGTCCGGCGGCGTCAGGATCGCGGCGATGATGAAGGCGAGGACGATGAAGTAGGCGCGAAAGCTCTTCAGCTTCTCGATGCTGACGACGCCGAGGCGAGCCAGGACGACGACCGCGATCGGCACCTCGAACGCGGCACCGAAGGCGATGAACATCGTCATCACGAAGCTGAGATAAGCCTCGATGTCGGGCATCGCCGAGACGCTCTTCGGCGCGAAGCTCTGGATGAACGTGAAGACCTTGCCGAAGACGAAGAAATAGCAGAACGCGACGCCGAGGAAGAACAGGATCGTGCTCGAGATGACGAGCGGCAGGACCATGCGCTTCTCGTGCATGTACAAGCCCGGCGCGACGAATGCCCACGCCTGGTAGAGGACGACCGGCAACGCCATCAGAAACGCCGCCATCAGCGTGATCTTCATCGGCACCAGGAACGGCGAGATGACGTTGGTCGCGATCAGCGTCCCGCCGGAAGGAAGGTGCGCGACCAGCGGCGCTGCGAGCAGGTCGTACAGCGCCGACGGCCCGGGATAGAAGAACAGGACCGCCGCGCAGACGAGCACCGCGATCGCCGAACGGATCAACCGGTCGCGCAGCTCGACGAGATGCGAGACGAACGGCTGCTCGGTTCCCGCAAGCTCGTCGGGATCCTTGTCGGCGCCGGCCATCTAGACCAGCCGCGCGCCGGGCCGCCCAGCGGGCAGGCGCGGCCGCCGCAACGAACGGCGCTGACGTGAAGGCTTCATAGCGGGCGCGGCGGCCGAAAGCGCGCCACCCGCGCGGCGCCCGACTGCGCCCGCGCGCGAATGCCGTTCTTCTGCTTGTACCACTGCGGCATCGCGCCGCGCTTGACGCGCCAGTTCTTCTTCGGGTGCCGATAGGCCGGCGGCGGCGACGCCAGCGGGCTGTCGCTGCCGAGTGCAGGCACGGTATCCGCGGGCGGCTGCCAGGCGGCGTTCAGGTCGGCGGCCGTCTGGTTCATCTCGCTCGAGACCGTCCTCTCGACGTTGCGCGCGGCGTCCTCGAATTCGGTCTTCATCTTCTTCAGCTCTTCGAGCTCGATCGAGCGGTTGACTTCGGCCTTGACGTCGGCGACATAGCGCTGCGCCTTGCCGAGCAGCGTGCCGACGGTGCGCGCGACACGGGGCAGTTTCTCCGGCCCGATGACGACGAGAGCGACGGCGCTGATCAGCGCCAGCTTGTCGAATCCGAAATCGATCATGGCGCGAACCGCGCGGAGCTCAGCTCCTCGTCGTCTTGGTCTCGACGTCGACGGTGCCCGGATCCGCCGTCCGCTCGGCGCCGACGCGCTGCGGCGGCGCCGCATCGGCGGGGCTGGCAGTGCCGTCGCGGACGCCGTCCTTGAAGCCCTTGACGGCGCTGCCGAGGTCGCTGCCGATGTTCTTCAGCTTCTTGGTGCCGAAGATCAGCACGATGATCAGGAGCACGATCAACCAGTGCCAGATGCTGAACGAACCCATGGTGGTTCTCCGATGAGGAAACTGGCGAAGATTCTAGGTCAGCCCTTCGCCCACGGACGGGGACCGCCCATGACGTGAACGTGGAGGTGCTGCACCTCCTGGCGACCGTCCTCGCCGGTATTGACGAGCGTGCGAAAGCCGTTCGTCACGCCGAGCTCGCGCATGAGGCGCGGCGCCAGCGACATCATGCGGCCGAGCATCGCCGTCTGCCGGTCGCCGACGTCGTAGAAGGTCGCGATGTGCTCCTTCGGGATCATCAGCACGTGCACGGGGGCCCACGGCGCGATGTCGTGGAAGACGAGGATCTCGTCGTCCTCGTAGGCCTTCTGGCTCGGGATCTCGCCGGCGACGATCCGGCAGAAGATGCAGCTCGGGTCGGTCTTCATCGCCGGCTCACATCGGCATCGGCGTGTTCGACGATAGATTCACCCAGCCGCGCGCGATGCGGTAGAGGAACCAGATCGAGATCACGGCCCAGGCGATCCAGCCGGGAACGAGGAGGAGCAGCCAGAGCGGCGCGGTGACCAGATAGAGGCCGCCGGCCCAGAGAACGCTGCGAATGCGCCAGCTGAAGTGCGACTCCTGCCAGGTGCCGCGTGCGTCATCGCGCTTGATCATGTCGAGGCAGAACGCGACCAGGAGCAGCAGCACGCTCGCCTGCACGCCAGGCAGCACCGCACCGACCGCCACCACCGCGTGCATGAAGTAGCTGATGTGGCCGATCGTCTTCAAAGACTGCTGCGAATCGGGGACTTCGATGACGTCGTTCATGTTCCGTCCTGCTCCCTGCTGCTCATCTTGCGGGCTGCGAACTCCTCGAGCCCCGACTGGCCTTCGCGCCGCTCGAGCTCGGCGAGGACGTCGCCGGGCGTGAGGCCGTGGCCGGCGAGGGCGATCATGGTGTGGAACCAGAGATCGGCGACCTCGGCGACGATCCGCTTCGGGTCGCCGTCCTTGCACGCCATGACGACCTCGGTCGCTTCCTCGCCGATCTTCTTCAGCACCGCGTCGGCGCCTTTGTCGACCAGGCGCGCAACGTAGCTCGTCGCCGGGTCGGCGCCTCGCCGCGCAGCGATCACGCCAGCGAGTCTTGCCAGCGTCTCGTTGCCCTTGGCGGTCCGCTCGTCCATCGCGACGCTATCTGTAGATGCGTTCCGGGTCTTTCAAGACCGGGTCGACGGCGCGCCAGTCGCCGTCGTCGTAGCGCTGGAAGAAGCACGAGTGGCGGCCGGTGTGGCAGGCGATCGTCGGCTCGCCCGGCGCGCCGCCGGTCTGCTCGACCCTGAGCAGGACGACGTCGTTGTCGCAGTCGAGGCGAAGCTCCTTCACCTTCTGGACGTTGCCGCTCTCCTCGCCCTTTCGCCACAGCCGCCCGCGCGACCGGCTCCAGTAGACGGCCTCGCCGATCTCGGCGGTGCGGGCGAGCGCCTCGCGGTTCATGAACGCAAGCATCAGCACGTCGCCGCTTCCGACCTCCTGCGCGATCGCAGGAACGAGGCCGTCAGCGTCCCATTTCACCTCGTCGAGCCAGCTCATTTCTTCAGTGTACCGGCCGTCTCCGCGGCGACACAGGTCGCGCCGACGAAGCCCTGCTCGGCGGCGAACCAGTCGAGCACCGGCAGCGTTCCCGGCAACACCGGCGCGACCGTCACCGGCAGCGACTGCCACGCCATCGCCTGGCCTTCACGCATCTCGAACGTGCCGCGCCACGCGAGGACCTTGCAGAAGTGGAGACGAACGCGGGCATGGGCGTAGTCGACGCGGGTCGTGTTCCAGGGCCGGGCGTCGACGAGGTCGATGCCGAGCTCCTCGTGGAGCTCGCGTGCGAGCGCGGCCACGACCGATTCGCCGCGCTCGAGCTTGCCGCCCGGGAACTCCCACCAGCCGGCGTAGACCTTGCCGGCCGGACGCGAGGTGAGGAGGAAGCGCCGGTCGGCGTCGATCAGCACGCCGACCGCGACGTCGACGATCTCGGCCGCCCGTCGGCCGGCGTCGCTCAAGCGTGCCGCCCCGCGTAGTCCCTGGCGAACTGGTAGGCGACGCGCCCCGAGCGCGAGCCGCGCTCGAGCGCCCAGACGAGCGACTCCTGGCGGGCCGCGGCGATCTGTGCGGCGCCGACGCCATAGCCCCGCAACCACTGGCCAACGATCGCGAGGTACTCGTCCTGCGTGAACGGATAGAAGCTCACCCACAGGCCAAAGCGCTCGGAGAGCGAGATCTTCTCCTCGACGACCTCGCCCGGATGAACCTCGCCGTCCTCGGTGTGGCGATAGCTGAGGTTCTCCTTCATGTATTCGGGAAGCAGGTGGCGGCGGTTGCTCGTCGCGTAGATCAGCACGTTTTCCGAGCTTTCCGAGATCGAGCCGTCGAGGATCGACTTCAGCGCCTTGTAGCCCGGCTCGCCTTCGTCGAAGCTGAGGTCGTCGCAGAAGACGATGAAACGTTCTGGCCGCTCAGCGACGAGGTCGACGATGTCCGGCAAGTCGACGAGATCGGTCTTGTCGACCTCGATCAGGCGCAACCCCTGCGCCGCGAACTCGTTCAGGCAAGCCTTGATGAGCGAGCTCTTGCCGGTGCCGCGCGAACCGGTCAGCAGCACGTTGTTCGCGCCCTTGCCGGCGACGAACTGCTCGGTGTTCCTGACCAGCTTTTCCTTCTGCACGTCGACCTCGACCAGCGACGCGAGCCGGATCGTCGCCACGTGGCGGACCGGGTCGAGCCGGCCGCCGCCGCGGCGGCGGTAGCGATACGCGATCGACGCGTTCCAGTCGGGCGGCGCGAGCGGATGCGGCAGCACCGCCTCGAGGCGGCCGACGAGCGCCTCGGCACGGGCGATCAGCTGCAGCAGCAAAGCGGAGTCGAATGCCATCGCGGACTAGGCGGCGCGCCGGTCGCCCGCCGTGCCGCGCTCGCGGCCCGGCAGCGCCGCGACCGCGCCGTCGGCGATCGGAAAGACGCGATCGCTCGCGCCGGCGCGGATCGGATGCATGCCGGTGAAAGCGCCGAACGCGGGCAGCACGCCGACCTCATCGCCGAGCCAGAAGCACGGCAGGCGCAGGTGGTCGAACGCGCGGCCGCCGATGCCGACGCAGGGATGGAGATGGCCGGCGAGGACGTAGGCGCCGCGGCGCGGACGCGGATGGTGGCAGAGCGCGAAGCCTTCGGCCTCGAACGGCTCGTCGACGACGCGCATGCCGAGCGATAACGGCGGATCGCCGGCGCGGTGGTCGTGATTGCCGCGCACGAGGACGAGCTCGAGCGCCGCGTGCGCGCGGCGCCAGCGCGCGAGCGCACCGAGCGTCGCCGGCGCGTGCGCGTGTGCCGAATGGAGAAAATCGCCGAGGAAGACGATGCGGCGCGCGCGCCACCTCCCGACCAGCAGCGACAGCAGCTCGAGCGTCTCCGTCGTCGTGCCGTGCGGCACGGGAACGCCGAGGGCGCGAAAGGTCACCGCCTTGCCGAGGTGCGCGTCGGCGACCAGAAGCGTCCGGCTGCCGGCGAGGAACGCCGCCTTTTCGGGCAGCAAGGTGAGCGGGCGACCGCCCGCGGCAATCGTCGTCGTCACGCGCACCCTCCGCCGCTCACGCCGCGAACAGGCGCAGCGCGACGTCGAGATGCTCGGTCGGGCTCTTGCGAAACCCCGAACGCGCGAACCGCTGCAGGCGTCCGATCGCGAACGCGGTCAGCACCGACGCCTGCGCGTTGGCGTCGACCGTCGGCGTCGTCGAGGCCTTGCCCTCGGCGTGCAGGCGCAGACTCTGGCGCAGCTGCGATTCGATCCGCTCGAAGAACTGGTTCATCCGCGCCGTCAGGCGGTCGTTCTCGAACACCAGCGCGTCGCCGACCATGACGCGCGTCATGCCGGGATTCTTCTCGCCGAACTGGAGCAGGACAGCAAGGACGCGCTGGACCTGCGTGCCGGGATCGGACTCGCGCTCGACGATCTGGTTGACGAGCGTGAAGACGCTTTGCTCGATGAACTCGATCAGTCCCTCGAACATCTGCGCCTTGCTCGCGAAGTGGCGGTAGAGCGCCGCTTCCGAGACGTCGAGCTTGGCCGCGAGCGCCGCCGTCGTGACGCGCTCGGCGCCGGGCTCCTGCAGCATCGTCGCCAGCGTCTCGAGGATCTGGACCCGGCGCTCGCCGGGGCGCGGGCGCTTGCGCGCGGGCAGCGCCGGCGCGGCCGCGCGCGCGGCACCGGGAACGATCGCCTCATCGGGAAGCGACGCCGGGCCGGCGCTCACGTCTTCCTCGGCGTCGCCGGTGGTGCCGGCAGGCAGGTCGGAGGAAGGCGTCATCAGAAACGTGCCAGGTGCCGGAGCGCGCCGATTTTGGCATAGAGGTAGAGCGGGTTCGGGCACGCGCGGCGCGTCGGCGATCGCGCGCCCGCGTTGGCGGGATCGCGACGGGTACCGCGAAAGCGTCCGCCGAGATAGCGCTGCATCCAGACGGTGCGCATGCCGACCGCGCGCGCCGCCTTCAGATGGGCGAGCGTGTCCTCGACCAGGACGCAGCGGCTCGGCGGCACCCTCAGGCGCGCCGCGATCCGGCGCAGCATGCGCACGTCGGGCTTGGGCCGGAGCGCTCCGAACATCGCCATGTCCTCGATCGTGATGACGCCGTCGACATGGCGCAGCAGGCGCAAGGTCGTGAGGACGCGCATCGCGTAGGCGCGCGGCGCGTTGGTGACGATGAACTTGCGGCCGCGCAGGCGCGCCAGCGCCGAGCGATCGTGCGCGCTCGTCCGCAGGCGCGCCTCGAGGCCGGGCAGGCGATGCGTCTCGGCGAGGAAGTGCGCCGCACGAACGCCGTGGTGGCGGACCAGGCCGAGCAAGGTCGCGCCGTAGTGCAGCCAGTAGCGCTCGCGGAGTTGGCCGGCTTCGACGGCGTCGACGCCGAGGTGCGCGGCAACGTAGTCGGCCATGGCGGCGTGCAGCTCGCCGAACGCGGCGTGCGACGCGTCGTGCAATGTGTTGTCGAGGTCGAACAACCACACGCGGCGAGCCGCGTGCGGTTGTCCGACTCCGTCCCCGGTTGCCCGCGCCCCGCTGCGCTCCCCTCCCGCCAAGCGGCAGCGGCCGACGCCTCTGGCGTCCACTGTTAGCGCGAGCGGATCATCGTTCCGTACGCCTGCTCGGTGAGCACTTCGAGCAGCATCGCATGCGGCACGCGACCGTCGATGATGTGCACCGTGTTGACGCCGTTCTTCGCCGCATCGAGCGCTGACTGGATCTTCGGCAGCATGCCGCCCGAGATCGTGCCGTCGGCGAACAGCTCGTCGATCTCGCGCGCTGACAGATCGGTCAGGAGCTTGCCGGCCTTGTCGAGCACGCCCGGCGTGTTGGTCAGCATCATCAGCTTTTCGGCCTTCAGGACCTCGGCGAGCTTGCCGGCGACGACGTCGGCGTTGATGTTGTAGTTCTCGTTGTCGGCGCCGAAGCCGAGCGGCGAGACGACCGGAATGAACTGGTCCTCCTGGAGCGCGCGGACGACGCTCGGGTCGATCGACTCGATTTCGCCGACCAGGCCGACGTCGTGCTCCTTGCTCGGGTCCTGGAGGTCGAGCATGCGCAGCTTCTTGGCACGGATCAGCCCGCCGTCGCGGCCGGTGAGGCCGACCGCCTTGCCGCCGGCGACGTTGATCAGGCCGACGATGTCCTGCTGGACCTGGCCGGCGAGCACCCACTCGACGACCTCCATCGTCTCGTCGTCGGTGACGCGCATGCCCTGGATGAAGGTGCCCTTCTTGCCGATCTTGGCGAGCGCTTCCTCGATCTGCGGCCCGCCGCCGTGGACGACGACCGGGTTCATGCCGACCAGCTTCAGCAGCACGACGTCTTCGGCGAAGTCCTGCTGCAGGCCGGCGTCGGTCATGGCGTTGCCGCCGTACTTGATGACGATCGTCTTGCCGTGAAAGCGCCGGATATACGGCAGCGCCTGAGCCAGGATCTCGGCCTTGTCGCGCGGCGCGAGGTGCGAGAGGTCGTGCATCTGGCCGGTGGCGGCGACGGCGGCGGCAGGCTTGGAAGTCATGGTCGCGGGAATCCGATGGCAGGCGAAACGCGGCCAGAATCCTAACCTTCGAAGAGGACCGGGACGATGATTCGCAACGCTTTACTGACCTGCGCGCGCACCGCGCTGGCGCTCGCCGTCGCCACCGGCGCGATCGGCGCAGCCGCGCAATCGGCACCCGCCGCCAACTGGCCGAAGGGCCCGGTGCATATCGTCGTCCCGTACGGCCCCGGCTCGACCCCGGACATCATCGCCCGCATCGTCGGCGACAAGCTTGCCCAGCGGACCGGCCAGCCGATCATCGTCGACAACAAACCCGGCGCGGCGGGCAACCTCGGCACCGACGCGATCGCCAAGGCAG
Organism: Caldimonas sp.; assembly: GCA_036272325.1. Classification (GTDB taxonomy): domain Bacteria; phylum Pseudomonadota; class Gammaproteobacteria; order Burkholderiales; family Burkholderiaceae_C; genus Schlegelella_A. The sequence goes on along the minus strand of DATAYY010000022.1, from coordinate 59,247 downwards.
CCCCCGACGGGCAGACGATCGGCGTCAGCATCGCCGGCCCACTCGGCGTCAACGCGCTGCTGTTCAAGAAGATGCCGTACGACCCGGCGAAGGACCTCGAGCTCGTCAGCATCGCGGCGACGCAGCCGAGCGTCCTGGTCGTGCCGAGCACGCTCGGCGTCAACAGCACCGACGAGCTCGTCGCCCTGATGAAGAAGAACCCGGGCAAGTACAACTACGCGTCGATGGGCGCCGGCACGATCTCGCACCTGGCGATGGAAGCGCTGGCGACGAAGAGCGGCACCAGCGTCGTCCACGTCCCCTATGCTGGCTCGGGCCCGGCGGTCACTGCGCTGCTGTCGGGCAACGCCGACATCGCGGTCCTGCCCGCGGCTGCGGTGATGCCGCAGGTCAAGGCCGGCAAGTTCAAGGCGCTCGCCGTCGCCACGGGCAAGCGCTCGGGCGCGCTGCCCGAGCTGCCGACGCTCGCCGAAAGCGGCCTGAAGGACATCCAGGCCGATGCCTGGATGGGCTTCGTCGTTCCCGCGAAGACGCCGGACGGGATCGTGCGCAAGCTCCACGACGAGCTGGTCCAGATCCTGGCCGAGCCCGATGTCCGCGAGCGGCTGAAGCTGCAGTACATGGACGTCGTCGCCGACACGCCGGCCGAAGCGCGCGCCGTTCTCGCCGCCGATATCGAGCGCTGGCGGCCGATCATCCAAAAGAACAACATCACTCTCGACTGAGCAGGCCGTGGCCACCCCGGCGATCGCCGAGCGGGCGCGCTCGACACCGATCTTCGCCGAGCGCGACGTCGTCGTCCTCGGCGGTGGTCCGGCAGGGCTGGCGGCGGCAACCGCCGCGGCGCGGCGCGGCGCAAGTACGCTCCTCGTCGAGCGCTACGGCTTTCTCGGCGGCATGGGCACTGCCGCGGGCGTCACCAATTTCTGCGGCCTGCACGCCAACGTGCACGGCGCGATCGTGCAGGTCGTCCATGGTGTCGCCGACGAGCTGCTCGACCGGCTGCGTGCGCTCGACGGGCTGAGTGCACCGCACGTCGTCTTCGGAAAGATCCATGCGCAGGCGTACGACACGGCGGCGTTCAAGTGCGCCGCCGACGCGATGCTGCTCGGCGCCGGCGCCGAAGTCTTGTTCCACGCTTGTGCTGTCGACGTCGTGCGCGGCGAACACGGCGACGTCGATGTGCTCCTCGTCGAGACGAAGTCGGGCCGCTTCGCGATCCGTGGCCGCACCTTCATCGACTGCTCGGGCGACGGCGACCTCGCGCACTTCGCCGGCGCAGCGATGGCGCACGGCGGCGCGATGCTCTTTCCGACCCTGATGTTTCGCGTTGGCGGCGTCGACGATGCGCTTGCCGGCGAAGCCTGGCGGACGATCCCGGCGCGCATGGACGCGGCCGAGGCGGCCGGCGAGTTCCGCTTCCCGCGCCGCGGCGCGATCGTGCGGCCGCAGCGCCATGCCGGCGAGTGGCGCGTCAACGTCACCCAGCTGAAGAACGCCGACGGCTCGGCGGTCGACGGCACCGACGCGCGGTCGCTCTCCCTTGGTGAAGTCGAAGGTCGCCGCCAGGTGCTCGACTACCTCCGCTTCCTGCGCACCCGCGTGCCCGGGTTCGAGAAGGCCTACCTGCTCGAGATCGCGCCGCAGCTTGGCATCCGCGAGACGCGCCGGCTGATCGGCGAGCACGTGCTGAGCGGCGACGAGATCGTCGGCTGTGCCGACTTCGCCGACACGATCGGCGTCAACGGCTGGCCGCTCGAGCTGCACGTCGCCGGTGACGTCGAGTGGCGCTGGCCGCCGATCCCCGAGTCGCGCGGCTTCAACCAGCTGCCGCTCGGGATGCTGCTGCCGCGCGTCGGCGGCGCCACGCGGCCGCCGCGGAACCTGCTCGTCGCCGGCCGTTGCGCGTCGATGACGCACGACGGCCAATCGGCGGCGCGCGTCTCGGGCGCTTGCTTCGTCATGGGCCAGGCGGCCGGGACGCTCGCCACGCTCGGTCAGCGCCGGTCCGAGGCGCTGCGCACCGTGCCGATCGATGTCGTGCAGGCAGCGCTCGACGAAGACGGCGCCTACCTCGGCACTGCGTTGCCGGCCGCGAGCTAAGCAAAGGACTTGGCGAGGCCGCCGGCACAGGGACGCCGACTCTGTAATGATCCGCGCACTGGCGCCGACCCAGCAGCATTTGACGGAGTCACGACCATGACCGGACGCTTCTTTTCCTTCTCGCCGGTTCGCCGCGCCGGCCTCTGCGCCACCATCGCCAGCGTCGCCACGCTCGCCGCCCTCGTCCTCGCCGGCGTCGCGCCGATGGCGAGCCGGGCCGGCGAGGCGGCGGTGAAGATCGCGCCGCCGGCGGTCGACACGACGACCGGCGCAAGCGGCATCCAGACTGCGGTCTTTGCCGGCGGCTGCTTCTGGGGCATCCAGGGCGTCTTCCAGCGCGTGAACGGCGTCGTCCAGGCAGTCTCTGGTTATTCCGGGGGCGCCGAGAAGACGGCGATGTACGAGCTCGTCGGCAGCGGTCTGACTGGCCACGCCGAGTCGGTGAAGATCACGTACGACCCGAAGAAGGTGAGCTACGGCACGCTGCTGCAGATCTTCTTCTCGGTCGCGCACGACCCGACGCAGCTCAACCGCCAAGATCCCGATAGCGGCACCCAATACCGCTCGGCGATCTTCTACGCCGACGCAGCGCAGAAGGAGACGACCGAGCGCTACATCGCCCAGCTCGACGCCGCCAAGGTCTACCCGAAGAAGATCGTGACCCAGGTCGTCCCGCTCGTCGCGTTCTATCCGGCCGAGGCGTACCACCAGGACTACCTGACGCTGCACCCCGACACGGGCTACATCGCGCGCTTCGACCTGCCCAAAATCGCCAACCTGAAGGTGATGTTCCCGCAGCAATACCGCGCCGACCCCGCCCTGGTCATGGCCCGCTCGAAGTCCTCCTGACCGCGACGCCGGCCCGTCCGGCCGGTGATCCGTCGAACGAGCCCCGCCCGGCCAACGCGTGCGAGCGCAGTCGAGCTGGGTCAGAAATGGATGCCGCGCATCATCTGCGCCATCGCCAGCGCTTCCGCCGACGGCTGGTACTTCTTGTCCTTGTCGCCCTTGGCCGCCGCGCTGTCCGGGAACATGCGGAAGCTGGAGTTCATGACGATCTGGGCGACGCGCGGCACGAGCGCGTGCAGCAACTCGCCGGTGATCCCGAGGCGCGTCGCGATCCGCACCGGCTTGAAGACGCAGGCCTCCGCGATCATGTTGGCCGCGTCTTCTGGCGCCAGCACCGGCACGTTGTCGTAGAGCTTGGTCGGGCCGATCATCGGCGTGCGAACGAGCGGCATGTTGATCGTCGTGAAGGTGATGCCCATGTCGGCGTATTCGCTCGACGCGCAGCGCGTCCAGGCGTCGAGCGCGGCCTTCGAGGCGACGTAGGCGGAAAAGCGCGGCGCGTTCGTCAGCACGCCGATCGAGCTGATGTTGACGACGTGCCCCCTCTTCTTGGCGACCATCCCGGGCAACAGGCCCATCGTCACGCGCAGGCAGCCGAAGTAGTTCAGCTGCATCGTCCGCTCGAAGTCGTGGAAGCGCTCGTAACTCGCCTCGATCGCGCGCCGGATCGAGCGGCCCGCGTTGTTGACCAGGAAGTCGACGCCGCCGTGCTTGTCGTGCAGCCAGTCGATCAGCGCCTTGCAGCTCGCCTCGTCGGCGATGTCGGCCGAGAAGGTCTCGACGTTGGCACCCTTGCCGGCCTTGGCGACGATCTCGGCCTTCGCCTCGGCGAGCTTGGCTTCGTCGCGGGCGCAGATGACGGTGATCGCGCCGGCCTCGGCGAACTTGCACGCCGCCGCCAGGCCGATCCCCGACGAGCCGCCGGTGACGAGCACGACCTTGCCGGCGACGGTGCCGCGGAGCGACCGGTCGATCTGCAACGCCGGGTCGAGATGGCGCTCCCAGTAGTCCCACAGGCGCCACGCGTAGTCGGGCAGCAGCGGGCACGCGATCCCGGAGCCCTTCAGCGCCGCGAGCGTCTCGCGGCAGTCGTATCGCGTCGGGAAGTTGACGAAGGTGAGCATGTCGTCGGGCAGGCCGAGGTCCTTCAGCACCGCGGCCTTGACGCGGCGCACAGGCGCGAGCGCCAGCAAGCCCTTCTTGACGCTCTTCGGCACGAAGCCGAGCAGCGCCGCGTTCACGAACAGGTTCATCTTCGGCGCGTGCGCGGCCTTGCTGAAGACGTCGAGCACGTCGCCGACGCGATAGCCGAGCGGGTCGACGAGATGAAAGCAGCGGCCAGCGAGATCGGTCTTCAGGTGGCTGATGTGGTCGAGCGCGGCGACGACGAAATCGACCGGGACGATGTTGATGCGGCCGCCCTCGATGCCGATCGACGGCATCCACGGCGGCAGGATCTGGCGCATCCGCTGGATGAGCTTGAAGAAATAGTACGGACCGTCGATCTTGTCCATCTCGCCGGTGCGCGAATCGCCGACGACGAGCGCCGGCCGGTAGACGGTCCACGGCACCTTTGATTCCGTGCGCACGATCTTCTCGCTCTCGTGCTTGGTCATGAAATACGGGTGGTCGAGGTTTTCCGCCTCGTCGAACATGTCCTCGCGAAAGACGCCCTCGTAGAGGCCAGCGGCGGCGATCGAGCTGACGTGGTGCAGGTGGCCGGCGTCGACCGCCTTCGCGAACTCGACCACGTCACGTGTGCCGTCGATGTTGGTTGCGACCTGTGATTCGGCGTCGGCTGCGAGGTCGTACACCGCGGCGAGGTGATAGACGTGGTCGATCTGGCCCTTCAACTTCCTGATCTCGTCTGCGCCGACGCCGAGGCGCTTGGCGGTCAGGTCACCGTAGACGGCGACGGCGCGGGGCTTGCCCTCGCTGCCGTCCTCGCCCCAGTAGGCGAGCAGCGCCGGGACCTTGGCTTCGCTCTCGCGGCGGAGCAGGAAATAGACGACGGCTCCGCGCCGCGCCAGCAGTGCCTTGACGAGCCTCCTGCCGATGAAGCCCGTGGCTCCGGTGACGAAGTAACGCATGCGGACCCTCCCTCTCGCGCCGCGCGCCGACCGCGCCGCCTGCGGCGATTCTTGAACAGAGCCGCAGCCCCGGCCCGCGGGGCAAACCCGGTCAGGGACGGGCGCACTCGCGCGTTTAGGGTGTTCTCCCGAGCCGGCTTGGCTAGAGTGATCGGCAGCGGTCGCACCTGCGAAGCCGCAGCACACGACAGGAGAACCAGATGGTCAGGAAACTCAAGGCGATGGCCGACAAGAAGAAGACCGGCGCCGGCCTCTTCGACAGCGCGCTCGCCAGCCAGGTGAAGGACTCGGCGCAGCAGATCTGGCTCGCCGGCATGGGCGCGTTCGCCAAGGCGCAGGCCGAGGGCAAGCAGGTCTTCGACGCGCTCGTCAAGGAAGGCGCCAACCTGCAGAAGAAGACGCAGAGCGTCGCCGAAGAGCGCTTTGGCGACGTCACGAGCAAGATGACGAGCATGGCCGACGACGTCAGTGCCAAGGCCGGCAAGCACTGGGACAGGCTCGAGTCGATCTTCGAGGAGCGCACCGCCAAGGCGATGAAGAAGCTCAACGTGCCGTCGGCGCGCGATGTCGAAGCGCTCAAGGCGCGAATCGAGGAGCTCTCGGCGCAGATCTCGCGCGGCGCCCGCCCGGCGGTCAAGAAGACCGCGGCCAAGACCGGCGCCAGGTCGGCCTCCGGCAAGACCGCCAAGCGCGCCCGCAAGAGCGCTGCCTGATCAGGCTCGGCAGCCGACGAAAGAGGACGCTGCGGCGTCCTCTTCGTTTTGTGCCGCCTGAATCAGCGCGTGAACTGGCCAGGGAAGAACCAGAGCAAGCCGACCGTCATCATGAAGTAGCGAGCGAACTTGCCGATCAGCATGTAGGTGACGCACGGCCAGAACGAGAGCTTCAGCCATCCCGCCACCGCGCAGAGCGGATCGCCGACGATCGGGAGCCACGACAGCAGGCAGGCCTTCGGCCCGAACCGCTCGAGCCAGCGCAGCGCGCGGACGTTCGGATCGCGGTGCGTCATGTGCTCGTAAGAGCGCTCGGCGCCGTAGCCCATCCACCAGGTCAGTGCGCCGCCGAGCGTCGCCCCGGCCGTCGCCGCGCCGACGGCAGGCCAGAACATCGTCGGGTTGAGCTTGACCAGCGCAAAGACCGCCGGCTCGGAGCCGAGCGGCACCAACGTCGAGGCGATGAAGGCGATGAAGAAGACCGTCGAGAGGCCGACCTCCGGCAGCGACATCGCGCCAATCAGCCAGTCGAGCCAGCGATCCATCGGATCGATTATCGAGCCCGCGAATGCGGTGGTCCGGCGCGTTCCGGCGCGGTTTTTGCGCCGCTATACTGCTGCCTCGTTTTTCAGCACTCCCCCGAACTGCCCATGCGCATCGGCCACATCACGCTGGCGAATCGCTTCTTCGCCGCGCCGATGGCGGGGGTCACCGATCGGCCGTTCCGTCAGCTCTGCAAGCGCCTCGGCGCCGGCTATGCGGTGAGCGAGATGGTGACCTCGCGCAAGGACCTGTGGGCGACGCTGAAGACAAGCCGCCGCGCCGATCACGACGGCGAGACGGCGCCGATCGCGGTGCAGATCGCCGGCACCGACGCCGCCATGATGGCCGAGGCCGCCGCCTACAACGTCGCGCGCGGCGCGCAGATCATCGACATCAACATGGGCTGCCCGGCCAAGAAGGTGTGCAACCAGTGGGCCGGCTCGGCGCTGATGAAGGACGAGCCGCTCGCGCTCGCGATCGTCGAGGCTGTCGTCGGCGAATGCGCGCCGCACCGCGTTCCGGTCACGCTGAAGATGCGCACCGGCTGGTGTGCGAGCGAGAAGAACGCCGTCCGCATCGCCCGCGCCGCCGAGGACGCCGGCGTCGCGATGATCGCGGTCCACGGGCGTACCCGCGAGCAGGGCTACAAGGGCGAGGCGGAATACGACACCGTCGCCGCGGTCAAGCGCGCGGTCCGGATCCCGGTCGTCGCCAACGGCGACATCGACTCGCCGGCGAAGGCGCGCCGGGTCTTTGCCAGGACCGGCGCCGACGCGATCATGATCGGCCGCGCTGCCCAGGGCCGGCCGTGGCTGTTCGGCGAGATTGCGCAGTACCTGGCGACCGGCGAGGCAGCGCCGCCGCCGCGCGTCGCCGACGTCAAGGGCTGGCTGCTCGAGCATCTCGACGACCATTACCGGCTCTACGGTGAGTTCGCCGGCGTCCGCAGTGCGCGAAAGCACATCGGCTGGACGCTGCGCGGGCTGCCCGGCGGCGAGGCGTTCCGCGCCGAGATGAACGCGATCGAGTCCTGCGACGCGCAGGCGCGTGCCGTCGGCGCCTGGTTCGACCGGCTCGCGGACGAGATACCCTCGATGCCGGCGACCGACGTGGCTGGCGACACGACGCCGGCGATCCACTGAACGAGCGAACATGGCCAGCACCAACAAGAAGCACATCGAAGAGTGCGTTCGCGAGAGCCTCGAGAGCTACTTTCGCGACCTGCGCGGCGTCGAGCCGACGGCGATGCATGAGATGATCATCCGCGTCGTCGAGAGGCCGCTGTTCGAGGTCGTGATGAAGGAAGCCGGCGGCAACCAGAGCCGCGCTGCCGAATGGCTCGGCATCAACCGCAACACGCTGCGCCGCAAGCTCCTCGAGCACAAGCTGATCAAGTGAGCGTGTGCGCTCGCGACCGCGAGGGAGGACCGCGATGCACGCATTGATCTCCGTCTCCGACAAGACCGGCGTCGTCGAGCTCGCGCGCGAGCTGGCCGCGCTCGGCATCCGCCTGCTGTCGACCGGCGGCACGGCCAAGCTGCTCGCCGGCGCCGGCCTGGCGGTCACGGAGGTCGCGGCGCACACCGGATTTCCCGAGATGCTCGACGGCCGCGTCAAGACGCTGCACCCGACGATCCATGGCGGCCTGCTGGCGCGCCGCGACGACGCCGCGCACATGACGGCACTCGAAGAACACGGCATCGCGACGATCGACCTGCTCGTCGTCAACCTCTACCCGTTCGAGGCGACCGTCGCACGCGATGGCTGCACGCTCGCCGATGCGATCGAGAACATCGACATCGGCGGCCCGGCGATGGTGCGGTCGGCAGCGAAGAACTGGAGCCACGTCGCCGTGCTGACCGACGCGTCGCAGTACGCCGGCGTCGTCGCCGAGCTGAAGCGCGACGGCGCGGTCGCGAAGGCGACCCGCTTCGCGCTCGCGGTCGCGGCGTTCGACCGCATCGCGCAGTACGACGGCGCGATCAGCGACTATCTGTCGTCGCTCGCCGGCCCGAGCGACGGCGTTCCAGAGCGCGCCGAATTCCCGGCCCAGGCGAACGGCAGGTTCGTCAAGCTGCAGGACCTGCGCTACGGCGAGAACCCGCACCAGCGCGCTGCCTTCTATCGCGACCTCGCGCCGGCGCCGGGCTCGCTCGTCACGGCCGCGCAGCTGCAGGGCAAGGAGCTCTCGTACAACAACATCGCCGACGCCGACGCCGCCTGGGAGTGCGTCAAGTGCTTCGACTCGCCGGCGTGCGTCATCGTCAAGCACGCAAACCCGTGCGGCGTCGCCGTCGCCGAGGACGGCGCGGTGGCGTACGCGAAGGCCTTCAATACCGACCCGACCTCGGCGTTCGGCGGCATCATCGCGTTCAACCGCGAGGTCGACCGCGCCGCGGCCGAGCTCGTCGCCAAGCAGTTCGTCGAGGTGCTGATCGCGCCGTCATACAGCGCCGATGCGCTCGCCGTCTTCGCCGCCAAGGCGAACACGCGCGTCCTGCAGATCGCGCTGCCAGGGCCCGACGCCGGCCGCAACACGCACGAGTGGAAGCGCGTCGGTTCGGGGCTTCTGATCCAGACCGCCGACAACCTCGACATCGGCGAGCGCGACCTCAAGGTCGTCACAGCGAAGGCGCCGACGGCCGAGCAGACGCGCGATCTGCTGTTCGCCTGGACGGTCGCCCGCTACGTCAAGAGCAACGCGATCGTGTTCGCTGCCTCCGGCATGACGCTCGGAGTCGGCGCCGGCCAGATGAGCCGGCTCGACTCGGCGCGGATCGCCGCGATCAAGGCCGAGGCCGCGCAGCTGTCACTGGTCGGCTCGGCGGTGGCGAGCGACGCGTTCTTCCCGTTTCGCGACGGTCTCGACGTCGTCATCGACGCCGGCGCGGCGTGCGTGATCCAGCCGGGCGGCTCGATGCGCGACGATCAGGTGATCGCGGCCGCGAACGAACGCGGCATCGCGATGGTCTTCACCGGCGTACGCCATTTCCGCCACTGAGGCCAGCCGCCGGACGAGCAGGGCGCGATGAAGCTCCCGCAAGCCGCCGGCCTCGGGCTCGCCCTCATCGCCCGGCTCATCACCGGCGCGCAGGGCCACTGGCACGGCTCGACGCCGAAGGCCGAGCAGCGGATCTACTTCGCCAATCACCAGAGCCACTTCGACTGGGTGCTGATCTGGGCGGCGCTGCCGCGCGACCTGCGGGCGGCGACGCGGCCGATCGCGGCGCGCGACTACTGGACGGCGACGCCGTTCCGGCACTGGCTGACGCGCGAGGTCTTCAACGCCGTCTACGTCAGCCGGCAGCGCGCCAAGGACGGCACGGCCGACGACGAGGACCCGCTCGAGCCGCTGATGGAGGCGCTTCGCCGTGGCGACTCGCTCGTCATCTTTCCCGAAGGCACGCGCGGCCATGCCGCCGACCCGGCGCCGTTCAAGTCGGGGCTGTACGCGCTCGCGCAGGCGTTCCCCGACGTGCAGCTCATCCCGGCCTGGATCGACAACGTGCAGCGGGTGATGCCCAAGGGCGAGGTCGTTCCGGTGCCGATCTTGTGCACGGTCGTCTTCGGTCCGCCGATCACGCTCGCGCCCGACGAGGAGCGCCACGCGTTCCTCGACCGGGCGCGTGCCGCCGTGATGGCGCTGCGCGCCGTCGCGTGATGGGCGAGCTGCGCACACTCACCGTCAGCCAGCAGGTCGGGCTGCTGTTCGTCGTCCTGTTCGGGCTGCTCGGGCTCGTCACGATCGTCGCCTTCGGGCGCTCGCTCCGCGATCTCACGCCGGCACAGACCGCGCTGCGCGAGCGTTTCGCCGGCGAGCTGCGCGCCCTCTGGGTCGGCGCGCTGCTGTTCTGGATCGCATGGGTGTCGGGGCCGCTCGGCTCGACGCTGCTGTTCGGCTTCGTCTCGTTCCTGGCCTTGCGCGAGTACATCACGCTGACGCACACCCGCCGTGCCGACCACCGCAGCCTCCTGCTCGCCTTCTTCGTCGTCCTGCCGTTGCAATACGTGCTGGTCGGCTTGCGGCTGATCAACGCCTTCACGGTCTTCATCCCGGTCTACGTGTTCTTCGCGATCCCGGTCATCAGCGCGCTCGCCAACGACCCGTTCCGCTTCCTCGAGCGAACGGCCAAGATCCAGTGGGGCGTCACCGTCACCGTCTACGGCATGAGCCACGCGCCGGCGCTGCTCCTGCTCGACCTGCCGCGCTTCCACGAACGCGGTGCGTTCCTGGTCCTCTTCCTCGTCGTTGTCGTCGTCGCCGCCCAGCTCGGCCAGGAGGCGGCGAGCCGGCGACTTCGCCGGCGGCCGGTGGCACGCGCGATCAGCCGCTCGTTCTCGTGGCGGGCGTTCGGCACCGGCGCCGGCGCCGCCGCCGTCGTCGGCCTGCTGCTCTATTGGGTCACGCCATTCAACCCGCTCGCCGCGATGGCAATGGGCGCTCTCGCCGGCGCGGCCGGGACGCTCGGCGAGTTCGTCGTCAAGGCGCTCAAGCGCGACGCCGGCGCGCGCAGCTGGAGCGGCGATTCGTCGGTCACCGGCGCGGTCGGCCTGCTCGACCGCGTCGCGCCGCTCTGCTTCGCTGCGCCGGTCTTCTTCCACTCCGTGCGCGCCTATTTCGGCATCTGAGCGACGTGGCGGTGTCACGACCCGGCCGCGTTCGGTTCCAATGACGGCCATGCGCGTGCTCGGCATCGACCCTGGACTTCGCACGACGGGCTTCGGCATCGTCGATTGCGACGGCGGCAGGCTCGGCTACGTCGCCAGCGGAACGATCCGGACCGCCGCGGTCGCGCTCGCCGACCTGCCGGGGCGGCTCAAGATCATCTTCGACGGCGTGCGCGAGATCGCGGCGCGCTACGGCCCGACGTGCGCGTCGATCGAGATCGTGTTCGTCAACGTCAACCCGCAGGCGACGCTGCTGCTCGGCCAGGCACGCGGCGCCGCCCTGTCGGCGCTGGTCGCCGACGAGCTCGCGGTCGCGGAATACACCGCGCTGCAGATGAAGCGGGCGATCGTCGGCCACGGCCAGGCGAAGAAGGAACAAGTGCAACAGATGGTGATGCGCCTGCTCGCCCTGCCCGGCGTGCCCGGGCCCGACGCTGCCGATGCACTCGGCCTGGCGATCTGCCACGCCCACGCTGCCGGGAGCTTTGCGGCGATCGGCCGCGCCGCCGCCCTCGCGCCGCGCGCATCGGGACGCTACAAGAGCGGCCGAACCTACTGAAAGTGCGCATCCCGCGAGGGCCATGGCGGCCGGCGGGCGCAGATCCTCAGGCGACAATCGGCGCCCCATGAATGCCCTCTTCGAAGACGGCGGCAAGTTCCAGGTCGGCCGCGTCATGACCGAGACCGACACCTCGCTGCAGGTCGAGCTCGGCTCGGGCAAGCGGGCCAAGGTCAAGGCGGCCAACGTGCTGCTGCGCTTCGCCCAGCCCGAGCCCGAGGCGCTGCTCGGCGAGGCCGAGGCGATCGCGGGCGAGATCGATCTCGACCTGGCGTGGGAATTCGCTCCCGAAGGCGAGTTCGCGTTCGCCGAGCTCGCGCGCGACTACTTCGGCACCAAGGCCGGTGTCGCCCAGGAAGCGGCGGCGTTGCTGCGCCTGTTCTCGGCGCCGCACTACTTCCGCCGCCTCGGCAAGGGGCGCTTCAAGAAGGCGCCGGAAGAGATCGTCAAGGCAGCACTGCTCGGCATCGAGCGCAAGAAGCAGATCGCGGCGCAGGTCGACGCCTGGGCCGCAGAGCTGATCGCCGGCAACTGCCCGCTGCCGGTGCGCGAGCACATCTACCGCATCCTCTTCAAGCCCGACAAGAATGCGGTCGAGTACAAGGCCGTCGTCGAAGCGGCGCGGCGTTCGGGGCGGCCACCGCTCGACGTGCTGAAGTCGGCCGGCGCGATCGACTCGCCGTACGAGTTCCACTGGCGCCGCTTCCTGTTCGAGGAGTTCCCGAAGGGAACGGGGTTCGCCGACGTCGCCGTCCCCGAGGTCGCGGGCGAGCTCGGTCTCGCGCCGGCGCAGGCGTTCTCGATCGACGACTCGTCGACGACCGAGATCGACGACGCGCTCTCGGTGCAGGGGCTCGGCAGCGGCAAGGTCGTCGTCGGCATCCACATCGCGGCGCCGGCGCTCGCCTTCCTGCCGGCGACGCCGATCGCGCAGATCGCCCGCGATCGGCTCTCGACCGTCTACATCCCCGGCCACAAGCTGACGATGCTGCCCGACGCCGTCGTCGAAGCGTTCACGCTCGCCGAGGGGACGGACGCCGCCGTCGTCTCGCTGTATGTGACCTTCGACGAAGCATCTCTCGCGACGCTGGCGAGCGAGACGCGGCTCGAGCGAATCCGCATCGCGGCCAACCTCCGTCACGACCTGCTCGAGGCACAGGTCGACGAGAGCACGATCGCCGCCGGCCTGCCGCCGTCGCTGCCGTTCGCGGCCGAGCTGAGCTTCCTGCACGTCCTCGCCCAACGGCTCAAGGCCGGGCGCGAGCGGGTGCGTGGCAAGCCCGAGAACTTCACCCGTCCCGACTACACGTTTCGCGTCGATCGCGACGGCGGCCGACCGATCACGGGCGAAGAGCGAGTCGAGATCGTGCCGAGGAAGCGTGGCTCGCCACTCGACCTCATCGTTGCCGAGGCGATGATCCTCGCCAACAGCACCTGGGGCGGCTGGCTCGCGGCGTGTGGCGTTCCCGGCATCTATCGCAGCCAGGCGAGCCTCGCGCCCGGGGTCAAGGTGCGGATGGGAACGCAACCTGCGCCGCACGCCGGCATCGGCGTCGCCCAATACGCGTGGGCGACGTCGCCGCTCAGGCGCTACGTCGACCTCGTCAACCAGTGGCAGATCGTTGCCTGTGCGCGCGGCGGCCGCAGTGCCCCGCTGGTCGCGCCGTTCAAGCCGAAGGACGTGCAGCTGCTCGCAGCGATTGCCGACTTCGAGGCGTCTTACGCCGCCTACAACGCGTTCCAGGCCCAGATCGAGCGCTACTGGTCGCTGCGCTGGCTGCAGCAAAACGACGTCCGCGAGCTCGATGCGACGGTGCTGAAAGAAGGCCTCGTTCGCGCCGACGCGCTGCCGCTGGTCTTTCGCGCCGTCGGCAGCGACCAGCTGGCGCGCGGCAGTGCCGTCCGCGTCAGCGTCGGCGCCGTCGACCTGCTGACGCTCGACCTCTCCGGCACGGTGGTCGCCCGCCGCGACGAGGCCGCGACGCCGGCCGAGACGATCGCCGGCGACGACGAGGATGCCGACAGCGCCGGGCCGCTCGCGATCGCGATCGACGTCTCGGCGCCCGATCCCGGCGTCGAAGCTGATCCCGTCGCCGCCACAGCCGCGTGAGACTGCCGCTGGCGAAGAAGAAGCTTTCGACGCTGCACGTCGCGCTCGGCGTCTCGCTCGCCGTCCACGGCGCGCTGCTCGGCGTGCGCTTCGTCGACCCGGAAGGATTCAACCGGATGTTCGAGGACTCGCCGCTCGAGGTCGTCCTCGTCAACTCGCGATCCGCCGAGGCGCCCGAGAAGGCGCAGGCGATCGCGCAGGCGAGCCTGGCCGGCGGCGGCGACGCGGCAGCCGGCCGCGCGACGTCGCCGCTGCCGCCCTCGGCGCTGACCGAGATCGGCGACGCCCAAGAGGACACGCGCAAGCGGATCGAGCAACTGCAGCAGACGCAGCAGCAGCTGTTGTCGCAGGTGCGTCGCGAGCTCGCGCTGCTGCCGCCGACCGACCCGCTGCGCGACCAGGGCACACCCGAGGAGCGCGAGCAAGAGGACCGGCGACGCCAGTTGATCGAGATGCTGGCCGAGATCGAAAAGCGCATCAACGAGGAGAACGCGCGGCCGAAGAAGCGCTACATCAGCCCGGCGACGCGCGAAGAGGTCTACGCTCTCTACTACGACAAGTTGCGGCGCAAGATCGAGGACCGCGGCACGCGCAATTTTCCCGAGAACCAGGGCAAGAAGCTGTATGGCGAGCTGACCATGATCATCACCGTCGACTCGGAAGGCCGCGTCCTCGAGACCGAGGTCGTCCGCGGCTCGGGCAACAAGGTCCTCGATCGCCGCGCGATCGCGATCGTCCATGCCGCCGGGCCGTACGGCCGCTTCACGACAGCCATGAAGCGGCAGGCCGATCAGCTCGCGATCCCTTCGCGCTTCCGCTTCACGCGCGAGGAGAACCTCGAGACGACGCTGAGCGGGCGCTGATGGCGACGCCGCCGAGTCGATACGTCGTCGCCGGCAATCCGGTCGCGCACAGCCAGTCGCCGTTCATTCACGCCGCCTTCGCGGCGCAGACCGGCGAGGCGGTCGTCTACGACCGTCTGCTCTGCCCGCTCGACGCCTTCGCGGCGACGGTCCGCGGCTTCGCCGAGCACGGCGGCAGCGGCTGCAACGTGACGATGCCGTTCAAGTTCGAGGCCTGCACGCTCGCCGACCGGCCGAGCGCCCGCGCCCGCCTTGCCGGCGCCTGCAACGTCCTGCGCTTCGATGCCGGCGCCTGGCAGGGCGACAACACCGACGGCGCCGGCCTGGTGCGCGACATCGAGCGCAATGCCGGCGTGGCCGTACGCGGCGCGCGGGTCCTGCTGATCGGAGCCGGCGGCGGCGCCGCGGGCGCGCTCGGACCCTTGCTTGCCGGCGGCGCTGGCGAAGTCGTGGTCGCCAATCGCAGTGTCGAGCGTGCGCGATCGCTCGTCGCCCGTCACCTTTCAGCGCTCAACGGCACTGCCGCGACGCATGTCGCGGCGACCGCGCTCGACGCCTGCGGCAGCGCATTCGATATCGTCGTCAACGCCAGCGCGAGCAGCGTCTCGGGCACCCCGGTCCCGGTCGCGGCCAACGTCCTGAAGCGGGGGACGCTGGCGCTCGACATGATGTACGGTCCGCCGGCGCGGCCTTTCCTCGACTGGGCGCGCGCGCATGACGCGAGCGGACGCGACGGCCTCGGCATGCTCGTCGAGCAGGCCGCCGAAGCGTTCTTCTTCTGGCGCGGCGTCGCGCCGCAGACCGCCCCGGTATTGCGGGCGCTGCGCGAGCGCCTCGGATCGACATGACGGCGCCACGCGGCCGGTCGCTGCGTCGCCTTCTCGTTCTCGTGCTCGTCAGCGCCGTCGCGCTGCAGCTCTACTTCGTCGCCCGGATCGCACTGATGGTGCTCGTCGATCCGCAGTCGACAACATTTCAGCGCTCCGAAGCGTGGCGGCTCGCCCGCGCTCCGGGCCCACACCGCTGGCGGCAGCAGTGGATCGACTACGCCGGGCTGTCGCCCAACTTGAAGCGCGCGGTCGTCGCTGCCGAGGACAGCGGCTTCGCCGAGCACAGCGGCGTCGAATGGGATGCGCTCGAGAAGGCCTGGGCGAAGAACGAACGCGCCGAGACCGTGGCCGAGCAGGCAACGCTGCGCGCCCAGCGTCGCGACGCAGCCCACGGAGGCAAAGCGGCCGTCACCGCGCGGCCGCCAGCCGCCGCCAAGGTCGTCGGCGGCTCGACGATCACCCAGCAGCTCGCCAAGAACCTGTTTCTGAGCGGCGAGCGCAATTTCCTCCGCAAGGGGCAGGAGCTCGTCCTCTCGTACGCGCTCGAAGGGATCCTCGGCAAGCGCCGCATCCTCGAGCTCTATCTCAACGCCGTCGAATGGGGCGAGGGCGTGTTCGGCGCCGAGGCCGCCGCGCAGCGCTACTTCGGCGTTTCCGCGCGTCAGCTCAGCGTCCAGCAGGCGGGCCAGCTTGCGGTGATGCTGCCGGCACCGAAGCGATTCGAGAAGCGCCCGGGATCGGCGTACGTCGTCGGCCGCGCCGCAACCATCGTCGCTCGCATGGGACAGGTCGAGCTGCCGTAACCGCGCCGGGCCGCTGCCTAGAATGGCCCGATGGCAACAGGCACGCACAGCGCAGCGATCGCCGTCGCCGCGGCGCGGCTGATCGTCGAGGAAGGCCTCGAATACGGCGCCGCCAAGCGGCGCGCGGCGCGCCATCTCGGCCTGCATGCGCGCAACGGCGAGCTGCCGGGCAACGACGAGATCGAGGACGAGGTCCGCACCTACCTCGACCTCTTCCACGCCGACACCCAGCCCGCCGAGCTCGCCGAGCTGCGCCGAATCGCCGGCGGATGGATGGAGCGCCTCGCGGCCTTTCGACCACACCTCGCCGGCGCGGTCTGGCGCGGCACCGCCACCCGGCTGAGCAGCATCGCGATCGATCTCTTCTGCGACGATTCGAAGTCGGCCGAAATCGCGCTGATCGACATGCGCGTCGACTACGACGTCAGCAGCCTCGACGGGCCGCGCGGGCGCGTGCTCGACGTTCTCAACCTCCAGGTGCCGACTCCGACGCTCGGCGTCGTCGTCCATATCGCCCTGACGGTGCGCGACTACGACGACCTGCGCGGCGCGCTTCACCGCGACTCGCGTGGCCGCAGCGACCGCGGCGACCTCGCCGCGCTGCGCTCGCGCGAGGCCGAGACGTGAACCGGCGCGCTGTCCTCGTCGGCGCGGCGGCGCTCGTCGCTGGCGCCGGCGGGATCGGCGTGCGGCTGTGGCGAACGCGAAGCGACAGCGTCGACGAGCCGGCCGCGATCGACGTCTGGTCGCTGACCTTCCAGGACGTCGACGGCGTTGCCCTGCCGATGGCGGCGCTGCGCGGCCGGCCGCTGCTGCTCAACTTCTGGGCGACATGGTGCGGCCCGTGCGTCGTCGAGATGCCGTTGCTCGACCGCTTCGCACGCGAACGCGCTCGCGAACGCTGGCAGGTGCTCGCCCTGGCGATCGACCAGCCCGATCCGGTGCGACGCTTCATTGCCGAGCGGACGCTGCGCCTGCCGGTCGCAATCGCGGGCCCGATCGGGCTCGAGCTCTCGCACCAGCTCGGCAACCACAACGGGGGGTTGCCCTTCACCGCCGCCTTCGACTCGACCGGGGCCAAGGCGGGTGAGCATCTGGGCGCGGTCGACGCAGCCCTTCTTGGCGGTTGGGTGGGTTCAATCCGCTGAACGAGATTCGGCGCCAAATCACCGTATCTGTCGCCGATCGGCCTAGAATGCGCGCCTTCTTGCGGCCCGCCAGCTAAGCCGCCCCGACTCGATTCCGGATGCCTGGATGGACCTTCGCAAACTGAAGACCTTGATCGACCTCGTCTCGGAGTCGAACATCTCGGAGCTCGAGATCGCCGAGGCGGACGGCAAGGTCCGGATCGTGAAGGCGTACGCCCCGGGAGCGGCGCCGCCGATCGCGCATCCGCAGCCGCACCCAAGCTATTCGGCCGCCCACCCTGGCGGCGCGGAGTCCGCCCCAGCGGCGCCGGCGGAGCCGGACATCGCGGCCAACGTCGTCAAGTCGCCGATGGTCGGCACCTTCTATCGCTCGGCGAGCCCGGGCTCGGATCCGTTCGTCGAGGTCGGCAGCGTCGTCAAGGTCGGCGAGCCGATCTGCATCATCGAGGCGATGAAGATCATGAACGAGATCGAGGCCGACGCCGCCGGGACGATTCGCCAGATCCTGTGCGAGAACGGCCAGGCGGTGGAGTTCGGCCAGCCGCTGTTCGTCATCGAATGAGGCGCGCCTTCGACGCCGGTCCCCGCTCGCGAACGGCCACCGGCCGCGACTGACGATGTTCAAGAAGATCCTGATCGCCAATCGGGGCGAGATCGCGCTGCGCATCCAGCGCGCCTGCCGCGAGCTCGGTGTCAAGTCGGTCATCGTCTACTCGGAAGCGGACCGCGACGCGAAGTACGTCAAGCTGGCCGACGAAGCCGTCTGCATCGGCCCGGCGCCTTCGACGCAAAGCTACCTCAACATGCCGGCGATCATCGCCACTGCCGAGGTCACCGACGCCGAGGCGATCCATCCCGGCTACGGCTTCCTCGCCGAGAACGCCGACTTCGCCGAGCGCGTCGAGCGCAGCGGCTTCACCTTCATCGGACCGACGCCCGAGGCGATCCGGATCATGGGCGACAAGGTCTCGGCCAAGCAGACGATGATCAAGTCGGGGGTGCCGTGCGTCCCCGGCTCGGAGGGCGCGCTGCCCGACGACCCGAAGGAGGCGATCAAGGCGGCGCGGGCGATCGGCTACCCGGTGATCATCAAGGCGGCCGGCGGCGGCGGCGGGCGCGGCATGCGCGTCGTCCATACCGAGGCGGCGCTCGTCTCGGCGGTGCAGACGACACGCGCCGAAGCGGCCGCGGCGTTCTCGAACCCGGCGGTCTACATGGAGAAGTTCCTCCAGAACCCCCGCCACATCGAGATCCAGGTGCTCGCCGACACGCACAAGAACGCGGTCTGGCTCGGCGAGCGCGACTGCTCGATGCAGCGCCGCCACCAGAAGATCATCGAGGAGGCGCCGGCGCCGGGGATCCAGCGCCGGGTGATCGAGAAGATTGGCGAGCGCTGCGTCGCCGCCTGCAAGAAGATCGGCTACCGCGGCGCCGGCACGTTCGAGTTCCTGTATGAGAATAACGAGTTCTTCTTCATCGAGATGAACACGCGGGTCCAGGTCGAGCACCCGGTGACCGAGTGGGTGACCGGGATCGACATCGTGTCGATGCAGATCCGAATCGCCGCCGGCGAGAAGCTGCCCTTCCCGCAGCGCGCGATCGTCTGCCGCGGCCACGCGATCGAATGCCGGATCAATGCCGAGGACCCGTTCAAGTTCACGCCGTCGCCGGGCCGCGTCACGATGTGGCACCCGCCCGGCGGCCCGGGCGTGCGGGTCGATTCGCACGCCTACACGAACTACGTCGTGCCACCGAACTACGACTCGATGATCGGCAAGATCATCGTTCACGGCGACGACCGCGATCAGGCGCTCGCGCGGATGCGGACGGCGCTCTCGGAGACGGTCGTCGAAGGAATCCAGACCAACATCCCGCTCCATCGCGAGCTGATGGTCGACGCCAAGTTCGTCGAAGGCGGGACGAGCATCCACTACCTGGAAGGCTGGCTCGACCAACACAAGCGTTGAGCGCGATGCACGCCCTCGCGCTCCTCGTCCCGGCTGCCGCGGTCGATGCCCTGAGCGACCGGCTCGCCGACGACCTCGGCGCCCTCTCGGTGTCGATCGAGGACGGCGACGCGGGCAGCGACACCGAGCAGCCGGTGTTCGACGAGCCCGGCGTCGCCGCGCCGGCGACGTGGCGGCGGGCCCGCGTCGGCGCGCTCTTCGCCGACGAGGCAGATGCGATCTCGGCCGCCGCCTCTCTCGTCGCCGCAGCGGCGACGGGGGATGTCCACGTCGTCGCGATCGCGCCGGTCGCCGATGAGGACTGGGTGCGTCTGACGCAGGCGCAGTTCGGCCCTTGCCAGATCGCCGACGACTTCTGGGTCGTTCCGACCTGGAGCGGCGTGCCGCCGAACGCGCGCCACGTCATCCGCCTCGACCCGGGGCGCGCCTTCGGCACCGGCACCCATCCGACGACGCGGATGTGCCTGCGCTGGATCGCTGCCCACGGCACCAGCGACGGTATCGCCTGGGAGCGCGCGCTCGACTACGGGTCGGGCTCGGGCGTGCTCGCGATCGCGGCGAGCCGCTTCGGCGCCGGCGAGGTCGATGCCGTCGACGTCGATCCGGTGGCGATCGAGACGACGCGCGCGAATGCGCTCGCCAACGGCGTCGCGTTGCGCGCCGGCACGCCGGACGACGTCGCCGGACCGTACGCGCTCGTCGTCGCCAACATCCTCGCCGCGCCGCTCAAGCTGCTCGCCCCGGTGCTGTCGGCGCTCGTCGATGCCGGCGGCGACCTCGTCCTGTCGGGCATCCTCGAGCGGCAGACCGCCGAGCTGCGCTCGGCATACGCGCCCTGGATCGCGCTCGAGGCCGAGGCGCACGACGACGGCTGGATCCTCCTCGTCGGTAAGCGCCCTGCGGGGTCGCGCATGGCATGATTTGGCGATGAGTCTGGCGACGCGCTGCAGCTCTTGCGGGACGGCGTTTCGAGTCGTCCAGGACCAGCTCAAGGTGTCCGAAGGCTGGGTTCGTTGCGGCCGCTGCAACGCCGTCTTCAACGCGATCGAGGGCTTGTTCGACCTCGGCCGCGACCCGCCGGCCGAAACGGGCGAGCGCAACGCGTCCCACGCCGAGCGCGCCGCACCGACGCGCGAGCCGAGCGAGCGGGCAGCGCCGTCGCGAACCGCGGAGTTCGAAAAGACGCTGCGCTCGCCGCCAGCGGCGGAGGCCGTGTCGCAGCCGGCCATGAGGTCGGTCGAGAAGCGGGCGGCGGCGACCAACACCGATAGCATCGAGTCGAGCGGCGACGATGTCGACTCGACCGGGGACCTCGGCGAGTTGCTCGCCGACCCGATCGACGCCCGCCTGTTCGGACCGCGCAAGCGCGCCGAGCACGCGCACAAGCCGCCCGCCGAGCTCGGCGGTCGCGATCGGGTCGAATTCTCGGACGCGCGCTTCGATTCCGACCTGTTCGCCGACAACTCGTCGGAGAACGAGGCCGACCTCGTCGTCCTGCCGGCGACCGATGCCGGCGCGCTGCCACTCGAAAGCGAAGCGCACCCGGAGTTCATCCGTCGCGCCGACCGGCGCGCGCGCTGGCAGAGCGGCGCGGCACGGGCCGCCTTCGGCGGCCTCGCGCTGCTCGCGGCCGCGATGCTCGTGCTGCAGGTCTCGCATCACTATCGCGACACGATCGCCGCGAGCTGGCCGTCGCTGCGCGCGCCGCTCGTGGCGTGGTGCCGCGTCGCCGGGTGCCGGATCGAGGCGCCGCGACGCATCGAGGACGTCGTCGTCGAAAGCACGGCGTTGACGCGGGCGCCGGCGCCCGACACCTTCGTCCTCTCCGTCACGCTGCGCAGCCGCAGCGCGATCGCGCTCGGCATGCCGTCGATCGATCTCGCTCTTACCGACGCGACCGGGGGCCTGGTCGCCCGCCGCGTCCTCGCGCCTGAAGAGCTCCACGCCGCCGAGGTGCTGGCCCCGCATGCCGAATCGAGCCTGCAGGTGCCGCTCACCGCCGGCCCGGCGGCGGTGGTCGGCTACACGGTCGAGATCTTCTATCCCTGAATCCCGCGCCTGATCGCGCGCACGCATCCTTCTTTCCTCCTGGAGAACGCATGTCCGCCATCGTCTGTGGATCGCTTGCCTACGACAGCATCGCCAACTTCGACGGCCGCTTCGCCGATCAGATCCTGCCCAACCAGCTCCACGTCCTCAACGTCTCCTTCCTGGTGCCGACCTTGCGGCGCGAATTCGGCGGCTGCGCCGGCAACATCGCGTACAACCTTGCCGCGCTCGGCGGCGAGCCAGTCGTGATCGCGACGCTCGGGATCGACGGCGACGAGTACCGCGCGCGGCTGCGGTCGTGGGGAGCGACGACGGCGCACGTCCGCACGGTCAACGATGCGTACACGGCGCAGGCGTTCATCATCACCGACCGTGACAACAACCAGATCACCGCATTTCATCCCGGCGCGATGCAGTGGGCACACGAGACCGCGGTGCCAGCGGCCGCCGACGCGCGGATCGCGATCATCGCGCCCGACGGCCGCAGCGCCATGATCGACCACGCCAGCCAGCTCGCGGCGGCGGGCATCCCCTTCGTCTTCGACCCCGGCCAGGGGCTGCCGATGTTCGACGGCGAGGAGCTGCGCGCATTCGTCGACCGCGCGAGCTGGGTCGCGGTCAACGACTACGAGGCGCAGATGCTCGTCGAGCGCACCGGGCGCTCGATCGAGCAGATGTCGAGATCGCACCTGCGCGGCGTCGTCGTCACGCTCGCTGCACGCGGCTGCGAGGTCTGGCAGCAGGGCGAGAGGACCGCCATCCCCGGAGAGACGGCGACCGAGGTCGTCGACCCGACCGGCTGCGGCGACGCCTTCCGCAGCGCGATGCTGTTCGGCCTCGAACGCGGCTGGCCGCTGGCCGACTGCGCCCGTCTGGGCAATCGGCTCGGCGCCCTGAAGATCGCGAGCCGTGGTGGCCAAAATCATGTGCTGGATCGCACATTCGTTGCCTCCTGAGGCTCAAGTCCCGAACCGTCGCGGCCGAAGTTGCTTCTCATGGACATTCGTCAGGCTGGCGTGCTCGCGGTGGCGATCCCGATCGCCATCGCCGTCGCTTCCGCGGTCATGTGGGCGGGCTGCCGCTGGTGGTACGGCCGCCAGCTCACGGCCGCCACGCACCGGCTGCAGAAGCTCGAGAAGGCCCGGCTCTTCTCGCAACAGCAGACCGCGCAAGCGCGCCAGCAGATCGGCTTGCTGAAGGCCGAGCTCGAGGTGCACCAGCAGTCCACCGTGGAGCTCGAGGCCGCCAAACGTCGCGCTGCCCAGCTCGAGGACGCGATGCACGCTGCCGATCGCGCGCGCGACCGCGAGCGCGATCCGCTGCCCGCAGCCAGGATGCCGGTCGTTTCGGCGCACGGCTTCGCCGACACCCAGATCCTTCCGGACTAGTCCGCCGCGCGGCGCTCGACGCCCGAGGCGCGCACGGCCGCGCAGGACAAGCGTGCGGCTGGCCGCGACGACTGCCATCTCGCAGGCAATAAAAAGCCCGGCCGGAGCCGGGCTGGATGACGGACGTCAGACGTCGGTCAGGGCTTGCTGCCGGTCGGAAACGGCCAGGCAGCTTGTGGGCTCAAGGCAGTCTTCGCCGGTGCCGCGGGAGCGGCGGCAGGCATCGCGCCCGTCGACGAAGACGCCTTCTTGGGAGGCGCTTTTCTGGCCGCCTTCTTGGCTGACGCCTTCTTGGCAGCCTTCTTGGCACCGCCCGCCTTCTTGGCGACGCGTCTTCTGGCACCCGACTTCTTGGCAGCCTTCTTGGCGCCAGACTTCTTGGCAGCCTTCTTCGCGCCGGAGCGCTTCTTGGCTGCCTTCTTCGCGCCGGTCTTCTTCTTGGCGGCCTTCTTCGCGCCCTTCTTGGCGGCCTTCTTCGCGCCGGTCTTCTTGGCCGCGCGCTTGGCGCCGGTCTTCTTCGCGGTCGACTTGCGGGCCGTCTTCTTCGCGCCCATCGACTTCTTCGCGCTCGACTTCTTCGCCGTCGATTTCCGAGCGGCTTTCTTCGCAGTTGCCATCACGTTTCTCCTTGATCAAGTTGACATGGAACCAGCGGCCTTCGACGCGTCGTTGGCCGCTGGCTATTCATCGCCCGAGAACTGCCCAGGAGGGGCGCCCCAGTCCGATGAATCCGGGTGCAGGCCGGTGGTGCTCGTGGTCACCGCTCTGGTCCTGCGAATCTTGATCTCTCACTTGCCGACGCGATGTCACGCGACGGCCTCTACTCCCACGACAGCGCACCACCAGTCTGGTAGTCGATGACGCGGGTCTCGAAAAAATTACGCTCCTTCTTCAGATCGATCATTTCGCTCATCCACGGGAACGGGTTTTCCTCGTTCGGGAAGAGCTCCTGGAGGCCGATCTGCACCGCCCGCCGGTTGGCGATGTAGCGCAGATAGCCCTTGAACATGGACGCGTTCATGCCGAGCACCCCGCGCGGCATGGTGTCCTCCGCGTAGCGGTATTCGAGGGCGACCGCCTTCTCGAACAGCTCGCGGATTCCGGCCTTGAACTCGGGCGTCCACAGGTGCGGGTTCTCGGCCTTGATCTGGTTGATGAGGTCGATGCCGAAATTGCAGTGCATCGACTCGTCGCGCAGGATGTACTGGTACTGCTCGGCGGCGCCGGTCATCTTGTTCTGCCGGCCGAGCGCCAGGATCTGCGTGAAGCCGACGTAGAAGAAGAGCCCTTCCATCAGGCAGGCGAAGACGATCAGCGACTTGAGCAGCGTCTGGTCGTTCTCGGCCGTCCCGGTGTGGAAGTTCGGGTCCATGATCGCCTCGATGAAGGGGAGCAGGAACTCGTCCTTCTCGCGGATCGACTGGACCTCGTGATAGGCGTTGAAGATCTCGCCCTCGTCCAGCCCGAGCGACTCGACGATGTACTGATAGGCGTGGGTGTGGATCGCCTCCTCGAACGCCTGGCGCAGCAGAAACTGGCGGCACTCGGGCGCCGTGATGTGGCGATAGGTGCCGAGGACGATGTTGTTGGCAGCGAGCGAATCGGCGGTGACGAAAAAGCCGAGGTTGCGCTTGACGATCCGCCGCTCGTCCTCGGTGAGGCCGTTCGGGTTCTTCCAGGTCGCGATGTCGCGCGACATGTTCACTTCCTGCGGCATCCAGTGGTTCGCGCAGGTCGCGAGGTACTTCTCCCACGCCCACTTGTACTTGAACGGCACCAGCTGATTGACGTCGGTGCTGCCGTTGATGATCCGCTTGTCGGCAGCGCGCACCCGCCGCGCGGCCGGCGGGGCGACCGATGCGGTTGCGGGAGCGACCGGCCGCTGCACGGGCAACGTCGCTTCGGAGATGAGAGGGGGCGCAGCGACGGCCGACGGCGAAGCGGGAACCGCGCGCGGCGCGGTGCTTGCGGCAGGTACGTTCTCGGTGGTTCTGTCTTCTTCCCAAACCAGCATTGCGGGGTTTTCCTCTACCGGCGGATTATCGGATCGATGCCTTTGAAGCCCAAGACATATCAACGCCGCGGCTTCGATTTTGTTGCTCTGTTGCATCGCGAGCGGCGAAGAACGGTACTCGTTCACGCCGCGCACGCGTGATGCACTTGCTCACTGACACGCTTCGCACTCGGGGTTGTCGAGCGCGCAGAACTTGACGTCGCTCGCGACCTCGTCGTTCGCAACGACAGTCGGTGCGCTTGCCGCTGCCGGCGTGACGCCGCTGCGCGACCCGTTCGAGACCGCATTGAGCTGACCCGACTTCACCGTCGACTTCTCGGCGTTGGTCGCACTCAGCGTGCGCAGGTAGTAGGTCGTCTTCAGGCCGCGCAGCCAAGCGAGCTTGTAGGTTTCGTCGAGCTTCTTGCCCGAGGCGCCGGCCATGTAGATGTTGAGCGACTGCGCCTGGTCGATCCACTTCTGGCGGCGCGCCGCGGCCTCGACGAGCCACTGGGTCTCGATCTCGAACGCGGTCGCGTAGAGCGCCTTCAGGTCCTCGGGGACGCGGTCGATCCGGCGCAGCGACCCGTCGAAGTGCTTCAGGTCCATCACCATGACCTCGTCCCACAGGCCCGCCTTCTTCAGGTCGCGCACCAGATATTCATTGACGACCGTGAACTCGCCCGACAGGTTCGACTTGACCGACAGATTGCCGAACGACGGCTCGATCGAGGCGCTGACGCCGACGATGTTGGAAATCGTCGCCGTCGGCGCGATCGCGATGCAATTCGAGTTGCGCATGCCGTGGACGCTGATGCGGGCGCGCAGCTCGTCCCAGTCGAGCGTCGCGCTGCGGTCGATCTCGACCAGCGCTAGGTCGGCGCCGCTCTCGCTCTGCAGCTTGCCACGCTGCTCGGCGAGCAGGTCGAGCGAGTCGACCGGGAGGATGCCGCGGTCCCACAATGACCCGCGATAGCTCGAGTAACGGCCACGCTCTTCGGCGAGCTCGGTCGAAGCCCAGTACGCGTGATAGCAGACCGCCTCCATCGAGCGGTCAGCGAACACGACCGCCTCATCGGACGCGTACGGCAGCTTCAGCTCGTAGAGCGCGTCCTGGAAGCCCATGATGCCGAGGCCCACCGGGCGATGCTTCAGGTTCGAGTCGCGCGCCTTCTTGACCGCGTAGTAGTTGATGTCGATGACGTTGTCGAGCATCCGCATCGCCGTCGCCACCGTCTTCTTCAGCTTGGCCTGGTCGAGCTTGCCGCCGGCGATGTGCTGCGCCAGGTTGACCGAGCCGAGGTTGCAGACCGCGATCTCGGCGGGTCCGGTGTTGAGGGTGATCTCGGTGCACAGGTTGCTCGAGTGGACGACGCCGACGTGCTGCTGCGGCGAGCGCACGTTGCACGCGTCCTTGAACGTGATCCAGGGGTGGCCGGTCTCGAACAGCATGGTCAGCATGCGGCGCCAGAGGTCGGCCGCCTTGACCTTCTTGAACAGCTTCAGCTCGCCGCGTGCGGCCTTCTCCTCGTAGCCGATATAGGCCTCTTCGAAGGCACGGCCGAACTTGTCGTGCAGATCGGGGCAGGTGCTGGGCGAGAACAGCGTCCACTCGCCACCCTCCATGACCCGCTTCATGAACAGGTCGGGGACCCAGTTCGCGGTGTTCATGTCGTGCGTGCGCCGGCGATCGTCGCCAGTGTTCTTGCGCAGCTCGAGGAACTCCTCGATGTCGAGATGCCAGGACTCGAGGTAGGCGCAGACCGCGCCCTTCCTCTTGCCGCCCTGGTTGACCGCGACGGCAGTGTCGTTGACCACCTTCAGGAACGGCACCACGCCCTGGCTCTTGCCGTTGGTGCCCTTGATATGGCTACCGAGCGCGCGGACGTTGGTCCAGTCGTTGCCGAGGCCGCCGGCGAACTTCGACAGCAGCGCGTTCTCCTTCAGCGCCTCGTAGATGCCGTCGAGATCGTCGGAGACGGTCGTCAGGTAGCAGCTCGAAAGCTGCGAGCGGCGGGTTCCGGAGTTGAAGAGCGTCGGCGTCGAGCTCATGAAGTCGAACGTCGAGAGCACCTCGTAGAACTCGATCGCGCGCTCCTCGCGGTCGATCTCGTTCAGGCTCAACCCCATCGCCACGCGCATGAAGAACGCCTGCGGCAGCTCGATGCGAGCGTCGTCTTGGTGGAGGAAATAGCGGTCGTAGAGCGTCTGCAGGCCGAGGTAGTCGAACTGCAGGTCGCGCTCGGCCTTGAGCGCCGCGCCGAGGCGGGTGAGGTCGAACTGGAGCAGCCTCTCGTCGAGCAGCTCGGCGGCGACGCCTTTCTTGACGAACTGCGGGAAGTACTCCCCGTAGCGCGCCTGCATGTCCGATTGCAGCAGCTCCTCGCCGAGGATCTCGCGCCGGATCGTGTGCAGCAGCAGCCGCGCCGTCGCCCGCGTGTAGCCTGGATCCTTCTCGATCAGCGTGCGCGCGGCGAGGATCGCCGCCTTGTGCACCTCGTCGATCGGCACGCCGTCGTAGAGGTTGCGCCGCGTCTCGCTCAGGATCGGATCGGGACGAACGTCGGCGCCGAGGCCGGCGCACGCCGACTCGATCAGCGCCTGCATGCGAGCCGAGTCGAACGGGACGCGGATTCCACGGTCGGTGACCATCAGCACCGGCGGCGCCACGACCTTCGCTTCGCCCTGGCGCGCGCGTTCCTGGGCCCGGCGCTCGCGGTAGAGCACGTAGGCGCGCGCGACCTCGTGGTGGCCGCCGCGCATCAGGCCGAGCTCGACCTGATCCTGAACGTCCTCGATGTGGAAGGTACCGCCGCCCGGGCGCGAGCGCAGCAGGCCGCGCACGACTGTTTCGGTCAGCTGGTCGACCGTCTCGCGAACGCTTGCCGACGCCGCGCCCTGGGTGCCGTGGACGGCCAGAAACGCCTTCATCAGCGCGACGGCGATCTTGTTCGGCTCGAACGACACGACGGCGCCGTTGCGGCGCAGGATCTGGTAGCCCTGGTACGCCGACGCGGGGGGCGCCGGCCGCGCCGTGGGCCAGGTCGAAGCCGGTGCGATGGAACTCGCCTGGGCGGTGGTTGCTTGCATGGAGTCCCCTCTGGGTACCCCGGCGTACGTGTGCGCCAGGGACGCTTGTGGCATCGCTTCGGCGCCGTCGCCGAAGCTCGAATGATCTCGCCGATCAGGCACCGCCAGGGCCGGCAGCGGAAGGTCGTCGAGGCAAAAATCAGGATACGCGACGAACACTATATCTAGGGTCTGAACGCTCGACAACCACTACCTATAGCGTCTAACCCGTAGATTTGTCACGGATCGATTGTCGCCGATCCGGCCTTGACACGAGGCCGAAAGGGCATTGCCGGAAACGCGGTTTCAAGCCGCGAAACGCAACGCCGACGGTCCGCTCAACCGCCGCAGCAACGGCCAGTCGAAGCCTGGGCCGGGGTCGGCCTTGCGCCCCGGCGCGACGTGCTCGTGGCCGGCGACGGCGGCGATCGGATAGCGGTCGGCGACGCTTCCAAGCAACGTGGCGAGAACCGGATACTGGCGCTCGTCGAACGGCTCGCCTTCGAGGCCTTCGAGCTCGATTCCGACCGAGAAGTCATTGCAATTCTCGCGCCCCTGCCAAGACGACGGCCCGGCGTGCCAGGCACGGTCGTCGCACGAAACGAACTGACAGAGGACACCGCCACGGCGGATGAGGAAGTGCGCGGACACCTCGATTCCGCGGATCGTCTCGAAGTACGGATGGGCGCTCCAGTCGAGCCGGTTCGTGAACAGTCGCTCGATGTCGTCGCTGCCGAACTCGCCCGGCGGCAGGCTGATCGAATGCAGCAGGACCAGGTCGACGACCGTCGCCTCGGGTCGCGGCCCGAAGTTCGGTGACCGGATGCAATGCGCGCGGCGCAGCCAGCCGCCGCGCCAGTCGCCGCCGCTCACTCGCGATCCGCGCTGCCCGAATCGGCGCCGACGTTGACGTTGAGGCGCGCCATCCGGTAGCGCATCTGGCGCAGCGACAGGCCGAGGCTGATGCCGGCCGCAGTGCGGTTGAAACGGTGGTGCTCGAGCGCACGGACGAGGATGTCGCGCTCGACATCGTCGAGATAGCGAGCGAGATCGCTCGGCAAGGGGTCTTCGATCGGCGCCATTCGCGCCACGCCGCGCACCGCGTCGGCGCCGGGTTCGGCGGCCACCGCGACCTGATCGAGCTCCTGGGCAGCGCTGTCGGTGAAGACGGATTCGGGCAGGCCGAGATCGTAGACGTCGAGCTCCTCGGCGCCCGAGAGCGCGACCGCGCGATGGAGCAGATTCTCGAGCTCGCGGACGTTGCCGGGGAACGGATAGCGAGACAAGTGGACGAGCGCGTCGCGCGTCAGCCGTGGCGGCGGCCAGACGCCGGCATCGCGCGCCAGCCGCTCGAGGACTCGCTCACTGATCCCCATCAAGTCCTCGAGTCGCTCGCGCAGCGGCGGCACGCGAATCTGGATGACGTTCAGCCGGTAGTAGAGGTCCTGGCGAAACTGGCCGGTCTGGACCTCGGCGCCGAGGTCCTTGTGCGTCGCGCTCAGCAAGCGAACGTCGACCGGCTGCTCGGCGACCGCACCGACCGGCCGCACCGATCGCTCCTGGATCGAGCGCAGGAGCTTCGACTGCATCGACAGCGGCAGGTCGCCGATCTCGTCGAGGAAGAGGGTGCCGCCGTTGGCGGCCTGGAAGAACCCTTCGCGGTCGTCATTGGCACCGGTAAATGCGCCCTTGCGGTAACCGAAGAACTCGGCCTCGAGCAGCTGCTCCGGGATCGCGCTGCAGTTGACCGGCACGAAAGGCATCGCACCGCGCGCGCTGACCTCGTGGATGGCGCGTGCAACGAGCTCCTTGCCGGTCCCCGACTCGCCGCTGACGAGCACCGGTGCCATGCTGCGCGCGACCTTCTCGACCAGCGAGCGCACCTGCTGCATCGCCATCGACTGCCCGGCCATGCGACCGAGCGCCGCGCTCACCGGCGCCGCCGGCGCGGCCGCCGCCGCCGGACGCGGCGGCCGCGCCGGCACCGAAGCGCGGTGCTCCGACGGCAGCGTCGACGGATCGACCGTCGGCGCGCCGCTGCCGCCACGGCCGAGCGCCGAGGCGACGACGCCGCGGAACTGCTTCAGATCGACTGGCTTGGTGAGGTAGTCGTAGGCGCCGGCCTTCAGCGCCTCGACCGCGTTCTCCGAGGAGCCGTAGGCGGTGATCACGATCGCCTTCTCGCGCCGGCCGCTCTCCTCGAGCCAGCGCAAGACGTCGAGTCCGCTGCCGTCCGGCAGCCGCATGTCGGTGATCACGGCGCTGTAGGTGCGATCCTTCAGATGCAGCAGCGCTTCCTGCACCGTGCCCGCGGTGTCGAGGTCGTAGCCCTCGCGCAGGAGCGTCAGCTCGTAGAGCGTGCGCAGGTCGGGCTCGTCATCGACGACGAGCAGGCTGAAATGCGAGGCAGTGGTCATGATGTGAGCGTCGCGCGGTCGGCGGCGGCCTGGACGATGCCGCGCCTCATGTCGACGTAGAAGTCGTTGCGGCGCGGCTCCTCGGGCGCGAGAAGCCGGTAGTCGATGCGGGCGCCGTATCGTTCGCAGAGCTCGCGGCAAATGTAAAGGCCGAGACCGGCGCCGCGGCTACGGGTCGAGAAAAAGGGCTCGAACAAATAGGCTTCGACATCGGCCGCGATCGGCGCGCCGTCGCTCAGGACATTGAACACGGCGCGCCCCGCGTCCTCCGTCGAGGCGGCCAGCCGGACCAGCACCGCGCCGGGCTTGTCGCTGGCGTGACGGCGCGCATTGTCGAGCAGGTTGACGAGCACGCGGCGCAGGTGCTCGTCGTCGAAGAGGACGCCGATCGACTCGCCCGGCAGCTCGACGTCGAGCATCCCGATGCCGCCGATCTCGACGCCTGCGGCCTGTGCCCACTCGGCGCAGATCGCGGCGATCCGCGTCGTCGCGTCGATCGCGCCGACCTCCTGCACCTGCCCCGGCGCAACCTCCATCACGTCGTCGACGATCCGCTTCAGCCGCTCGACGTTCTCGGTCACCATCAGCATCAGCTGGCGTTGCGCCGGGTCGGTCGCGTCCTCGGAGAGCAGCGCGTTGGCCTGCGAGATCGCGGCGAGCGGATTGCGGATCTCGTGGGCGATGCCGGCGGAGACGCGGCCCATCGCCGCGAGCTTCTCCTGGCGGCTCCTCGCCTGCACGTTGCGCACGTCCTCGAGAAAGAGGACGCAGAATTCCTCGCTCGCCGGTGGCTCGCGCTTCCTCGTGAAGCGGACACGGACGCGCAACGTCCGGTGCGCACCGGGCGCGAACTGGATCGCGACGTCGCGACCGGCCTCGGGCCACGATGCTTCCGCGAACGCACGCTCGACGGCGCGCACCAGCGCTCCCCATGCCGGCGCGGCGCGCAGCTGGAACGGCGCCGGCCGACTCATGCCTTCGGGGGCGAGCAGGCGCCGCGCCGCCGGATTGGCCGCGCGCACCTTGCCGGCGCGATCGACGACCAGCACGCCGTCCACCATCTCCTCGATGACGAGCCGGTTGAGCTGCGCCTGCTGGCGTGCCATCTCGAGGCTGCCGCGCGCGCTCAGCTCCTCGCGCGCGAGCCGGCCGGCAAGCTCGCCGGCGAGCACCGTGATGACGAAAAAGCCGCTGCCCGCGAGGCCCGCCTGCGTCATCAACAAGGGCGTATCGCCGCCGGCGACGATGCCGAGCCACGCGGTGACGAGCAACGCCAGCGTCGCCACCGCCGCCGTCGCGAGCGCCAGCACGCGCGGTGTCAGCACTCCGGCCATCAGCACCGGCAGCACCAGCAGCGCGACGTAGTTGAAGCTCGACCCCGGCGAGAGGACGTGGAGCATCGTGAAGAGTGCGAGGTCGGCGCCGATCGTCGCCAGCCACTGCGGGCTGCTCAGGCGTGCGAACGCCTGCGGCGCCGCACCGCCGCGAAAGCGCGGCAGCAGCCACATGCTGATCGTGAGCGCCGCGTAGGCGATGCTGACCGCGACGACCGCGCCGCCCGGCCGCAGGCCGAATGCGCCGGTCAGCGCCAGCGTCACGATCAGCGCGACGCCGATCGCTGCCCGCGCGGCGATGAATGCGCCGTAGATGCGGGCGAAGGTCGTCTCGGCGATGCTGCGCCCGGCGCGCGGCGAGCGATCCTGGGCGATGTCGCCGTCGCCCTGCCCCCACGAGACGGTGAAACGCGAGTCGTCCATCAGCGACGGCGCGTCGCCGGTGGCGCCGAAAGCACCGAACCATGACTCGTCGACGACGGTGCGGCGGCGCGGCCGGCCGGCGGGCGAGTTCGACGCTGCGCTCATCGCTTCTTCGCCTCCGCTTCCTCGAACGCGGCGCGGTGGGCATCGCCGCAGAAGACGCCGCCACGGCCCGGCAACGCCTCGTCGCGCGGCAGATGAACGCCGCAATAGGCGCACGCGATCATCGGCTGCGGCGTCGGCGGCATCGCCATGCCACCGCGCGGGCCACGCCGCGTCGCCGTGCCGCGCAGCAGCCACAGCAGGACGACGACGGCAACCAGGAAGATGACGATTTTCATCGGAGGTTATGTCGCAGGCGGCCGGTGGAGGACGACTTCGAGAACGAAGCGCGAACCGACGTACGCCAGGAGCAGCAGCGCCGCGCCAACGTAGACGCCGCGCGTTGCACGCGGGCCGCGCCAGCCGAAGGCGCTCCGGCCGGCGAGCAGGCCCGCGAAGACGAGCCAGCCGAGGACCGAGAACACCGCCTTGTGGTCCCAGCGCCAGTGGTCGCTGAACCAGATGCCGAGCACGATCGCCGCCGACAGCACGACGAAGCCGGCGGCAACGAAGCGAAACGTCAGCCTCTCGAGGCGCAGCAGCGGCACGCCCTGCGGCGTCGGATCGGAGAGCGATGGCGCGCGCCGCATCTGCCGCTCGGCGCGATTCAGAAGCAGCGCGTGCAGCACGGCGACGCCGAACAGGCCGTACGAGGCGATGCCGAGCAGCCAGTGCAGCGGCGCCCACACCGATGCCGCCTGAGGATGGACCTGGCCAGGGAACAACCACGCCACGACGACCACCGCGACGCCGAGCGTCGCGAGGGCGCGGCGAGCGCCGGGAAGCGGAACGAGGCGGCTCTCGAACTCGTAGACGGCGAGGACGAGCCAGAGCGTCACCGAGAGCGCGGGCGCGAAGCCGAAGCGCGCGCCGGGTCGGTCGGAGCCGATGCCGGCGACATCGATGACGATCGAGACGCCCTGCATGATCCAGCCGATCAGCAACGCCGTCCGCAGCCCCGACGAATAGCGCTCGCCCGGAACTGCGGCGGCGAGATAGCAGACGAGAGCGACAACGCTCGGCGCGGTGAGCGCCAGCGCGGTCGGCGTGACGGCGCCGGCGTCGGGACCGAACGGTAGAATCATCGACCGAAGTGTACTGACGGTCCATCGCCTGACGACGTGGCTTCCGCCCTCACCGACCGCCTGAGCCGGCTCGTCAAGACGATGCGAGGCTCGGCCCGCATCACCGACGAGAACGTCCAGGACATGCTGCGCGAAGTCCGCGTGGCACTGCTCGAAGCCGACGTCGCGCTGCCGGTTGTGCGCGACTTCGTCGCCCGCGTCAAGGAGCGCGCCCTCGGTGCCGAGGTTGCGGGCTCGCTCTCGCCGGGCCAGGCGCTGGTCGGCGTCGTCGACCGCGAGCTCGCCGCGACCATGGGTCCCGATGGCGGCGGCATCGCCGAGCTCGATTTGGCGACGCAACCGCCGGCGGTGATCCTGATGGCAGGCCTGCAGGGCGCGGGCAAGACGACGACGACGGCCAAGCTCGCCAAGCACCTGATCGAAAAGCGCAGGAAGAAGGTCCTCACCGTGTCGGCGGACGTGTACCGGCCGGCGGCGATCGAGCAGCTGAAGACGGTGACGCGACAGGCCGGCGCCGAGTGGTTCGCGTCGACCAAGGACGATGCGCCGGTCGCGATCGCCCGTGCCGCGCTCGAGCATGCCCGCCGGCATTACTTCGACGTGCTCCTCGTCGACACCGCCGGACGCCTCGCGATCGACGACAAGCTGATGGCCGAGATCCGCGAGCTGCACGCGGCGCTGAAGCCGATCGAGACGCTCTTCGTCGTCGACGCCATGCAGGGCCAGGACGCGGTCAACACCGCCAAGGCGTTCCGCGACGCCCTGCCGCTGACCGGAATCGTCCTCACCAAGATGGACGGCGACTCGCGCGGCGGCGCGGCGCTCTCGGTGCGCACGATCACCGGCGCGCCGATCAAGTTCGCCGGCACGAGCGAGAAGCTCGACGGGCTCGAAGTCTTCGACGCCAAGCGCCACGCCGGCCGCATCCTCGGCATGGGCGACATCGTCGGCCTGGTCCAGGAGGTCGAGAAGAACGTCGACGTTGCTGCGGCGCAAAAGCTCGCGGACAAGGTCAAGTCGACCGGCAGCTTCGATCTGAATGACTTCCTGTCGCAGATTTCACAGATGAAGAAGATGGGCGGTCTGGGCGGCCTGCTGGACAAGCTACCCTCGCAGCTGTCCGGCCGCGCCGGTCAGCTCGGACCGGCCGAGCTGGACCGTGCCGAGCGTGACGTTCGTCGCATGGAAGGCATCATTTGCTCGATGACGCCGCTCGAGCGCAGGAAGCCCGAGCTGCTAAAGGCAACCCGCAAGCGCCGCATCGCCAGTGGCGCCGGGGTGCAGGTGCAGGATGTCAACCGGCTGCTCAACCAGTTCGAGCAGATGCGCGACGTGATGAAGAAGATGAAGGGCGGCGGGATGATGAAGATGATGAAGCGCATGGGCGGCATGAAGGGAATGGGCGGGCTGCGCTGAGGCGCCCGCCACGACGCTCCTGTTTGCAGCGAAGGAAGCGATGGATCTCAATCCCATTCACATCTCGGTGATCGCTCTCCTTTGCGCCGTGCCGCTCGTCTGGTGGCTCGCGCGACGGCAAGGCCCGCCGATTCGGCCCGAGACGCCTGCGGAGCGGCTCGACACCCTGGCCGGCTGGCCGCCCGAGCCGACGCGCATCCTGCGTTCGTCGGAGCGGCTGGCGTTCAGCACCTTGAAGCTTGCGCTGCCCGGCTACCTGGTGCTCGCCCAGGTGCCGCTCGCACGCTTCCTCAGCGTCCCGAAGCGCAACTCGTACGCCGAGTGGATGCGCCGGCTCGGCAACCAGTGCGTCGACTTCGTCGTCTGCGACGTCACGTCGCAGGTCGTCTCCGTCGTCGAAGTCCGCCCGCCGCTGGACCAGCTCGACGAGAAGGTGCGCATCCGCCTCGACCGCGTCGCCCGAGCGCTGAAGGCGGCGAAGATCCCGCTCCACGTCTGGAACGAAGAGAAGCTGCCCTCGATCGAGGCAGCGCGCGAGAAGATCCTGCCGAGCGTCCCGGCGGTGCCCTCCTTCATGGCGAAGAAGGCGGCCCCGGCGATGACCGCCGCGTCGGCAGCCGTGGTCGGCGCCGCCGAATTCAGCGAAGCCGCATTCGGCGATGCGGCGGCGATGAACGAGCCGACCCTGGCCGGCGCACCGCTCGGCGACGCCTACGTCGAAGGCGGCCCGGCGGTCGATCCGTTTGCCGACACCGACCGCGACTGGTCGAAGGGCGAGGTCATCGAAGTGCGCGAGCCGAGCAACACCTCGTGGTTCGACGACCTCGAGTCGGTCAGCGCCGAGCTGCCGCCGCCGGAGAAGCGCTAGCTCAGCCGACCAGCGCCGCAGCGAACTCGCGCGCGCGAAAGGTCTGCAGATCGGCGAGCTTCTCGCCGACGCCCAGGAAATAGACCGGCAGCGGCTCGGCGCGCGAACGCGACCAGAGTGCGATCGCGGCGAGGACGCCGCCCTTCGCGGTGCCGTCGAGCTTGGTGATGACGAGCCCCGTGAGCTGCAGCGCTTCATCGAATGCCTGGACTTGCGCCAACGCGTTCTGGCCGGTGTTGCCATCGATCACGAGCAACACCTCGTGCGGCGCGCCGGGCTCTGCCTTGCCGATCACCCGCTTCATCTTCTTCAGCTCCTCCATCAGGTGCGCCTGCGTCGCGAGTCGGCCGGCAGTGTCGACGATGACGACATCGCAGCCGCGCGCCTTGCCGGCGACGACAGCATCGAACGTGACGCCGGCCGGATCGCCGCCCTCCTGGCTGACGATCTCGATCCGGCCCGCGCCGCGCGACGCAGCGCCGCCGCCGGTCCCGGCGCGCTCGGCCCAGGCGAGCAGCTGCTCGCGCGCAGCGGCCCGGAAGGTATCGGCGGCGGCAAGGAGGACGTTTTGCTGCGAGTCGAGCAGGTGCCGCGCCAGCTTGCCGATGCTGGTCGTCTTGCCGGCGCCGTTGACCCCGACGACCATGATCACCGTCGGCGTGTGCTCGCCGACGACGAGCGGTCGCTCGAGCGGCTGCAGCAACTCCTCGACGAGGGTCGCGAGCAACCGCCGCGCCGCCGCAGCATCGCGCACATGCGTGCGGTTGACGCGGGCCTGCAGCTGCTCGAGCAGATAGAGGGTCGCGTCAGCGCCGGCATCGGCCTGCAGCAGCGCCCCCTCGAGGTCCTCGTACAGCGCGTCGCCGATCTCGGCGCCGATGAACGCGCTCGCAATCGTCGACCCGGTGCGCTGCAGGCCGGTCTTCAGCTTGGCAAGCCAGCCGGCGCGCTCGGCCGCGCTGTCCTCGACCGGCAGCGGCAACGCCAGTTCCGAAAGCGGCGGCACGGTCGGCCGCGGCGTTGCTGGCGCAGCTTCAGGTCCGGACGCCGGTGCAGCTTCGGTTGGCCTCTTGCCGAAGAAGAGCTCGCCGACGTCGGCGTTCAGCCAACCGAGCGCGCCGCGCTGGCGATCGCTGTCGGGGGGTGCCGCCGATCCGGTCGCGCTCGCCGCGGACCCGGGGCCGGAATCCATCGCCGAAGTCGCGGCCGGCGTCGGCACGGTTGCGCCGGAGGACGGCTTTTTCTTGAAGAAGCTGAACATTGAAGGCCGGCCCGTGCCGGTGCAGGAA
Organism: Caldimonas sp.; assembly: GCA_036272325.1. GTDB lineage: Bacteria > Pseudomonadota > Gammaproteobacteria > Burkholderiales > Burkholderiaceae_C > Schlegelella_A. The sequence goes on along the minus strand of DATAYY010000022.1, from coordinate 22,568 downwards.
GAGCGCCCGCGATACGGGGCAAGGCCGACGCCGCGGCGACCGATCGCAGCGAGTCGGCTCGCTATACTCGTAGGCTCAGGCGCTTTAGCTCAGTCGGTTAGAGCGACGGAATCATAATCCGCAGGTCCGGGGTTCGAGTCCCTGAAGCGCCACCAGATTGCCGTCGCAGCTGCCGCGCCGTTCCTGCCGCGGCTCGCGACGCCGGCCAAAGCCGCATGATCCGAACCGCCACCGCACTCCTCGCCGCTGTCTGCATCGTCGCCCCCGTGAGCGCCCAGGTGCAGCGCGCGTTCCCGCAGAACGCACTGCGCGGCACTCTCGTCGTCGGCGTCGCTCCCGACATCCTGCTCAACGGCGAGCGAACGCGACTCGCGCCGGGCTCGCGCGTCCGCGACGCCAACAACATGGTCGCCGTTCCGAGCACGCTCATCGGCGGGCCGTATCTCGTCCACTACACGCTCGACACCACCGGCCTCGTCAGGGACGTCTGGATCCTCCGCCCGGACGAGGCCGCCGTGCAGCCGTGGCCAAGCACGCTCGAGCAGGCGCAGGCCTGGAGCTTCGATCCGGTGGGCCAGGTCTGGTCGAAGCCATGAGCAACGGCATTCGCGCCAGGCCGCGGGTCTTCATCAAGACCTTCGGCTGCCAGATGAACGTGTACGACTCCGACAAGATGGCTGACGTCCTGCGCGAGGCGGCCGGATACGAGCCGACCGCCAACGCCGACGACGCCGACCTGATCCTCTTCAACACCTGCTCGGTACGCGAGAAGGCGCAGGAGAAGGTGTTCAGCGATCTCGGTCGCGTCAAGCATCTGAAGGCGCGCGGAGCGTTGATCGGCGTCGGCGGTTGCGTCGCCAGCCAGGAAGGCGCGGCGATCGTCGAGCGCGCGCCGTACGTCGATCTGGTGTTCGGGCCGCAGACGCTGCACCGCCTGCCCGAGATGCTGGCGCGCCGGCAGAGCGAAGGCCGGCCGCAGATCGACATCCGCTTTCCCGAGATCGAGAAGTTCGACCACCTGCCGCCGGCGCGCGTCGAGGGGCCGACAGCCTTCGTCTCGATCATGGAGGGCTGCTCGAAGTACTGCTCGTACTGCGTCGTCCCCTACACGCGCGGCGAGGAGATCTCGCGCCCGCTCGATGACGTCCTGGTCGAGATCGCCGGCCTCGCCGACCAGGGCGTCCGCGAAGTGACCTTGCTTGGCCAGAATGTCAACGCGTACCGCGGCGCGATGGGGTCGAGCGCCGACATCGCCGACTTCGCGACGCTGATCGAGTACATCGCCGAGATCCCGGGCATCGAGCGGATCCGCTACACGACGAGTCATCCGAAGGAATTCACGCAGCGTCTGATCGACGTCTACGCGACGACGCCCAAGCTCGTCGACCACCTGCACCTGCCGGTGCAGCACGGCAGCGACCGCATCCTCGCCGCGATGAAGCGCGGCTACACGGCGCTCGAATACAAGAGCACGGTGCGCAGGCTTCGCGCGGTGCGGCCGCAGATTTCGATCTCGAGCGACTTCATCGTCGGCTTTCCCGGCGAGACGGGGGACGACTTCGAGCGCGCGATGGCGCTGATCGAAGAGGTCGGCTTCGACCACAGCTTCAGCTTTCTCTACAGTGCCCGCCCCGGAACGCCGGCCGCCGCGCTCGCCGACGAGACACCGTTCGCCGAGAAACAGGCGCGCCTGCAGCGGCTGCAGGCGCTGCTCGAGGCGCAAGGCGACACCATCAGTCGGTCGCGGGTCGGCACCGTCCAGCGCGTGCTGCTGGAAGGCGCGTCGCGCAAGGACGGGAGCGAGCTGATGGGGCGAACGTCGTGCAACCGCGTCGTCAACCTGGCGGCGGCCGACCGATGCGCGGGCGAGTTCGTCGACGTCCGGATCTCGCAAGCCCGCGGCCACACCCTGCGCGGCGAGTTGGTCGCCTGAGCGTCAGCGCGGACTGCCGTGCCCGGTCAGCGACCGCGAAAGCCAGCCCACCAGAGCGCAGCGGCGCAGGCGAGCACCATCGCGGCGTAGGTCGCCATCTCGCCGTCATGTGCGAAGACGACGAGGCCGGCCATGGCAGCGATCGCCGCCGCCCCGCTTGCCCACGCCCACAGACGCAGGCCGCCGACGGCGGCGAGCTCGCGCCACCAGATCAGCTTCGCCGCCGCCGCCGCGATCGCACCGAGAACGACCGCAGGCGCGAAGAAGTTGGTGAGATGCCAGAAGGCGTCGGACGGCTGCAAGGAGCATGAATTTTATAATCCCTCGATGAGCGTCTTCGCGCTGGGGCTCAACCACACGACCGCGCCGCTGGATCTGCGCGGCCGGTTCGCCCTCGCGCCGCAGCAGCTGGCGACGACCCTGAAGTCGTTTCGCTCGCGTCTCGATCGGATCGAGGAAGTGGCGATCGTGTCGACCTGTAACCGGACCGAGATCTACGTCGGCGCGCCGCCGAGCGCGCTCGACCCGGCCCTCGCCTGGCTGGCCGACATGGGCGGCGTGCAGACGGCGGCGCTGCGCCCGCATGCCTACGTCCTCGAGGGATCCTCGGCAGCGCGGCACGCGTTTCGCGTCGCCAGCGGCCTCGACTCGATGGTCCTCGGCGAGCCGCAGATCCTCGGCCAGCTGAAGCAGGCGGTACGCGAGGCCGGCAGCGCGGGTACGCTCGGGACGACACTGCAGCAGATGTTTCAGCGTTCATTCGCGGTCGCCAAGGAAGTGCGCTCATCGACCGAGATCGGCAGTCATTCGATCAGCATGGCGGCGGCGGCGGTGCGCCTCGCCTCGCAGCTGTTCGAGGATCTGCACCAGACCCGGGTGCTCTTGGTCGGCGCCGGCGAGATGATCGAGCTCGCCGCGACGCACTTCGCGGCGTGTCAGCCGCGCCAGCTTGCGGTCGCCAACCGCGGCGCAGCGCGGGCCGACGAGCTCGGCGCGCGCTTCCACGCTTCGACCTTTCCCCTCGCCGAGCTGCCGTCGCGGCTCGCAGAGTTCGACATCGTCGTCTCGTGCACGGCGAGCTCGCTGCCGATCATCGGCCTCGGCGCGGTCGAGCGGGCGCTGAAGGCGCGTCGCCACCGGCCGATGTTCATGGTCGACCTCGCGGTGCCGCGCGACATCGAGCCCGAGGTCGCGCGCCTCTCCGACGTCTACCTCTACACCATCGACGACCTTTCGGCGCTGGTCCAGACCGGCGGCGAGAAGCGCGAGGCCGCGGTCGCGCAGGCCGAGGCGATCATCGAGACCGGGGTCCAGAGCTTCGTCCAGTGGCTCGACCAGCGCGGCTCGGTGCCGCTGATCCAGGCCCTGCAGGCGCAGGCCGACGACTGGCGCTCGCTCGAGATCGCGCGGGCGAAGAAGCTCCTCGCCGGCGGCGAGGACGTCGAGGCCGTCCTCGAAGTCCTGTCGCGCGGCTTGACGCAAAAGATGCTGCACGGCACGTTCGCCGAGCTGAAGGCGGTCGAAGGCGACGAGCGCGCCCGCCTCACGCAGACGGTGATGCGCCTGTTCCTGCGCGGCAGCGGCCGCAATCTCGGCAACGGCAAGCGCTAGCGGCGCTCTCGCCGCGCCCTGCCTGCGGCATTTCTGCCGCCCACCGTCAACCGAGCTTTTCGAACCCCGCCATGAGACCGTCCTTCCGCCAGCAGTTCGAACGCCTTGCCCTGCGCCTCGGCGAGCTCGACGCGCTCCTTGCCGACGGCAGCATCGCGGCCGACATGAAGCGCTACCGCGAGCTCGGCCGCGAGCACGCCGAAGCAAGCACGCTGGTCGAGCTGTTCCGCCGCTACGAGCAGCGCGAGCGCGACCTCGCGTCCGCCGGGCAGTTGCTCGCCGAAGCCGCCGGCGACGATGAGATGGCCGGCCTCGCGCGGGACGAATCCGTCGCCGCCCGGGCCGACCTCGAGCGGCTGCTCGGCGAGTTGCAGGCAGCCCTGCTGCCACGCGACACCGACGACACGCGCAACGTCTTTCTCGAGATCCGCGCCGGCACCGGTGGCGACGAATCCGGGCTGTTCGCCGCCGACCTGGCGCGGATGTACCTGCGCTACGCCGAGCGCAGGCGCTGGCGAACCGAAGTCCTGTCGGAAAGCGCGAGCGACCTCGGCGGCTACAAGGAGCTTGTCGTCAGGATCGATGGCGAGCTGGTCTACGCGGCGCTCAAGTTCGAGTCGGGCGGCCATCGCGTGCAGCGCGTTCCCGCGACCGAGACGCAGGGGCGCATCCACACCAGCGCCTGCACGGTCGCGGTCCTGCCCGAGCCCGACGAAGCCGAGGAAGTGACGCTCGATCCGAGCGAGCTGCGCATCGACACCTTCCGTGCCAGCGGCGCCGGCGGCCAGCACGTCAACAAGACCGACAGCGCAATCCGCATCACCCACCTGCCGACCGGCATCGTCGCCGAGTGCCAGGACGACCGCTCGCAGCACCGCAACAAGGCGAAGGCGCTCGCAGTGCTGACGGCGCGCCTGCGCGAGAAGGAGCGTTCGGAGCGCGCAGCAAAGGAAGCGGCAACGCGCAAGGGCCTGATCGGCAGCGGCGATCGCAGCGACCGCATCCGCACCTACAACTTCGCGCAGGGCCGCGTCACCGACCATCGCATCGGCCTGACGCTCTACAAGCTGCAGGCCATCCTCGACGGCGACCTCGACGAGCTCGTCACGGCGCTGCAGGCGGCGCAGGCCGCGGAACAGCTCGCTGCGCTCGAGAGCGGCGCCTCGTGACGACCGTCGCCGCGATGCTCACCGAGGCGCGCGCCCGCGGCATCGCCTTGCTGGATGCCCAGCTGCTGCTCGCACGCATCCTGGCGACGCCCCGCACGGCGTTGATCGCGCACGACGAGCGGGATCTCACCGCGGAAGAAAGCGAGCGATGGTTGGGCTGGCTCGCCCGGCGCGCAGCCGGCGAGCCGCTCGCCTACCTGCTCGGCGAGAAGGAATTCCACGGTCTGGTGCTCGAGGTCAACGCCGACGTCCTCGTACCACGCCCGGAGACCGAGCTCATCGTCGACTGGGCGTCGTCGCTGATCGCCGGCATCGCCCGCGCGCACGCCGCGGCGGGCGAGGTCCGACAGACCACCGTCGTCGATCTCGGCACCGGCAGCGGCGCGATCGCCCTCGCCCTGAAGCGCCTGCATCCGGGCGCGACCGTGGTTGCGAGCGACGCCAGCGCGGCCGCGCTCGCGGTCGCACGCCGCAATGCCGATCGAACGGGGCTCGCGATCGACTTCGTCGAAGGCGCCTGGTGGGACGCGGTGGCCGGCCGGAGGTTCGATCTCGCGCTCGCCAATCCGCCATACGTCGCTGCTGGCGATCCCCACCTTGCGGCCTTGCGCCACGAGCCCCTGATCGCGCTCAGTCCGGGCGGCGACGGCCTCGATGCGCTGCGCGCGATCGCCTCCGGCAGCCCGGCTCACCTGGTGGCGGGCGGCTGGCTCGTCGTCGAGCACGGCTTCGACCAGGCCGCCGCCGTCCGCGCCCTCTTGACTCGGGCCGGGCTGGTCGAGGTCGGGACCCGGAACGATCTGGCAGGCCACGAACGGGCCACCGCCGGTCGGCTCCCGGGTGCCGCCTAACTCCCGGTCACAACCGTCACCGTACGTCGCATCAGCGCCTTTTCCCCGTGAAAAAACCGCGTCCCGGCGGCGGACCAGGCCCACTGCTGCGCGGAGCCAACAGCTTTTTCGGACGCACCGTCGTACGATGAACTCCGGTCGTGAAAGCGGCCCGATCCACCCCGGTGGTCGAGGAGTTTCCATGCGCAACGTGCTCTGGATCTGTGCCGCAGTTGCCTCTGCGCTGACCACGGTCGGCGCGCACGCCGAGGGCGATGGGCTCTCCGCCAACGCCGATCGCGTTGCCTGGTCGAGCTTCCAGAGCCGGATCGCCTTCGCCCCGGGCGCGCCGGGCTGGCGAGCCGACTTGGTGCCGATCGAGCGGACCGGCCTGCAGGTCGGCGGACTCGGCTTGCTCGGCGACGTCTACCTCGGCGGTTCAAGGCCTGCCGACGGCACGCCATCGACGGGCTTTCGGGCGACCAGCGGCGTCCTCATCGGCGCGCGTAGCCCGCTGCTCGGCACGGCCTCGTCGTCGTCCGCCGGCGGCCTGTTCGCCAGCAATCGTCGCCTCTTCGGTGCTTCGCCGGGGACGCCTATGGCGAGCGATGCATCGGTCGACAGCTCGACCGTGCCCTACATCGGAATCGGCTACAGCAACCTCGCCGTCAAGAGCGGCTGGAGCTTCAGCGCCGATCTCGGCGTCGTCTCGCAGAACCCAGGCAACGTCGTTCGCTTCGGCCGCGTCTTCAGCGGCGCGCAAAGCCTCGACGACGTCGTCCGCGACATGCACCTGGCTCCGGTCGTCCAGCTCGGCGTCTCCTATTCGTTCTGAGCCGGCGCCTGCCGGCATGGCCTCGCCAGGCGCTTGCCGGGTGATTCCCGGTACAGTCTCCTGATCGACATCACCAGGCGACTCGCACCATGAGCGACGTTCAACAGCGCATCGACGACCTCGTCAGGAACCACCGCGTCGTGCTGTTCATGAAGGGCACCGCGCAATTCCCGATGTGCGGCTTCTCGGGCCGCGCGATCCAGATCCTCAAGGCCTGCGGCGTCAATGACCTGAAGACGGTCAACGTCCTCGAAGACGAGGAGATCCGCCAGGGCATCAAGTCGTATTCCGACTGGCCGACGATCCCGCAGCTCTACGTCAACGGCGAGTTCGTGGGCGGCTCGGACATCATGACCGAGATGTACCAGGCCGGCGAGCTGCAGCAGACCCTCGGCATCGCCGCCTGATCGTGGCCGGGCGCTCCGGTCGCGTCGTCGTCGGCGTGACCGGGGCTTCGGGCGCGATCTACGCGGTCAGACTGCTCGAGCGCCTGCGGCGCGCCGGGCGCGAGATCCATCTCGTCGCGACCGCGGCCGGCCTCCTCAACGTCCACCACGAGCTCGGCCTCGACCGCAAGGCGCTCGAGGCGCTCGCCGACGTCGCCTACAAGCCGGCCGACATTGGCGCGGCGATCGCGAGCGGCTCGTTCGCCGCCGACGCGACCGTGATCGCGCCGTGCTCGATGAAGTCGCTCGCGGCAATCGCGCACGGCCTCTCGGACAACCTCCTGACACGCGCCGCCGACGTCGCGCTGAAGGAGCGCCGGACGCTCGTGCTGATGGTTCGGGAAACGCCGCTCAATCTCGCCCACTTGCGCAACATGACCAGCGTCACCGAGATGGGCGCAATCGTCTTTCCGCCGCTGCCCGCCTTCTATCACCGGCCAACGACGATCGATGAGATCGTCGCCGACACGACCGAGCGCGTCGCTGCCCTGCTCGGCATCGAGGACGCCGCGCCGAAGGCCTGGCCGGGCCTCTAGGCGCGCCCGTCGGCGGGGATGTAGTCCCAGAGGCGGCGGGCGCCGAACACCGCGTTCGGATATTCGGGCCGGCCGCGGCTGCCGTTGTAGCGGCCGAGCGCCAGGGAGAGGTCGCCGTGCTCGCGGTCGAGATAGTGGCGCAGGATCACGCAGCCGAAGCGCAGGTTGGTCTGCATGTGAAAGAGCCGCCCGGCGTCGCCGTCGCCGATCAACCGCGCCCAGAATGGCATCACCTGCGTGTAGCCGCGCGCGCCGGCGAGCGAAATAGCGTACTTGCGAAAGTTGCTCTCGACTTGCACCAGGCCGAGCAACAGCGCCGGCTCGAGCCCGGAGCGCTTGCTTTCGTACCAGAGCGTCTGCAGGAACTCGACGCGGGTGACGAGCTCGGTCTTCTGCCGGCGCAGCCGATCGCTCATCGCGCCGAGCCAGCGCAGGTAGGCGATCCGCTCGCCGATGTCGTCGAACGTCGGCACCGGGGGCGCCGCATCGGCGATGGCAGCCGACAACACAGAGCGGACGGCGTCGGCGAGGGGCTCTTCGGCTTGCGCGCCGGCGAGCGCGGCGCGCGGCCACGCCGCCGCGAACGGCACGCCGATCGCAGCCGCGACAAACGCGCGCCTGTCTCTCCCGCTCGGGGAGAGATCGCGCCTCATGCCGCGAGCTTGCCCTTCAGGAAGGCAAACACGTCATTGGTGGGAACGCTCGTTGGCGCGGCATCGCGCCGGCCCTGGTATTCGACCGTGCCGGCCTTCAGCCCGCGGTCGGACAGGACGATGCGGTGCGGCACGCCGATCAGCTCCCAGTCGGCGAACATCGCGCCCGGGCGCTCGCCGCGATCGTCGAGAAGGACGTCGATGCCGGCATCGACCAGCGCGTCGTGGAGGCGATCGGCGGCGGCGCGGACGTCGGCCGAACGGTCGTAGCCGATCGGGCAGAGAACGAGCGAGAACGGCGCGATCGCCTCCGGCCAGACGATGCCGCGCTCGTCGTGGTTCTGCTCGATCGCGGCCCCGACGATGCGAGTGATGCCGATCCCGTAGCAGCCCATCTGCAGCAGCTGCGGCTGGCCCTTCTCGTCGAGGAACGTCGCGCCCATACTCTTGCTGTAGTGCGAGCCGAGCAGGAAGACGTGGCCGACCTCGATGCCGCGCTGGATCTGGAGCACGCCCTTGCCATCGGGCGACGGGTCGCCGCCGACGGCGTTGCGGATGTCGGCGACGACGTCCGGCTCCGGAAGGTCGCGGCCCCAGTTGACGCCGGTGTAGTGAAAGCCCTCGGCGTTGGCGCCCGAGACGAAGTCGCTCATCGCCGCGACCGCGCGATCGGCGACGAGGCGCACCGGTCGACGCGGCTCGATCGGGCCGAGGTAGCCGGGCACGCAGCCGAACGTCGATTCGATCTCGGCGGCGGTCGCGAAGCGAAAGCCGCGATCGAGGCCGGCGAGCTTGGCGGCCTTGATCTCGTTCAGCGAATGGTCACCACGGACGAGCAGCAGCCAGATCGCGGGCTCGCGTCGCGGCGAAGCGTCGTCGCCGTTGTCGTCGGTCGCAAGGACGATCGACTTCACGGTCCTCACGAGCGGCAGCCCGAGCAGCTCGGCGACGTCCTCGCACGTGCTCTTGCCCGGCGTCGGCGTCTTCGCGAGCGGCATCGTCGGCGCCGCGCGCGGCGCCGCGGGCGCGACGGCCTCGGCGAGCTCGATGTTGGCCGCGTAGTCGGACTCCGGGCTGTAGACGATGGCGTCCTCGCCGGTGTCGGCGATGACCTGGAATTCGTGCGAGCGGATGCCGCCGATCGTGCCGTTGTCGGCGGCGACGGCGCGAAAGACGAGGCCCATGCGCTCGAAGATTCGCGTGTATGCGGCGTACATGCGGTCGTAGCTGAGCCGCGCAGCGTCGAGGTCGCGGTCGAACGAGTACGCGTCCTTCATCGTGAACTCGCGTCCGCGCATGACGCCAAAGCGCGGCCGACGCTCGTCGCGGAACTTGGTCTGGATATGGTAAAAATTCTTCGGCAGGGCGCGATAGCTGCGCAGCTCCTGGCGGGCGATATCCGTGATGACTTCCTCGCTCGTCGGCTGGATGACGAAGTCGCGCTCGTGCCGGTCCTTGACGCGCATCAGCTCGGGGCCGTATTTCTGGAAACGTCCGGACTCCTGCCAGAGCTCGGCCGGCTGCACGACCGGCATCAGCAGCTCGACCGCGCCGGCGCGGTTCATCTCCTCGCGAACGATCGCCTCGATCCTGCGGATGACGCGAAGGCCCATCGGCATGTATGTGTAGATGCCGGCGGAGAGCCGCTTGATGAAGCCGGCGCGGACCATGAGCTGATGACTCACGACCTCGGCGTCGGCCGGTGCCTCCTTGAGGGTCGAGACAAAGAAGTGGCTTGATTTCATCGGCGATGCGTGGGCGCTCGGTGCGTTGCGCGGGCCGCCGGAGCGAACGCAGCCGCCGATCGGCCGAGGGGCGCGAGGACTTTGCCTCGCGTCATGCCGGTGCAATAATCCGATCAACGCAAGAATCGAGGTTGATTATGCTCGACCGTGATGGGTTCAGACCCAACGTCGGCATCATCCTGCTCAACCCGAAGAACCAGGTGTTCTGGGGCAAGAGGATCAGAACCCACTCCTGGCAGTTCCCGCAAGGGGGCATCAATTACGGCGAGACGCCTGAGCAGGCGATGTTCCGAGAGCTCCACGAGGAAGTGGGACTCACTCAGGACCATGTGCGCGTCGTTGCGCGAACGCGCGACTGGCTGCGCTACGAGGTGCCGACGCACTTCATCCGTCGTGATGCGCGCGGCCACTATCGCGGCCAGAAGCAGATCTGGTTCCTGCTCCAGCTGACGGGTCGTGACAGCGACATGAACCTGCGCGCGACCGACCACCCCGAGTTCGACGCCTGGCGCTGGAACGACTACTGGATTCCGCTCGATGTCGTGATCGAGTTCAAGCGCGACGTCTACCAGATGGCGCTGACCGAGCTCGCCCGCTTCCTGCCACGCGGTGCGCAGCACAACCGCTATCTGCGCTCGGGCCTCAGGCCGCACCATCGCGATGATGGCGCCGATCACCATCGACGCGGCGATGCCCTGCCAATCGCGATGCCGACGCCGGCACCAATCGACGGCGCCCCGGCCGCGGCGACGCCGATCGAAGTGGCCGCCGCCGCGCCGGCGCAGCTCGCCGTACAGGCCTTACCGAAGGAGCCGATGGTCTGAGGCGCCGACCCGCTCAGGCGAGCACGAGGTTGTCGCGGTGGATCAGCTCGGGCTCGGCGGCGAAGCCGAGCAGGCGGCCGATCTCCGACGAAGGCTTGCGCGCGATGAGCCGCGCCTCGGCGCTGCCGTAGTTGCTGAGGCCGCGGCCGATCTCCTCGCCGCCTCCATGCCGCACGGCGATCACGTCGCCGCGGTGGAACTCGCCCTCGACGCTGACGACGCCGATCGGCAACAGACTCTTGCCACCGTGGCGCAGCTTGGCCGCAGCGCCGTCGTCGACGACGACCGCGCCGCGCAACTGGAGCTGGTCACTCATCCACTGCTTGCGGGCGGCGACCTTGGCCGTCGTCGCGACGAGGGCGGTGCCGATGCTCTCGCCGGCGGCGAGCCTAAGCAGCACGTCGCGCTCGCGGCCGGAGGCGATCACCGTGCTCGCGCCGCTGCGCGCCGCGCGCTTGGCGGCGAGGACCTTCGTCAGCATGCCGCCGCGCCCGAGCGCCGAGCCGGTGCTGCCCGCCATCCGCTCGAAAGCCGGGTCCCCGGCCGCGCCGCTTTCGATCAGGCGCGCGCCCGGCTCGCGACGCGGGTCGGCGGAGAACAGGCCCTGCTGGTCGGTCAGGATGACGAGCGCATCGGCATCGAGCAGGTTGGTGACGAGGGCGCCGAGCGTGTCGTTGTCGCCGAACTTGATCTCGTCGTTGACGACGGTGTCGTTCTCGTTGATCACCGGCACGACGCCGAGGCCGAGCAACGTGACGAGCGTCGAACGCGCATTCAGGTAGCGCTCGCGGTCGGCGAGGTCGGCGTGCGTGAGCAGCACCTGGGCGCTGCCGATGCCATGCGAGCGCAGCGCCGACTCGTAGATCTGCGCGAGCCCCATCTGGCCGACGGCGGCGGCGGCCTGCAGCTCATGGACGGCGCGCGGCCGGGACGGCCAGCCGAGCCGCTTCATGCCTTCGGCGATCGCGCCGCTCGAGACCATCACGAGCTCGCGGCCGGAGCGCACCAGCTCGGCCATTTGCCGGCACCAGTCGCCGACGGCGTCACCGTCGACGCCGCGGCCTTCGTCGGTGACGAGCGCCGAGCCGACCTTGACGACGATCCGGCGCGCCGCGCGCAGAGCTTCGCTCATCGTGCGCTGCCGGCGTCGGCATCGGCGCGATCGAAGCGCGGATCGCGCTCGGCGACGGGCGGCCGCGATTCGGCAGCGACGTGCTCGTAGACCGCCCGGACGAGGGCGTCACAACCTTCGCGCGTCAACGCCGAGATCGCGAACATCGGGCCCTTCCAGCGCAGCCGCCGGGCGAACGACTTCAGCCGCTCGGCGCGCTCCTGGGCAGGAATCATGTCGACCTTGTTCAGCACTAGCCAGCGCGGCTTGGCGGCGAGCTCCGAGTCGTACTTCGCGAGCTCGGCGACGATCGCTCGAACCTGGGCGACCGGATCGACGTCGTCGTCGAACGGCGCGAAGTCGACCAGGTGCAGCAGCAGCCGGGTCCGCTGCAGGTGGCGGAGAAACTGGTGGCCGAGCCCCGCGCCTTCGGCCGCGCCCTCGATCAGGCCCGGAATGTCGGCGACGACGAAGCTCTGTTCCGGCGCGACGCGGACGACACCGAGATTCGGATGCAGCGTCGTGAAGGGGTAGTCGGCGATCTTCGGCCGGGCGTTGGAGATCGCCGCGATCAGCGTCGACTTGCCGGCATTGGGCATTCCGAGGAGGCCGACATCGGCGAGGACCCGCAATTCGAGCTGGAGGCGCTTGTGCTCGCCGGGCCAGCCGGGCGTCTTCTGGCGCGGCGCGCGGTTCGTGCTGCTCTTGAAGTGCAGGTTGCCGAAGCCGCCGTCGCCGCCCTTCGCGAGCAGCACCTTCTGGTCGTGCTCGAGCATCTCGGCGAGGTGCTCCGCGCTGTCGGCGTCGCGGATGATCGTGCCGACCGGCATCCGCAGCACGATGTCGTCGGCGGCGGCACCGTACTGGTCCGAGCCCCGCCCGTTCTCGCCGTTTCTCGCCTCGTGTCGACGCGCGTAGCGGAAGTCGATCAACGTGTTGAGATTGCGGTCGGCGAGCGCCCAGACGCTGCCGCCGCGACCGCCGTCGCCGCCATTCGGGCCGCCGAACGGGATGAACTTCTCGCGCCGAAAGCTCATGCAACCGTTGCCGCCGTTGCCGGCGACCACCTCGATCGTCGCTTCGTCGACGAACTTCATGGCGTTCGATCGACCTCGCGGGCGCGCTCGTCGCCGTCGCGGGAGCTGCGGCGGCCGTGCTGCGGCCGCACGATCGAGATCACGCCGATCGCGATCAGCACGAGCGGCCACCACTGGCGCAGCCAGCCGACCGGCAGCAGCTCGAAGTTGTTGGCCAGCAGCAAGGCGCCGACGATGACGAGAATGATGCCGCTCCAGCTCATGCGAATCTCCCTGCCGACGTGGCACCGCTCATGGTAGTTCAGCCCCCGGCGAGCGGCGCGCGCGAGCGCGGCGTCGGTGCGCGACGGACGCCATCGGCAGGAAAGAAAAAGCCCCGTCGCGCGGGGCTTCGGAGCGACGCCGGATGGCGTCAGCTGTTCTTGACCTCGACCGTCTGGCGGTTGCGAGGGCCCTTCACCGCATAGCTCACCTGACCGTCGACGAGCGCGAACAGTGTGTGGTCGCGGCCGGTGCCGACGTTCGGGCCGGCGTGGAACTTGGTGCCGCGCTGGCGAACGATGATCGAGCCGGCCGGGACGACCTGGCCGCCGAACACCTTCACTCCGAGCATCTTCGGTTGCGAGTCGCGCCCGTTGCGCGTCGAACCGCCGCCCTTCTTCTGTGCCATCTCTTGCTCCTGGAGGGTTGCCGATCAGGCCGGATTGACCGCGCTGATCTTGATCTCGGTGAAGGACTGCCGGTGGCCCTGGCTCTTACGGTAGTGCTTGCGCTTGTGCATCTTGAAGATGCGGACCTTGGGATGACGGCCGTGCGACACCACGCTCGCGAGAACGGTGGCGCCGGCGACGAGCGGTGCCCCGAGGACGAGGTCGGCGCCGCTGCCGATCGCGACCACCTGGTCGAGCTTGACGTCGTGGCCGACGTCGGCGGTGAGCCGCTCGACTTTGATCGTGTCACCGGCGGCGACCCGGTATTGCTTGCCACCGGTCTTGATGACGGCGTACATGGTGAACATCCTTCGTTGGGCTGCGTCGGTCGCGCAGGCGCCGGAGCTGACCCGGCTCGCGCCACTCCTCGCGCGGATGCGGGGAGGACGGAAAGCCTGCAACTATACCACGACGACGGGCCGTGACGCCCGGGTGAATGCCGTCGCGAGCGAAACCGCGGCCGCCCTCGTTGGCGAAGGGACGAGCGCCGGGGCCCTTTCTATAATCGCCCGCTTGACGCGCCTTCTCGTGCCCCAGCCGCGGACCGCGCCTGCGCCCGCCGCCTCAACAACTGCACCTGCCGCGCCGATGGCGGAGGAGATGCGGCAGGTCGATGCCGTCATCCAGCGCCGGCTGACCTCCAAGGTCGCGCTGATCGACCAGATCGCGACCTACATCATCAGTGCGGGCGGCAAGCGCATTCGGCCGCTGCTCGTGCTGCTGTTCTCGGGCGCACTCGGCTTCAGCGGCCGCGAGCGATTCGAGCTCGCGGCGACGGTCGAGTTCATCCATACCGCCACCCTGCTCCATGACGACGTCGTCGACGAGTCGGGCCTGCGGCGCGGTCGGCGCACGGCGAACGCGATGTTCGGCAACGCAGCGAGCGTCCTCGTCGGCGACTTCGTCTACTCGCGCGCGTTCCAGATGATGGTCTCGGTGAACCGGATGCGAGTCCTCGAGGTGCTCGCCGATGCGACCAACGTCATCGCCGAGGGCGAGGTGCTGCAACTCATGAACATGCACGACCCTGACGTCGCCGTCGAGGACTACCTGCGCGTCATCCGCTTCAAGACCGCCAAGCTGTTCGAGGCAAGCGCGCGCCTCGGCGCCGTCCTTGCCGACGCCGACGGCACGACCGAGGAGGCCTGCGCCGACTACGGGCGCTCCCTCGGCACCGCGTTTCAGCTGGTCGACGACTTGCTCGACTACGAGGGCGCCACCGAGCAGCTCGGCAAGAACGTCGGCAACGACCTGCGCGAAGGCAAGCCCACGCTGCCGCTGCTGATCGCGATGGAACGCGGCTCCGCCGACGAGCGCGCGATCGTGCGCCACGCGATCGAGCACGGGGAGGTCGCCCGGCTCGCCGACATCGTGGGCATCGTCCGTTCGACCGGCGCGATCGCAGCGACGCGCGATGCCGCGCGCGCCGAAGCCGACAAGGCACGCGCGTCTCTCGAGGTGCTGCCCGGCTCGCCCTACCGCGACGCTCTGCTAGACTTGTCGGTTCGATCCGTCGAGCGTTCGTCCTGACCAGTCCCTCTTGTCGCACCGTTGCGACCCGGACCGTCGGCCGAACCGGCGGCCGAACCATCGGGGTGTAGCTTAGCCTGGTAGAGCGCTACGTTCGGGACGTAGAGGCCGGAGGTTCGAATCCTCTCACCCCGACCAACCTTCTCGACCATCACGCCGGCACGCTGCGGCCCAGCCCCGCCGAGGCCGCGTGAATTGTTGGCGCCGCCCTCTGGCCGCGGCGTTTACAAGGGCCACGTGAATCGGCGATGATCATCTGCTTTTTGCATCACTGATCGGGCCTTCCCACGTTGGACACGCTTGCCGAGGCACCCCACTCTGCCCTCTCCGGCGTGGCGAGAGTGCTGGTCCACGCCGGCAAGCTGAATCCGAAGGCGGCCGAGGAGCTCGTCCGCGCCTCGCGCGACAAGCGCACTAGCTTCATCGCCTCGGTGATCTCGGCAGGCTCGGTCACGCCGGCCGATCTCGCGCACACGCTGTCGGCGGCGCTGGCGTTGCCGCTCCTCGACCTGAGCGCGATCGATGCGACCCGGCTGCCGCGCCACGTCATCGAGACCAAGCTCGCCGCACAGTACCAGGTCGTCGTCCTCGGCAAGCGCGGCAACCGGCTCTTCATCGGCGGCGCCGACCCGACCGACCAGGAAGCGGCCGAACGGATCAAGTTCGCGACCCAGCTGACGCCCGAGTGGGTCATCGTCGAGCACGACAAGCTCGTCAAGCTCCTCGAGACCGCCGGGGCGAATGCGAACGACGCCGTCGAGTCACTCGCCTCCGGCGACTTCGAGTTCGACATCACCGATGACGTCACGACGAAGCCCGAAGAGGCGGAGGCAGCGAGCGACGTCGAAGACGCGCCGGTCGTCCGCTTCCTGCAGAAGATGCTGATCGACGCGATCAACCTGCGCGCATCCGACCTGCACTTCGAGCCTTACGAGTACCACTACCGCGTGCGCTTCCGCGTCGACGGCGAGCTGCGCGAGATTACGCAGCCGCCGCTCGCGATCAAGGACAAGCTGTCGGCGCGCATCAAGGTCATCTCCCGCCTCGACATCGCCGAGCGTCGCGTGCCGCAAGACGGCCGCATGAAGCTGAAGTTCGGCAACAAGGCGATCGACTTCCGGGTCAGCACGCTGCCGACGCTGTTCGGCGAGAAGATCGTGATCCGGATCCTCGACCCGTCGAGCGCGAAGGTCGGCATCGAGGCGCTCGGCTACGAGAAGATGGAGAAGGACCGCCTGCTGAAGGCGATCCAGCGGCCGTACGGCATGGTCCTCGTCACCGGCCCGACCGGCTCCGGCAAGACCGTCTCGCTCTATACCTGCCTCAACATCCTCAACCAGCCCGGCGTGAACATCGCCACGGTCGAGGATCCAGCGGAAATCAACCTGCCCGGCGTCAACCAGGTCAACGTCAACGACAAGGCGGGCCTCAGCTTCGCGGTCGCGCTGAAGTCGTTCCTGCGCCAGGACCCGGACATCATCATGGTCGGCGAGATCCGCGACCTCGAGACCGCCGACATCGCCCTCAAGGCGGCCCAGACCGGCCACATGGTGATGTCGACGCTGCACACGAACGACGCCCCGACGACCCTGACCCGCCTCGCGAACATGGGCGTGGCGGCGTTCAACATCGCTGCGAGCGTGCTGCTCATCACGGCGCAGCGCTTGGCGAGGAAGCTGTGCGAGAACTGCAAGGCGCCGGCCGACTATCCTCGGGACGCCATGCTCAAGGCCGGCTTCAAGGCCGAGGATCTCGACGGCAACTGGAAGCCTTTTCGCGCCGTCGGCTGTTCGATGTGCAACAACGGTTACAAGGGCCGCGTCGGGATTTACCAGGTCATGCCGATTAACGAAGAAATGCAGAAGATCATCCTGGCCTCAGGCAGCTCGATGGACATCGCCGAACAGGCCGCGCGTGATGGCGTTCGCGATCTTCGCCAGTCAGGTCTGATCAAGGTTCGCAACGGCCTGACGACACTCGAAGAACTGATCTCGGTCACCAACGAGTAGCAAACGAGAAAGCAAAGGCGAGGTCTGGCCTCGAAGACGTATGGCAACGGCAGTAGCTGCAAAGGGTCGGATCAAGGACATCGTCTTCGAGTGGGAAGGCAAGGACAAGAACGGCAAGTCCGTACGCGGCGAGATGCGCGCCGGTGGCGAAGCCATGGTCGGCGCGAGCCTGCGCCGCCAGGGCGTGATGGTGAGCAAGGTGAAAAAGCGCCGCACCAGCGGCGGCAAGGCCATCAAGCAGAAGGACATCGCCGTCTTCACGCGCCAGCTCTCGACCATGATGCGCGCCGGCGTGCCGCTGATCCAGTCGTTCGATATCGTCGCCCGCGGCAGCACGAATCCGAAGCTGACGCGGCTGCTGACCGACATCCGCAGCGACGTCGAGACCGGCACCAGCCTCTCGGCGGCGTTTCGCAAGCACCCGCTCTACTTCGATGCCCTCTACTGCAACCTGGTCGAGGCAGGTGAGGCGGGCGGTATCTTGGAAACCCTGCTCGATCGTCTCGCCGTCTACCAGGAAAAGACGATGGCGATCAAGAACAAGATCAAGTCGGCGCTGATCTATCCGGTCGCCGTGCTGGTGGTCGCGTTTGTCGTCCTGACGGTCATCATGATCTTCGTCATTCCGGCGTTCGAGGACGTGTTCAAGTCCTTCGGCGCCGACCTGCCCGCGCCGACGCTGGTCGTCATCGCGTTGTCGAAGTTCTTCACCACGTATTGGTACCTCATCTTCGGAATCCTGGGCGGCGGCATCTACTTCTTCCTGCAGTCGTGGAAGCGCTCGGTGAAGATGCAAAAGTACATGGACCGGCTGCTGCTGCGCATCCCGGTCTTCGGTGATCTCGTCAACAAGTCGTCGATCGCGCGCTGGACGCGCACCTTGTCGACGATGTTCGCGGCCGGCGTCCCGCTCGTCGAAGCGCTCGACTCGGTCGGGGGCGCCTCGGGCAACGCCGTCTTCGCCGAAGCGACCGAGAAGATCCAAAAGGACGTCTCGACTGGCTCAGCCCTCACCACCTCGATGCAGGCGACCGGCGTCTTCCCGGTGATGGTGCTGCAGATGTGCGCCATCGGCGAGGAGTCCGGCTCGCTCGACGCGATGCTCGGCAAGGCCGCCGAGTTCTATGAAGACGAGGTCGACGAGGCCGTGAAGGGCCTGTCGAGCTTGATGGAGCCGTTCATCATCGTCATCCTGGGGACGTTGATCGGAGGCATCGTCGTCTCGATGTACCTGCCGATCTTCAAGCTCGGCCAGGTCGTGTAGGGTCGATGCCCTTCGCCGACGTCCTTCTCTCGCCTCCCGTTCTCGGCCTCCTCGGCCTCTGCATCGGCAGCTTCCTGAACGTCGTCATCCATCGCCTGCCGCTCATGCTCGAGCGCGGCTGGCGGATGGAAAGTGCGGATCTGCTCGGCGTCGTGCACGAGGAAACGGCGCCGGCGATCACGCTGTCGGCGCCGCGCTCGCGCTGCCCGTCGTGCGGCCATTCGATCGCCTGGCACGAGAACATCCCGATCGCGAGCTGGCTCTGGCTGCGTGGCCGCTGCTCAGCGTGCAAGGCGGCCATCTCGGCGCGCTATCCGCTCGTCGAGCTCGCGACCGGCGCGCTGTTCGCGCTGGTCGGCTGGCGGTTCGGTGCCGAGCCGGTCGCCTTGCTTTGGTGCGCGTTTTGCGCGACGCTCATCGCCCTCGCCGGCATCGACTGGGACACCACGCTGCTTCCCGACAACCTGACCCTGCCCTTGCTCTGGGTCGGCATCACCGCCGCCGCGCTCGGCTGGACGGTTGCGCTGTCCGACGCCGTGTGGGGCGCCATCGCCGGCTACCTCTCGCTCTGGTCGATCTACTGGGTCTTCAAGCTCACGACCGGCAAGGAGGGCATGGGCTTCGGCGACTTCAAGCTGCTTGGCGCGCTCGGTGCCTGGCTCGGCTGGAAGATGATCCTGCCGATCCTCCTCGGCGCGTCGGTCATCGGCGCCATCGTCGGCATCGGCATGAAGATGTCGGCGGCATTGCGCGAGGGCCGCTATGTCCCGTTCGGTCCGTTCCTGGTCGGAGCCGGCCTCGTCGTCATGTTCGCCGGGCCCGAGCGCGTGCTCGACTGGATGCGCTGGCCACACTGACGATCGCTGAGACGCGATGGCACGGTTGCGATTCGGCCTGACCGGCGGCATCGGCAGCGGCAAGAGCACCGTCGGAACGATGCTCGCGAGCCTCGGTGCGGTCGTGATCGACACCGACCTGATCGCGCGCCGCCTGACGGTGACGGGGGGCGCCGCGATCGCCGCGATCCGTGCCGCCTTCGGCGCCGACTTCATCGCCGCCGACGGCAGCCTCGATCGTCCGCGGATGCGTCTGGCGGCGTTCAATGACAGCGGCGCGCGCAACCGTCTCGAAGGCATCCTCCATCCGCTGATCGGCGCCGAGGCCGAGCGCGAGGCCGACACCGCGCCTGCCGATGCGCCGGCGCTCGTGTTCGACGTGCCGCTCCTGATCGAATCCGGTCGCTGGCGCAGCCGCGTCGACGCGGTCTGGGTGGTCGATTGCGACGAAGCAAAACAGGTCGAGCGCGTCGCCGCCCGGCCCGGCTGGAGCGAGGCTGCGGCACGGGCAGTCATCGCCCAGCAGGCGACCCGTCGCGAGCGGCGCGCCGGCGCCGATGCAGTGATCCACAACCAAGGGATCTCGCTTGCCGAGCTCGCGGAAGAAGTGCACCGGCTTTGGAGAATCGCGGCTCGATCAGGGGCTTGACGAGTCGTCGGCGAGCAGCCGATTCGCTATGAAACAATCCGCGCGGCCACCGGTCCCAGGACGATGCCGCCCCGGCGGCCCACGACCCGCCTCCTCGCCTTGATCGTCTACGAATACCCTTTCAACGAGAGCATCCGCACGATGCTCCGTCTCGAGCATCTGTTCGACCGGCTCGGCCAGCTGATCGAGCGCGACGCGCCGGTCGACCACCACCACGCGCTGGCGACGATCTTCGAGATCATGGACGTCGGCTCGCGCGCCGACCTGAAGTCCGACCTTCTCAAGGAGCTCGAGAAGCATCGCCAGCAGTTCCTCGCCTATCGCGGCAACCCGTCGATCTCGAAAGCGACGCTCGAGGACGTGCTCGAGCGGATCGACGGCGCCTTCGCGCGCCTCAACCAGGTCGCCGGCAAGGCGGGTGCGACGCTGACCGCCAACGAATGGCTGATGAGCATCCGCAGCCGGATCAGCATCCCCGGCGGCACCTGCGAATTCGACCTGCCCGCGTACTACGCGTGGCAGCAACTCGATGCCAGGAGGCGTCGCGCCGACCTCGTTCAATGGGTCGGCTCGCTGATGCCGCTCGCCGAGGCGCTGCAGGTGCTGCTCGGCGTCCTGCGCGATTCCGGAGCGCCGCAGCAAGTCGTCGCGCACGCCGGCCAGTACTCGCAGAGCCTGCCCGCCGGCCGCCTCTACCGCCTGTTGCGAGTGCGGCTCGAGAAGGCGCTGCAGCTCGTCCCCGAAATCAGCGGCCATCGCCTGATGGTGCTCGTCCGCTTGATGCGCCAGGAGGCCGACGGGCGGCTTCGCGCCAGCGAGGAGGACAGCAGCTTCGAGCTGACCCTTTGCGCATGAGCGAACGGCCCTTTCGCCCGCGCCTCGTCCGTTGCCCGGGCTGCGGCGGCGAATCGGTCTATGCGCCGGGCAACCCGGACCGACCGTTCTGCAGCCCACGATGCCGGAACAATGACTTCGGTGCCTGGGCGAGCGATGCCTATGGCATCGAAGCGAAGCCGCGCGACGGCGAGGAGCCGGATCCGTCGCCATCGCCTGAATCGCCTGCGATCGGATCGAAGCCGTCGTGAAGTCGCCCGTCTGAGCGCCCGTCAGCGCGACAGCCAGTACTCGGCGAACTCCGGCAGGTCCTGATGCACCGAACGCGCGAGCGCGAGCTCGGGCCCTGCGTTCGGACTGCCGTTCGGCGCACGCAGGAGAAGCGCCGTGTGGACTTCGGGCGGGACGCCGCGAAAGTACAGCAGGTAATCGTCGACGAACGCTTGCGGGGCAAGGACGGTGATCGCGTCCGCCTTGGGGCTGCGCTCGCCGGCGGCATTGCCGGTTGCAATGACGCGCTCGATCGGAAAGCCATGGTCGCGCAAGTTCTTCAGGCGTGCCGCCTCGTGCTCGGCGTCGAGCGCCGAGACGCAGACGAGGTCGAAGCCGGCGTCGTGAAGACGGTGGCAAGCCTCCAGCGCGCCCTCGATGGCCGGCACCGAGGCCCAGAACTCGGCATCGAAATGGCGCCTGAAGTGCGCGCGACGCTCCTCGTCGAGGCGTTCGACCTGCCAGCGATCCATCGGCCAATAGGCGAGCGGGTCGCGTTCGGCGGGGGCGGCGCCGAAGGCACGCTGCCACGCGCCGGCGTAGCCGCGGTGGAAGTCGAGGAGGACGCCATCGGCGTCGAGGGCGATCAGGGCGCGAGGCACGACCGGACTCTAGCGAGGCCGGGGCTGGGCCGCTGTCACCATGCAGACGCCCTGCTCTTGAAACGCCGTCGGCGCTCCCTATAATGCTCCTGCTAGCACTCAGCTTTGGCGAGTGCTAATAGCTCAACCCGTCCCCGGCGGAAGGCCGGCAGGTTGTCCCCTCAGTCTCGAGCCCTCAAGGAGCCCCCATGAAACTTCGTCCGTTGCACGACCGCGTGGTCGTCAAGCGCGTGGAGCAGGAAACCCGAACCGCCTCCGGAATCGTCATTCCGGACAACGCCGCAGAAAAGCCCGACCAGGGCGAAGTGCTGTCGGTCGGCCCCGGCAAGCGCAACGAGCGCGGCGACATCACGACCATGAATGTCAAGGTCGGCGACCGCATCTTGTTCGGCAAGTACAGCGGTCAGACCGTCAAGGTCGACGGCGACGAGCTCCTGGTGATGCGCGAGGAAGACATCTTCGCGGTCGTCGAGAAGTAATCAGCAGAAGTATCAGGAGTCAGACATGGCAGCAAAAGACGTTTCATTCGGCGGCGACGCCCGTTCGCGCATGGTCGAGGGTGTGAACATCCTTGCCAACGCGGTCAAGGTCACTCTCGGCCCGAAGGGCCGCAACGTGGTCCTCGAGCGTTCGTTCGGCGGCCCGACGGTCACCAAGGACGGTGTCTCGGTCGCCAAGGAAATCGAGCTCAAGGACAAGCTCCAGAACATGGGCGCGCAGATGGTCAAGGAAGTCGCTTCCAAGACCAGCGACATCGCCGGTGACGGCACGACGACGGCGACGGTGCTCGCGCAGGCGATCGTCCGTGAAGGCATGAAGTACGTCGCCGCGGGGATGAACCCGATGGATCTGAAGCGCGGCATCGACAAGGCGGTCACCGCGCTCGTCGAGGAGCTCAAGAAACAGTCCAAGCCGACCACGACCAGCAAGGAAATCGCGCAGGTCGGCACGATCTCGGCCAACAGCGACGAAGAGGTCGGCAGGATCATCGCCGATGCGATGGACAAGGTCGGCAAGGAAGGCGTCATCACCGTCAAGGACGGCAAGTCGCTCGCTTCCGAGCTCGAAGTCGTCGAGGGCATGCAGTTCGATCGCGGCTATCTCTCGCCCTACTTCATCAACAACCCCGACAAG